>NZ_JBHYXN010000129.1:0-1002 GCF_042752335.1 Streptomyces sp. NPDC059355 | reverse complement strand
CAGGTAGTGACCGTGCCCGTCCCGACCAAGGCACCGAACACGCAGTACGCGGACAGCGAGCTGACGATCTACGACGTCATCGAATCCGACGCCGACATGGCCGAGGAGATCATGGCGGGCGTCGACGAGGCCCGCGCCGCCGCGGATAGCTGCGAGAAGATGATGACGCGGCTGGAAGCCCTGCACGAGAAGATCGTCGACCTCAAGGTGCCCGGCGTCCTGGAGGGCTGGGTGTTGATCCTCGCCGAGAAGGCCGTCAGCGTGAAGGCGAAGGCGGAGGCCCTGGCCGCGAAGCTGCCTGCGGCCTCCGAGTCCATCCGCACCGCCGGCGAGAACGCCGAGCGCCGCCACAAACCGCTCGCCGACGCCGTCCGCGACGCCGGACACGCCGCCCCCGCCGAGCGCGACTACCACGTCGAATAGGAGGACCACCATGTCTGATCTCATCCCCATCATCGATGACGCCTACATGCCGGTCGGCACGTTCGGCGTCGGTGACGCCCGTGTTCGAGCTGGGTCGTTCAGCGTCGGCGAAGCTCTGGTGAAGACCGGTTCCCTGGTCGTCGGCGCTGTCAGGTTCGGCATCGTCGTGGCGCAGCTGACCGCCGCCAGCGCCACCATGGCGGGCCTGTCCAACCAGATCCGCTCCACTTTCAAGTACGTGGAGGACTGCGCGAAGTCGGTCGACAGGCTTGCTGACCAGGCCGCCGCCCTCAGCGTCGACCAGTCCACTGTCAACGAGCACCGGGAAGCGGCGACCGTGATGTGGTCGTGCAAGGACGAGGCCGAAGCCATGGCCGTGGAGTGCGAGGAGATGTCCACGCTCTTCCATGCGACCGCCGACGGGCACATCGCCGATTACGGCGCCGTCGCGGACGCGGCCAACAACATGCCCGACGGCATCGAGATGGCCGACCGCACCTTCTACATCACCCGCTGACACACCCCGCAGCAGCACGATGGGCGGCGAACCCCAAGAAGGTTCGCCGCCCTTCCCTATGC
>NZ_JBHYXN010000128.1:0-1045 GCF_042752335.1 Streptomyces sp. NPDC059355 | reverse complement strand
CGTCGGCCTCGCACCCGTGACCAGGAACTCCGGCTCCTCCATCCGCGGCGAACATCCTTCCCGGCGAGGCAACAAACAGCTCAAGAGAGCCTTCTACCTCGCCGCGTTCGCCTCGCTCTCCCAACCCGAGTCACGCGCCTACTACGACCGCAAACGCCGCGAGGGAAAACACCACATCGCCGCCCTCATCGCACTCGCCCGACGCCGCATCGACGTCCTCTTCGCCATGCTCCGCGACGGCACCTTCTACGAACCCCGGCCAACCTCAGCCGGCTGATCCTCAGCGACAGCCTCGCCGCACACGGGGCAGTCCCGCTCGTCGACCGAGTCCAACACGACCGGATGACTGCAAAAGTCGCACGGCCGCATACTCTCGCCCGCCGACTTCCGAACAGGCACGTCATCACTCATGACAGCCACACTGCCACCCGACCACCTTGACCAAAGACATAGGGGCACCCCCCACACACACAGCGGGCGTGCCCCGTCGGGATCCGCGCTCACCGTGCCCAGGTAGGTCCCGCCCTCGTACGCCGCCCAGGTAGGGCGGTCGGTATCGGCGGGCCGTACGAACTGCACCGGCCGCTCGTCGCGTCACGGGCGAACAGGTCGTCCCACACGGCGGGGTCCTCGACGTCCCAGGCTGTCACCGGCGTCCCCTCCACATCGGTCCAGGTGCCCGACGGCGGCAGCATCGGCATGGTGGGCGCCGCCGGGCCCGTTCAGTGTCACTTACTCGACGGCGGCCCCGGCGCCCGGGGCGGCCTCGTTCACCCAATTCTGCCCCGGACGCCCGGAGCGTGTACCGGCGCCCGTTCTGCTTCTCGCGGCCCACGGTCTTCGCGCTCCCCTGCCGTGAGCCGTTACCGCTCCTGTGGGCGAGGTGGGACAACTGGGTGTGGGTCACCCGTTGGGGTGAGCCGGAAGGATCTAGTGGAAGGACCCGAGGTAGTGGCCGGACCCTGGGACGCCAGCATCAAGCAGCTCTACTTAGCCGACAAGGGCACTCTCTTCACCGCTGACACGATCACCATCGGTCAGGAAT
>NZ_JBHYXN010000127.1:0-1065 GCF_042752335.1 Streptomyces sp. NPDC059355 | reverse complement strand
CTCTGCGGCGTCGGACGCCTTGGCGGCGGCCGGTCGCGGCTTGCGGATGAGCGGGACCGTCGCGCACGCGGCGAGCAGGGACGCCGCGGCGACCGCGTACCAGCCGTGCTGGAACGCGGCGACGGCGCCTCCGGGGGCCGGGGTGCCGAGGATGCCCACCAGGATCGCGACGCCGAGGACCGCGCCGATCTGGCGGCCCATCGAGGTGATGGCCGAGCCGGTGGCGAAGCGGGCCGGCGGCAGGGCCGCCGCCGACGCCCCGGTCAGGACCGGAAGCGTCATGCCGACGCCGAGGCCGGTCAGCATCATGCCGGGCAGGAGCGAGGCCGCGTAGGCCGAGCCGGTGTCGAGCGCCGCGGCCCACCACAGGATGCCGGCCGCGAACAGGACGGTTCCCGCCAGCGCGATGCGGCCCGCACCGAATCTGGCGACGGCGGGCCCGATCAGCAACGCGACCGGCGGCACCAGCAAGGGTCCCGGCGCGATGGCGAGGCCGGTGCGCAGCGCCGAGTAGTCCCACACGCCCTGGCACCACAGCACCGAACCGAGCAGCATTCCGGCGAACGCCACGGTGAACAGGGTCAGGGCGGCCGCGGCGGATGCGAACGCCGGAACCCGGAGCAGCGGCAGCTCGACGATCGGCACGGGGTGGCGGGCCGAGCGCAGCACGAACCAGACGCCGAGCAGGACCGCGGCAGCCAGGCCGCCGAGGGTGCCGGTGCTCGTCCAACCCCAGTCAGGGGCCTTGACCAGGGCGAGCGCGAGCGTTGCGATCGATCCGGTGAGGAGGGCGGCTCCGAACAGGTCGGGCAGCGGACTCTTCTCCTCCCCGGCGCGTCCGGGTGACGGCAGCACCTTGACACCGAGCGCGAACGCCGCGATCCCCACCGGCACGTTGACGATGAACACCCAGGGCCATCCGGCCTCGACCAGCAGCCCGCCGGCCACCGGCCCGAGTCCGGCGGCGATCCCGCCGATCGACGCCCAGGCCCGCACCGCCCCGGCGCGCTTCTCGGGCGACGTCGTGTCGAGCAGCAACGCGAGCGACGTCGGCATCAGCAGCGC
>NZ_JBHYXN010000126.1:0-1077 GCF_042752335.1 Streptomyces sp. NPDC059355 | reverse complement strand
CCACTTACAGATGGACCCGCGGCGCATTAGCTAGTTGGTGAGGTAACGGCTCACCAAGGCAACGATGCGTAGCCGACCTGAGAGGGTGATCGGCCACACTGGGACTGAGACACGGCCCAGACTCCTACGGGAGGCAGCAGTAGGGAATCTTCCGCAATGGACGAAAGTCTGACGGAGCAACGCCGCGTGAGTGATGAAGGCTTTCGGATCGTAAAGCTCTGTTGTTAGGGAAGAACAAGTGCCGTTCAAATAGGGCGGCACCTTGACGGTACCTAACCAGAAAGCCACGGCTAACTACGTGCCAGCAGCCGCGGTAATACGTAGGTGGCAAGCGTTGTCCGGAATTATTGGGCGTAAAGCGCGCGCAGGCGGTTTCTTAAGTCTGATGTGAAAGCCCCCGGCTCAACCGGGGAGGGTCATTGGAAACTGGGAAACTTGAGTGCAGAAGAGGAAAGTGGAATTCCATGTGTAGCGGTGAAATGCGTAGAGATGTGGAGGAACACCAGTGGCGAAGGCGACTTTCTGGTCTGTAACTGACGCTGAGGCGCGAAAGCGTGGGGAGCGAACAGGATTAGATACCCTGGTAGTCCACGCCGTAAACGATGAGTGCTAAGTGTTAGGGGGTTTCCGCCCCTTAGTGCTGCAGCTAACGCATTAAGCACTCCGCCTGGGGAGTACGGTCGCAAGACTGAAACTCAAAGGAATTGACGGGGGCCCGCACAAGCGGTGGAGCATGTGGTTTAATTCGAAGCAACGCGAAGAACCTTACCAGGTCTTGACATCCTCTGACAACCCTAGAGATAGGGCTTCCCCTTCGGGGGCAGAGTGACAGGTGGTGCATGGTTGTCGTCAGCTCGTGTCGTGAGATGTTGGGTTAAGTCCCGCAACGAGCGCAACCCTTGATCTTAGTTGCCAGCATTCAGTTGGGCACTCTAAGGTGACTGCCGGTGACAAACCGGAGGAAGGTGGGGATGACGTCAAATCATCATGCCCCTTATGACCTGGGCTACACACGTGCTACAATGGACGGTACAAAGAGCTGCAAGACCGCGAGGTGGAGCTAATCTCATAAAACCG
>NZ_JBHYXN010000125.1:0-1084 GCF_042752335.1 Streptomyces sp. NPDC059355 | reverse complement strand
CGCCGCCAGCTATATCGCCGGGGAGGCGCGCTGGTGAAACGCATCCCACCACGCGGCTACCAGGGCCTCGGCCTGGGCGCCCGGATGGGCGGCCGCGTGGTGACACCAGCGCACCGCAAGTTCAAGAAGAGCCCCCGGACTGGTACGAGCAGATTTACGAGGGTCAGCGCGAGGCGTACTCCGGATGCCGTGTCCGGGTCGAGCACGGCATCGCACACCTGAAGAACTGGCGAGCCCTTGCACGCCACCATGGCCCGTGCCAGTACATGAGCGGCACGATCCAAGCCATTGCCGGACTGCTCTCACACCATCAGGCCGCCACCCATGGGGGGCCGTCATCCACAGTGACCACCGCGCCGACCTACACCTGTCAACGTGCCACAGCCAACCATGCACGAGGTGGGGGCGGGCAAGATCCTTGTCGGGGATGTCGGCGGCCAAGTTCGAGATTCAGTACTTCACCGGTTCGGCCACGCCGTCGGGCTGCTGTGCGGTCAGCGTCCACCTGCTGCGGGCCTTGTTCCGCTATGCCGGCCGCCAGGACTGGGACAAGATCGCCAAAGCACTGAAGCCGGTCTGCACCGCTCCGACCCAGGACGCGGCCACCAGCCGGTTCCTCGAGTTCAGCGGGGAATGGGGCCAGAAGTACCCGGCGATCGTCCGGTTGTGGGAGAACGCCTGGGCGGAGTTCGTTCCGTTCCTGCAGTTCGACGCGGAGATCCGCCGGATCGTCTGCACGACCCACGCGATCCAGTCCGTCAACGCCCGCATCCGCCGGGCGGTCCGCGCCCGCGGCCACTTCCCCTCCGAGAACGCCGCCATGAAGTGCGTCTACCTCGCGGTGATGTCCCTCGACCCGACCGGCGCCGGCCGCAAACGCTGGACCACCCGCTGGAAGCGGGCCCTCCAAACCTTCGACACGGCCATCGACGGACGCCTCACCAACAACCGAATCTGACCCTACAATCCAACCCAGTTACACCGAAAACTCTACAGACCCGGCGCGGCCTGAACCGCGCACCCCGTGAGCGGTACAAACGTACGAGCCATCGCTGAGACGCGTGATTTGCGGACTGCGTCCGAC
>NZ_JBHYXN010000124.1:0-1110 GCF_042752335.1 Streptomyces sp. NPDC059355 | reverse complement strand
GTGAGGAACCGGTCCTACCGCGCGTGACGGTCCTCCGTGCCGCCCCGACCCCCTGCCGATCCGGCCGGGGGCCGGGACGGTCGCTGTGGTCGCTCATCATCGCGAGCACGAGAGGAGCTGGGCGTCATGGCCAAGGACTACTTCGAGGTGGACGTCCCCATACGGAACACCGAATCGCCGGGCCTGCGTGGCGTGCACGTCTTCACCGGCAGGGCCGACAGCGGCACCGCCGCCATCAAGGCCGCCCACGAGGTCTACGACGCCGCCCGCGCCGCGGCGGAAGCCGGACGCGAAATCCGCCACGGGCGCCCGGACGGCTGAGGCGCCTGAGGCTACCGGCCCGGCTGGGAGCACGACTGGCCCGCCGCGAAGGCCGGCCCCTGGAAGAGCCTGTACAGCTGCACCCGCCAGCCCTTCAAGCTGTAGCTCTGCCCCGGGGCAGACGCACAGGGTGTCCAATCCAAGTGCCTGCCCCGGGCCCTCCATCCCGTACGAGACGAGACAGAGACCCAAGTTTGTCGCCCCACCGCGACGTCGACCACGCCCTCGCCTACCCCGAACCGCCGGCCTCCGCGCTCTGGCACCGCCACGGACACAAGGCCCGGCCGATCACCCCGGCCAGCAGCGCAACTGCGAGCTGCTGCTCTCCCCGCGCACCGCCAAGACGCGGACGGATACCCGCTGATGACCAGCCCCAGACCCACCTCGCCATAGACGGCTACGTCGACGCGATCCCGGCCCCCGGCGCCAGCTGGGGCACCGCCGTCTTCGATCTGATCCACTCCCCCACCGACGCGGACCGTATCGCCCCCGATATCCCGGACACCGTGTACGCCTGCAGCACCGCCGACCCGCGCATCACCGACGTGCTGCTGCGCGAGACCCAGCCCGGCCCCTTTCGCGTTCGGTGGTGGGCCGACGAACTTGTGGCAGGCGCTAGGAGTCGAGCTCGGCCTCTAGCTCCTTGATCTTGCCGCTGGTGCTCACGACGGCGCTGACTTTGCTGTCGCCGGGTGCCTCGGCAGCGCGGGCTGCCTTCATGAACATCTCGAGCTCGTCGAGCGTCATGTTTTTCTCTTCACCCTGTGAACTTCAGCGTTTTTTGCATGA
>NZ_JBHYXN010000123.1:0-1129 GCF_042752335.1 Streptomyces sp. NPDC059355 | reverse complement strand
TGGACACCAATCCCTACCCGACTGGAGTCACGATCGGTGATGCGGAGATGGCGGCTCTGCCACTGACCCGGCATGCCTTCCACGGCGACTGGAACTATGTCCTGCACCCCCGTCCGGGGTCAAGGCCCGACGGCTATCTCATGGCACCACATGATCTCGATCACCTCCGGGTGGACGGGGACAGACTGCACGCTTGCGCGGCAATGCCCGATGTCGACTGTGTCCAGAAGCGTGTGTGCTTCACTGAGGACGCACGCGTCGGTATCCGGGGCCAGCTACCGACGCGTGCGTTTCATCCCGTCCAGAGCCAGCACAAAAGCTTCATGAATGCCTGGAAGAAGCCGCGCAGGAGTAGGAGGCAGCCCCCCAAAAATTGGGGCACGAAGGAACAGAACGGACAGGCCGAACGTCGGCGTATCCGACGCAGACGCAAGCTCCGTCTGAAGGAAGCCCTGCTCGGCAGGTCCCGTGGCGGACTCACGAGCAAGATTCATCTCGCCGCGGACCGCAGGTGTCGTCCGCTCGCGTTGATTTTGACCGCCGGGCAGGCCGGGGACAGCCCGCAGTTCATCCCCTTGCTCGCGAAGGTGAGAGTCCGCCTGCCGGTCGGCCGTCACCGCACGACGCCCGGCGCGGTCGCCGGGGACAAGGCGTACTCGTCTGGCGGCAACCGCGTCTACCTGAGCAAACGCGGAATCAGGGCCGTCATCCCGGAGAAACGGGACCAGGCCGCCAACCGCAAGGAGAAGGGCGCGCGAGGAGGCCGGCCCATCAGCCACGACGCCGACCTCTACAAGGAACGGAACAACGTCGAACGTCTGATCAACAAGCTGAAAGCCTGGCGCGCTGCGAGGAGAAGATCGAGCGTCTCGGTGATGATGCTCCGCTTCCTGCCGACGATTCTTCCCTGCGTCAATGCCCTGGCCGACGGCGGGGACGCTGGTGGAGGTATTGACGCTCTGGGTGTCGATCACGCAAGCCGTCGGCTCCCGAGCCCGTCCCCTTTCACGGCGAAGCTGTCTGAGCAGGCCTTGAGCCTGGCGAACACGCCCGCGTCGGCCCACTGGGCAAAATAGACATAGGCCGTGTTCCAGTGCGGGAAGTCGTGTGGGAGGTAGCGCCACTGGAC
>NZ_JBHYXN010000122.1:0-1173 GCF_042752335.1 Streptomyces sp. NPDC059355 | reverse complement strand
TGACCAGCCGGTTGCTACCCAGGCGGCGGCGTCCTTCCCCGCGCGGCCGGTGTCGTGCGGCACGACCTTGGTCGTCTTGGTGCCGAGGCCGGTGATCGGCACCCACGTCTCGCAATCGGGGCAGACCAGCGGCTGCGGCGCGTTCGGAAGTCGAGGGTGGTTTCGCGCTGCGCGGGTGAGATCAGCCAGCCCTCCTCAAAGCCGAACGGCGAAAAGCTCACCAGCAAGGGCGGGGGGCCTGTCCGGTCGTCGTACAGGGGACCGCAGCTGGCGATGAGCCCGGAGAACTACTCCGTGCTGGAGCCGGTTCACGTGCTGCTGGAGCGCGCGACCAACGATTTCGTCGTTCGAAAGATCGCCCGCGAGGTGGGCAGGCAGCTGCGCGAGGGAACCGTTACCGACCGTCTCCACCACCGGCTGACGGGCCGCCTGGCCAAGGTGATGATCTCCGATATCCGCGACCCGGGCCGGTGGCTACTCGGGGTGGCCCTGCCCCGCTGGGGTTGCGGCTACCAGGATTGCGAGGCGGGCATCATCTGGCGGACAGGCGCGGCCTGTGAGCTGTGCGCCGAGACCGTCGAGGACCGGTTCGCCGCCCGTCAGCGTGAGCAGCGCTTGGAGCAGGGGCTTTGTCCTCAGCACGGCACTCGCCCCGGCCCGTCCGGGCGTTGCGCCGACTGCGAGCTGGACGCCGCCGTCCGGCGCCCCGCGCGGGTCCCGGCGCCCCAGGAGCCTGAAGGCCCGCCCCGCTCCTCGTGCCGGATGCGGATGCGGATGCGTGATTTTCCTGACCGGCCGGGCCGTCGACACCGGCCGGTGCAAGCTCTGCCGCGAGGAGGCCGACGCCTTGGCCGCCGCCACACCTGCTGCGCCCTCCTTGCCGGAAACGTGCTCCGGCCGTGATGGTGAGACGCTCTGCACGCGTAGGGCTTTGCCGACCTGCAGTGTCTGCCTCAGCCACCGGTCCCAGGAACTCGCCGGGGAGGGGCGTGATGAGCCAGAGCCCCCAGCCCAGCGGCGTGGACCTGGCCCGCGTCGCACTATGCGCCGCACGTGAAGCCGCCAAGAAGAACGGCCCCCGCACAGCTCAGCGCTAGCCGCGGCTGACTCGAACGGTCCAGCGCGACGGCCGTGCCCCCATGGGCCTCGGCGAGGCGTCACCGCGCTCATGGC
>NZ_JBHYXN010000121.1:0-1215 GCF_042752335.1 Streptomyces sp. NPDC059355 | reverse complement strand
ACGCTCAACCACAGCTGACCTGACCAAGCCCTACTAGCCGCAGTGCTCCACCTGCGCGTCAATCTGGCCGCGGAACCCCTCGCCGTGCTCTTCGGCAGCAGCCGCACCGCCATGCACCGCACCCTGCTGAAGATCAGGAAACTACTCGAGTCACACGGCATCGTCATCCCACCAGCGACCACCCCGCCCGCCGCCCTCGCACCCCTCAAGACTCGGGTCCTCGCCCAGAGCAGCGATCCCAACAGCAAGATCAAGACAACGTGTTAATGATCTGCAAGCCCTAAGACCGTGTCCTATGTGGTGAGGCGGAAGAGGCGTTTGTAGCAGCAGAGGGCGGCGGCGAGGCCGAGGAAGGCCAGGTAGTTGCGGGGGTGGCGTTCGTATCGGTGGTTGAGTCGGCGGTAGCCGGTCAGCCAGGACATGGTCCGCTCGATTACCCACCGCCGACGCCCCAATCGTTCGCTCGACTCGATGCCTTTGCGGGCGATGCGGACACCGATCCGTTTGCCACGGAGCCATTTCCGCAGGTCAGGGATGTCGTAAGCCTTGTCGGCGTGGAGTTTCCGGGGTTTGAAGTGGCGACCGCGGTGGGGGTCGTGTCTCGTTTGGTTGCCGAGCACCATGGGTTTCAGGGCCTGGCTGTCGTGGGTGTTGGCCGCGGAGACGCCGACGAGGAGGGGCAGTCCGGCCGCGTCCGACAGGACGTGCATTTTCGAGCCGGGCTTGCCCCGGTCCACGGGGCTCGGACCTGTGAGTTCGCCCCCTTTTTGGCCCTCACGTGGGCGGAGTCGAGGACGGCTCGGGAGAGATCGAGGAGCCCGGCGTCGTCGAGCCGGTACAGGATCTCCTCGTGCAGCCGGCCCCATACTCCCGCCCGCGACCAGATCAGGAACCGGCGGTGGGCCGTGGACTTCGATATCCCGAAGCAGGGTGGCAGGGCCCGCCAGGCACACCCGCTGACCAGCACGTAAACGATCGCGGCGAACAGCGTCTCATCAGGTGTGTCCTGCGTACCGCCGCCCTGCGGCCGCACCCTCGACGGCGGGATCAACGGCTCCGCGATCTCCCACAGCCCGTCCGGAACAATCCAACTCCACGTACCCCGCCCCATGATCGGACCAACGACCGCCTCACCACATAGGACACGGTCGCGGCATCGACTGCTCACAACGGCGCGGTCGCCACCGATGTGGCGTCGTAATGACCAAGTCCAGG
>NZ_JBHYXN010000120.1:0-1217 GCF_042752335.1 Streptomyces sp. NPDC059355 | reverse complement strand
GACGTGTTAATGATCTGCAAATCCTAAGAGCTGTCCCGTAAATGATCTTTGAGTCGTGTTGGGCAGGGTCGGTCGCGGCGTGGTCCGCTCGCCTATCCGGCGAGGGCGAGGTTGTGCAGGCGGGCGATGCCTAGCATGGCGTGGTGGACTCCGTCGCCTTTGAGGCGGCAGTCGCGGAGGGTCTTCCAGGTCTTCATGCGGGCGAAGACGTGCTCGACGCGGGCGCGGACCTGCTTGTGGGACTTGTTGTGATCCTGCTTCCAGTCGGCCAGTTCTTCGCCCTTGCGTCGGCGGTGCGCCATGACGAGTCCTGTGCCGGGGTAGCCGCCGTCGGCGATCGTGAGTGTTCTGCCGACGGCGGCTTCGGCGCCGGGTTCCTCCCATGCCTTGCAGCCGTTGCGGTTCCCGGCGAGCGGCCGGCCGACCACGACGACCAGGCGGGTGTCGGCGTCGATGACGATCTGGTGGCTGGTGGAGTACCGGTAGTTCTTGGACTGCTCTGCCACGGCGTGGTCGCGGGTGGGCACCAGGGTGCCGTCCACGATCAGCACGGTGTCCTTGGTGAACCGCTTGCGGGGCTGCAGGGCGAGCATCGGCCCGAGGTGGTCGATGATGCGGTCCGCCGCCGACCTCGACACCCCGAACAGAGGGGCCAGCCGGCGCATCGTCAAGTTCGTGCGCCAGTAGGCCGCGACCGGCAGTGCCCGGTCCTCCAGCGGAAGGCTCCACGGCCGGCCCTTGCGGACCGCGCCCGCACCTTCACGCCGCACAACCGTCACAAGCTTCCCCAAACAGCGCGGGCTCAGCCCGGTGAACGGGGCTATCCAGGACGGCTCCGACGCCGTGATCACACCAGCCACACCAAGATCATCTAATCCGTGACCAGCAGCTACTGGACAACCCTTAGCTAGGAAACCCTGCGCAACGGATTGCGAGCCAGAAACGCTTCCAAATCAGTGGCGTTCACGCCTGCCTGGGTGGTGCGTCCCTTCGCGTGGAGGTGTAGTGGCAGGTCTCTCACGGCGTCGAGGCTGACCGAGATACGAAGGGCCAGGCCCAGCAGGGCGCAGACAGTCTCCTTCGAATCACCTCACTGGCCAGATGTGGATGGCTGCGAGGTGAAGTCAGACTGAACCGTTCCGACTTCTCTGCCGCTCCGTTGTGAGCCATCAGAGAGGATGGGTCTCGTGCCCAAAAAGATTGACACAGCCCTTCGT
>NZ_JBHYXN010000119.1:0-1248 GCF_042752335.1 Streptomyces sp. NPDC059355 | reverse complement strand
GCGCAGCAGGGGCGCGGCCGCGGGGAGGCCGTGGGCCTGGCCGTGGCCGGCGGCCGGGTGTTCCTGGCGGGGGCCGGGGATGTTCGGGGTGCGGTCGTTGTCGTCAGCCACGGTCGGCTTCTCCTTCGAGAACGGTGACGGCGCGTACGGGATGGGCATGGCTCTGTTGCCGGGGCCTGGTGGTGCGACAGGCTGGGGCGAGGCCAGGGAGCAGCAAGGGGGCGCGATGGCAGTCGAGTTCGATTCGGTGATCGCCGACGGGGTGATCTATCCGGCGTTCACGGACGACGACGGCGTGCTGTGGATCGACGACGAAGATGACTACGAGGTGGTCGTCGACCACGCGATCGTCGGCGGGGTGATCTACGAGGCGGAGGTCGATGAGTACGGCCGCCTGCTGATCTACCTGGACGACGACTGAAGGCGAGGGCTGCCCCGGGCGGCCTGCCCCGTACTCGACTCCCGGCTGTGCGGGCGGGGTTCGAGTACGACGCAGGGTGTCCGGTCAGTTGTGGATGTTGTTGCGGGTGCGGGCGAAGAACATGCCGCGCGTGGTGCTGTGGTTGTTGATCTCGGTCCGCATGGTGACCGGGCCCTCGAAGATGTTCTTGGTGACGGCGGAGCGGGCACGGTTGATCGCGCCGCCGATCGCGGTGGCGGCCATGGCGAGGCCGGCGAACGGCAGAGTGACCATCAGGACTCCGGCGAGGCTGACAGAGGCGAGGCCCTGCAGGACCAGCCAGGCGCCGCAGCCGATACCGGTGACCCCAGCGCCGACGCCGATGGAGGCCACCGCGATCCCGGCCGCCCAGGCAGGCACGATCCGGCGGTCGGGCTGATGGACGGGCGGGGTGTCGCCGTAGGCGGGCACGGGGGAGTGGTCGCGGTAGGACGTCGGGAAGTGGGCCGGCTGCTCGGGCCGGAAGCTCGCGTCCATGATCCGCTTGGCTTCGGCGGCGGCCTCGGCGTCGGTCATCGGGCGGCCAGCGGTGGGGTGGAAGTCCATGGTGTTCTCCGTTCGGGTACGGGGGCGCCCTCCCTGCCGGGGCGGCGGGGAGGGCGCGAGGGACGGCGGGGCGGAGCGGGGTCGGGCTACTGCCGGTGGGCGGCGGCCTTGAGTTCGGCGAGCGTCGGGTACTGCCGGAGCAGCAGGGCGGCCCGCGGCCCGGTCTCCGGCTCGGGCTGCTCCTGGACGCCGTTCTTGCGTCCGGCGAGCAGCAGCTCGGTCAGCAGGCGGCGGGCCTCGGG
>NZ_JBHYXN010000118.1:0-1300 GCF_042752335.1 Streptomyces sp. NPDC059355 | reverse complement strand
GGGCCTTGACCCCGGATCCTGAACACACGAGACACTGGATCCTGAGGATCTGAGAACGGACTTCTCGTGGTCATGAAGAACTATCCGCCGGAGTTTAAGGCGGACGCGGTCGCGCTGTACCAGTCGCGGCCGGGGGCGACGATCAGGTCGGTCGCCGCCGACCTGGGGGTCAATCCCGAGACCCTGCGGAACTGGGTCCGGGCGGCAGGGGCGAGTCGGCCACGGGGCCGCCGTGCCGAGGAGCCGGCCGAGGCGCCCGCGCCGCTGGAGGTGGAGAACGCCGCACTGCGGAAGAAGATCCGGGAGCTGGAGGAAGAGCGCGAGATCCTTCGGAAAGCGGCGAAGTATTTCGCCGGGGAGACGCGCTGGTGAACCGCTTCCAGTTCGTCGCCGACCATCAGCGCCGTCACGGCGTGAAGCGGCTGTGCGACATCCTGGGCATCGCCCGCTCCAGCTTCTACTACTGGCGCCGGACGGCTGCGGACCGGGCCCGCCGGCAAGCGGCCGACGCCCGCCTCGCCAACCGGATACGGGCCGTGCACCAGGAATCGGACGGCACCTACGGAGCCCCGCGGATTACCGCCGAGCTCCGTGAGGAGAGCGGTAAGGCGGTCAACCACAAGCGTGTCGCCAGGATCATGCGGGCGTCCGGAATCCAAGGGGTCCGGTTGCGCCGCCGGCATCGCACCACCGTCCCCGACCCTGCCGCGGCCAAGGCACCGGACCTGATCGGCCGCGACTTCACCGCCGAAATCCCGAACACGAAGTACGTCGGTGACATCACCTACCTGCCCATCGACGGCGGGAAGTTCTGCTATCTCGCGACCGTGATCGACCTCGCCTCGCGCCGTCTGGCCGGGTGGGCCATCGCCGACCACATGCGCGCGGACCTCGTCACCGACGCCCTCGCGGCAGCGGTCCGGACCCGCGGCAGTCTCTCCGGATCGATCATGCACACCGACCACGGAGCTCAGTACACGAGCAGGGCATTCGCTGAAGCCTGCAGGTCAGCAGGGGTCCGACGGAGCATGAGCGCGGTCGGGTCCAGCGCAGACAACGCACTCGCGGAGTCCTTCAACGCGACCTTCAAGCGAGAGACTCTGCAGGGACGAAAGAGCTGGCCGGACGAGCGCCAGGCCCGACTCGACGCCTTCCGATGGCTCAACCGCTACAACACCCGACGCCGGCACTCCCGCCTCGGACACCGCAGCCCCATCACCTACGAAGCCGCACTCGAAGCACCACCAACTACCCTGGCATCAGCCGCATAAATCGTGTTCAGGATTCGGGGTCAAGGCCC
>NZ_JBHYXN010000117.1:0-1309 GCF_042752335.1 Streptomyces sp. NPDC059355 | reverse complement strand
CTCCTGACGTGGATCGGGTGCGGGTGCTGCCTTCTCTGCCGCGCCAGGCCGGCCTTTCGGCACGGGTTTGTCCTGGCGGACAGACAGCGCAGCAGCGCCGTTCGAGGTGGATCAGGTGGAGCTATTCGGTACAGGCGCCTCGGCCGGGGGAGCTCGGCTCACCCCAATGCCGCCGCCCCCAAGGAGACGGTGGAACCTGCTGTTTTGCTGGTCACCGATGGTTCCGGCTCCCACATCCGGCGCCGCCGTAGACGGTTCCGGGTGAAGGAGCCGGGTCCGTGAGGACCCGGCTACAGCTAGGCCGCGAGCGGCAAGTGCGCCGCGGGGACCGGCCGCGTGATGCGCAGCTGGGCGGCGTAGGGGAGGAGCACGTCGACCAGGCGCTCGCGCACCTGGGTTGTGACGGCCGGGTCGGCGGCGATGTCGCGGGCGGCGAGCATCCGGTTCTCTCGGGCTTCGATCGCGGCGATGGCGGCGGTGAGGTCCAGGCCGTCGAGCCGCTCGTGGGGAAGGAGGCCGGCCTCGTACATCTCCAGCGGCGTACCGAACGCGACGTCGAGATCGATATCGCCGAACTCCGGGATGTCGACAGCCACAGCCGCGAGAAGACGCTCGGTTTCGAGATCGAAGCACTCATCGGTAAATGACATGGTTACGCCCCTTTCAGGCCGACCCGGCCTGTCGATAGTGCTAGCTTTGCTGATATTGTCGATGGGTGTCAAGAGGTTAGCTGACGAACCCGACTAACTCGGTGAGGTGGACCTACGATGACGGTCATGACCAACGCCGAGGCCATGCAGCCCTACCAGCGCATCGTTCAAGACGTCCGCGACCAGATCGCGACCGGCCGGCTCCCGGCTGGTGCAAAAATTCCCGGCATCAAGGCCCTGGCCGAGGAGTACCAAGTCGCGGCTGGCACGGTGCAGCGCGCTCTCACGGAACTGCGCGCGTTGGGTCTCGTCTACTCCCACCAAGGCCGCGGCAGCTTCGTCAGTGAGCAGGCCAGCGCAAAGGCAGACTCGACGGCTGACGCCATCCGCCGTCTCGAAGAGCGGGTAGATGAACTGACTGCCCGTCTGGAAAGTCTGGAGCAGAGATCCAACTGATGTCCCTAGCGCTGCGCTTGCCACCGTTCCCCCAAGGTCGTCTTGTGGGACCCATCACACCCTTGGCGGCGGAGATGGAACATCACAGCGGCTTGTAGAAGCCCGTACGCAGTTCCATTCACAGGTTTTCAACATCCACGTACACACGGGATTTGGGGCCCGCACCCTAGGCTCGCGAGCATGACGATGACTGAGGGGCAGAG
>NZ_JBHYXN010000116.1:0-1346 GCF_042752335.1 Streptomyces sp. NPDC059355 | reverse complement strand
AGCTGTTCAAGATCCTCGAACGAACCGAACCGAACAACGATGAGAAGCCCAACAACCTCCCCAAACGGCTTGACTCGATATAGCAGCCTCGGGGGTTCGTTCCCGCAGCCTGGCGTCCCGTCCGAAGCTAGTGTCCTGAGTCGGAGATTCGTCGTTGGTCTGGTGTGACTCGTCCTGGACCGAAGATTCCGCCGGTGGTGCTGTCCGATGCCGAGCGGGAGATGTTGCAGTCGTGGGTGCGTCGTCGTTCGAGTGCCCAGTCGTTGGCATTGCGATCACGCATCGTGCTGGAAAGTGCAGACGGACACGCGATCGCGGAGGTCGCCCGGCGGCTGGGCATCACCACGGACACCGTTCGGGCCTGGCGGCGACGCTTCCTGGAACGCCGGCTCGACGGCTTGTGCGATGAACCCCGGCCCGGTGTCCCGCGGAAGATCACCGACGCCGATGTGGAACGTGTGATCGCCAAGACGCTGGAGGAGACGCCGAAGGGTGCGACTCACTGGTCGACGCGGTCGATGGCCGCGGCGACCGGGATGTCGCAGTCGGCGATCTCCCGGATCTGGCGGGCCTTCGCCCTCCAGCCGCACCGGGCCGAGACGTTCAAGCTGTCCAAAGACCCGTTGTTCATCGACAAAGTCCGTGACGTGGTCGGCCTGTATCTGGATCCGCCGGAGCGGGCCCTGGTGCTGTGTGTGGACGGGAAGTCGCAGATCCAGGCCCTGGACCGATCGCAGCCGGTCTTGCCGATGATGCCCGGGGTGCCCGAACGCCGCAGCCACGACTATGTGCGCGCGGGCACGACCACGCTCTTCGCCGCCCTGGACACTGCGACCGGCAAGGTCATCGGCTCGCTCCACCGCCGCCACCGCGCGGTGGAGTTCAAGAAGTTCCTGCTCAAGCTCGACAAGGAAGTGCCGGCAGACCTCGAAGTCCACCTGATCCTCGACAACTACGTCACCCACAAGGTTCCGGCGGTGAAGACCTGGTTGGCCGCCCACCCGCGCTTCCACCTGCACTTCACCCCGACCGGCTCGTCGTGGCTGAACCTGGTCGAGCGGTGGTTCGCCGAACTCACCACGAAGAAGCTCCGCCGGGGCGTTCACCGCTCCGTCCAGGCCCTCGAACGCGACATCCGGGCCTGGCTCACCGACTGGAACGAGCACCCCCGGCCCTTCATCTGGACAAAGACAGCCGACGAGATCCTCGACAAAATCGCCACCTACTCCCGACGAATCTCCCACTCAGGACACTAGGAGTTGTCCGGCCGATCATGTGACTACTCCCTGCTCAGGTCGTTGATGGGGTCATGGGGCGGGGTGATCTGAGTGATGCCGAGTGGGAAC
>NZ_JBHYXN010000115.1:0-1360 GCF_042752335.1 Streptomyces sp. NPDC059355 | reverse complement strand
TGAACCGTTCCGACTTCTCTGCCGCTCCGTTGTGAGCCATCAGAGAGGATGGGTCTCGTGCCCAAAAAGATTGACACAGCCCTTCGTAGCCAGGCCGTGAGACTGGTGACCGAGCATCGAGCGGAGTACTCCTCCGAGCGTGCACTGCACATCCAGGTCGCCGAATCCCTCGGCGTCTCCCGGGAGTCGGTGCGGCGCTGGGTGATGCAGTACGAGATCGACGCCGGCCAGGCGGCGGGCGTGAGCACGGACGAGCGGGAGGAACTGCGCAGGCTGCGGGCGGAGAACAAGCGCCTGCGCGAGGTCAACGAGGTGCTGAAGTCCGCGACGATTTTCTTCGCGGGGGAGCTCGACCCCCGAAACCGCTGATCGTGGCGTTCGCCGATCAGATGCGGGCTACCGGGTATGCCGTCGAGTCGATCCTCACCGCCCTGGAACAGGTAGGTCTGAAGATCGCGGCACGAACCTTGCGGGCCTGGTGCGCCCCGGCCGGTCCGTCCAATGTGGCCGCGGCCCGAACCGTGACCGACGCCCTGGTCGAGGACGCGGTCCGCCGCCTGGCCTTCACCACCAACACGGTTGGTGAGCACGTGCTGGCTCCTGAGGGCCTCTATGGCCGGCGCAAAATGCTGGCCCTCATCCGCCGCACCCTCCTCCCCGAGGCCGGCTTCGGCGCCGTCGACCGCGCCATGCGCTCACTCGGACTCAACGGCGTGGTTCGCGGGCGAAGACCCAGAACCACCATCCCCAACCGCGCCGACGCGCGGGCCCCTGACCTGCTGGACCGCGACTTCACGGCCCCGGCACCGAACCGGAAATGGATCACCGACTTCACCTACGTCCGGACGTATCAGTCGTTCACCTACGTCGCGTTCATCGTTGACTGCTTCTCCCAGAAGATCGTGAGCTGGCACGCCTCGGTCAAGCGAGACGTGGAGCTGGTAGACGTGCCACTTCGAATGGCGTTGTGGCGCCGTACTCACGAGGGCAACCCCGTGGGACGCGGCCAGCTCATTCATCATTCGGATGCCGGGTCGCAATATACGAGTGTGCGCTTCACCGAGCACCTGAGCATCGAGGGCATCCGCCCCTCGATCGGCAGCGTCGGGGACGCGTATGACAACGCGCTGATGGAGACGATCAACGGCCTCTACAAGGCCGAGTGCATACGGACCAAAGTCTTCCACGACGGGCCCTGGAAGACGGTCTCGGACGTCGAGTACGCCACCGCCTCCTGGGTCGAGTGGTACAACAACCGTCGGTTGCACGGAAGTCTGGGCATGATCAGCCCAGCCGAGTTCGAGGCAGCCCACTACGCTGACCCAGAACCCTTGGCCGACTGATCACCGGCCAACAAACC
>NZ_JBHYXN010000114.1:0-1411 GCF_042752335.1 Streptomyces sp. NPDC059355 | reverse complement strand
CCTGTACCCCGAGAATATACGGCGGGCCCGTATCACGGTGACAGGGCGACAAGAGATCCAGCACGGCGGGGCCCGACCGGTCGAAAGCCACCCCGGCCGGGCCCCGCCACGGACGCCCGGCTTCACGACCCTCGTGCGCCTACGCCCCGGCGGCCTGTGCAACGCGGGTGGCCGAAGAACCGGCCGGGTGACCCACGCGCAGGACCGCACGCCCCGCCGCACCACACCCGATACCCGAATCGTCGAGATCGCCGCTGCCCTCACCGCCGCCGAGAACGGGCACGACCAGCACTCACCGCGAACGCCCTCGCCACCCACTACGGCATCAGCAGCCGCACCGCCGAACCTGACGTCGGCGGCGTAGGCGGCCCAGTCGCTGCCGGACGCCTTCTGCCATTGGACGGCGACTTGGATTGTGTATCCGTCGCGGCATGTCAGGGGTGCTAACGGCGTTAGCACCCCTGACATGCTTGAGCCGCGCAGGGAAATCGCTGCACGGGCTCAGGCTGGGTCAGCTCAAGGCTAATCGTTGCCGTGGGCAGCCAGAAGGCGCTCCAGGAGGACTTCACGCTGGGCGGCATCCATCTTTTCGAAGATGAGGTCGGCAACCTTGTGTCCGTCGTCCCAAGGAGATTGGGCTTGGAGACTGGCCGGCCGTGGGATACGCACTGTGTCGGCGTCCATGCTTTCGGGATCTGTCGACGGCGATACTCCTCCGACGGTCCGCGAGGTGGGCGCGGGATCGGAACCGGAGGTTGCTGGCGGGATGCTAACGGCGTTAGCACCGGCATCGGGCTGGCTCTGGTTGCGCCGCTTCGCCCGAGCACGCTTCTCGAAGGCTTCCTCGACCGCCTGCTGCTGCAGCTGCGCAGGTAGCTGCCCGACGTTCCGTGCGATCTCCACGGGGAGGCTGCGGCCCTCGACTGCGGCCTGGAGCTCGGGTGTTAGCTTCAGCAGGGCGATCCTTTGTGTCACCCACGGGCTGGACTTTCCCAGGGCGCGCGCGACGGCGCGCTGGGACCCGTGGACGGCCACTAGGCGTTCAAGGGCCTTCGCCTCGTCGAGCGGGTCTAGGTTCTCGTGCTGAACGGCTGCGGTGAGGGCGGTCTCAAGGAGGGTGTCTGCGCTCTCCGCGAGGGAGTCGTCCACGTGAACCGGTACGTCGTCCAGACCCGCGAGGCGTGCGGCCGCCAGGCGCCTGTTGCCGTCGACAACGACAAAGGCGGCACGACCGAGTTCGGATTGGCCCGGGTGGGCCTCGAGAAACGCCATCCTGGTAACGATGGTGAGGGGCTGGATCACTCCCCGCGAGGCGAGACTGTCCGCCAGGTCTTCGACGGAGCGGAGTTCCACGCGCGGGTTGTACGGATTGTGGGCCAGGGCTTCCAAAGCCACCCGGCGGGTGTCCTGC
>NZ_JBHYXN010000113.1:0-1421 GCF_042752335.1 Streptomyces sp. NPDC059355 | reverse complement strand
GAGCGTAAGCGCGGACCGGTGACGGCCACGGCCGGCAGGCCTGCGGTCCGTACCCGCCCCGAGCGGGGCGCGGACCGCCCGCCCGAACCCGAGCACCACCCGGCCCGCACGCACGCCTCGGGGACACGGACTCACGAACCCCTTCCCCTCCCCACCCCGAGACCTGGAGGTCTTCTGCCATGCCCGAGAACAGCAACCGGTGGACCTCGGACCACCTGATGAAGCCCGGCGGCACGGCCGTCTACGCCGCCCAGCAGCGCGAGCGGCTGCGGCAGATGGCCGACGAGGTCAGGGCCCTGCTCGGCGAGTACCGGGCCGACCTGGAGAACATCCAGTTCGACGGTGACAAGCCCTTCGAATCCCGAATCCGGGCCTACCTCGCCTCCCGCCCGCTGGCGCAGCTCGAAAAGGACCTGCGGGACGCCGTAAACCACGCCGGAAAGCTCGACGCAGAATTCCAGCGGCGCTACGTCGAACTGCCCGAAAGGCGTGAGAGGAAGGCGGAGAAGAAGGAGCTTGAAAAGGCCCACAAGAAGGGCCTGGCCACCGCCCGCGCGATCAACACCGCCGGGCACCTCAACGGCCTCACCAGCGCCCTGGTCGAACCGACCGGCGACAGTAAGGGAGTCGTGCAGAAGACCGGCACGGAAGGCGGTCAGAGCACCTTCTTGGACTTCCTGGAAAAGAGGGCCTGATATATGGCCGCTCACCTTTCCAAGGGTCAGACGGCGCGCTGGAACAAGCGCCTGGCGGAGACCACCACGAACAAGGCGCGGGCCACCGCGCTGTGGGACCTCGCCCGGCTCCTGGCGGGCACCGACGACAGGGCGTGGGCCGACCTGGTCCTGCTGCTCCAGGGCTGGACGACGGAGCAGCAGGGCCGGCCCACCTCGCCGTAACGCTCCGCGCTCATCACAGCTCATCAACACCGCCTCACCCCGAGAATCCGGGGGGCCCAACATGCGCGGCTATACGCGCGCGTGAGGCCCCCGGATGTGTGACCCGGAGTGACTGATCGAATGGAGACGGCCGATGGCCGACGACGACGCCGGGGGGACCGTCCTCGGCTTCCCCGGCGGGCTCACGATCCCGGGGCCGGTGGGCAGCGCCCCGCCGGCCCCAGGGGCGGACACCCCCACCCTGACCGCCCTGCCCACCCTGGCGCCCCCGCCCTCCCTGCTGGTCGCCGGGAATTCCGACGTCGGCGGAGGCGGTGACACCACGGCCACGCACGCGGACCCCGGAATCCCGGACAGTCCGCAAGGGCAGGGAATCGCCGCCATGTCGGTGGTAATGATGGCCGGTATTACCGTCGCCGCAATGCGCGGTGCATGGAATGCCGCCGCATATCTGAAAGCCCGCCACGAACACCACCGGGTCTTTGATGACAAGATGCAGGCGGCGTCGTTAATTTTGGAGAT
>NZ_JBHYXN010000112.1:0-1443 GCF_042752335.1 Streptomyces sp. NPDC059355 | reverse complement strand
TTCGACAGAGGGGACACAGTCATACCGGGCCCGGAGGCCAGCGGCCCCATTGCAGGACCGCGAAAAACATAACTGTGAGAGTTCTTCTGCGGCCCGGGATGGGTTGCTGCCAGGCTCGACGCCGATGATCCGGCATGACTCGAAAGATAACTGGCGCCCCGTCAGGGGCTGCCGTTCCCCCGAGATGTCTGCCGGACATCGGCGCCGACCTGGCCCACCCGTTGGCTTGATCAGCAGCTTGTCCGCCTTGCGGCGTGACTCATCACAGTTCCGCCACGCGGTGACTCCATCCAGGCCGACGCCGACGACAGCCGTCCGCCCGGCAAGGAGAACGACCACGTGGCCATCCTCGCAGAACAAGTCGACGGCGTCATCGGCGTCGATACCCACCGAGACACCCTCGCCGCAGCAGCCGTCAGTCCCATCGGCGCAGTCCTGAACAGCACCGACGCCCCTGCGAACGCCCGCGGATACCGGCGCCTGCTGGACTTCGCCCGCCAGCACATCCCCGGCCGCCTCTGCTGGGCCGTGGAAGGCATCGGCAGCTATGGCGCCGGGCTCGCCTCCTTCCTTGACCAGGCCGGCGAGCAGGTCGTCGAGGTCTGCCGGCCCAAGCGGGCGGCCAACCGCGGTGGACGCAAGACCGACATGCTTGATGCCATCCGGGCAGCGAAGGAGGCCCTGGCCACCGAGCACCTGATACAGCCCCGACTCCGCGGCGAACGAGAGGCACTGCGTGTCCTTCTCGCCACCCGCCAAGGTGCGGTCCTTGCCTCCACGGCGGCGATCAACCAGCTCAAGGCTTTGATCGTCTCCGCACCGGACAACCTCCGCGCCGAACTGCGGAAACTCAAGCGCCCGGCCCAGGTCACCCACTGCGCCCAGCTCCGCGATCGCCCCGCCCAGGATCTTGAACACCGGATGACAGCACGGGCCCTACGATCGACTGCCCAGCGCATCCAGAGCCTGCAGGCAGAGGCCCAAGATCTTGAAAAGGAGATCCTGGCCCTGGTAAGGAAGGCCGCCCCGGAGCTTCTCGGCCTGCTTGGCGTGGGCCCGATCACCGCGGCCCAGGTCCTGGTCAGCTGGTCCCACCAGGGGAGGTTCCGCTCGGAAGCGGCCTTCGCCTCGTTCGCCGGCGTCTCGCCGATCCCCGCCTCTTCCGGACTCACCAACCGGCACCGACTCAACCGCAGCGGCGACCGGCAGCTCAACCGGGCCATGCACATCATCACCCTGATCCGCATGCGGCTCGACCCTGCCACGAAGGCCTACGTCGCCCGCAGAATCACCGAGGGCAAGACCGCCCGGGACGCACAACGCTGCCTGAAGCGCGCGATCTCCAGGCAGCTGTTCAAGATCCTCGAACGAACCGAACCGAACAACGATGAGAAGCCCAACAACCTCCCCAAACGGCTTGACTCGATATAGCAGCCTCGGGGG
>NZ_JBHYXN010000111.1:0-1451 GCF_042752335.1 Streptomyces sp. NPDC059355 | reverse complement strand
CTAGTAGGGCTTGGTCAGGTTGGGGTTGGTGTGGGTATGTCGCGGTGGCAGGTGGGGCAGGCGCCGGTCCATGTTGCGAGGAGGGTCTGTAGCTCGCGGACGATGCGGTAGAGGCTCACGCCGGCGCCGTGTCTTTTGGGGCTGCGGCCAGTCGTTGCAGGGTGCAGAAGGCGTGAGCGGCGGAGACGAGGGTGACGTGGTGGTGCCAGCCGGTGAAGGTGCGGCCCTCGAAGTGGGCAAGTCCCAGGGCCTGTTTCATCTCGCGGTAGTCGTGCTCGATGCGCCAGCGGAGCTTGGCCAGGCGGACCAGGGTGGTCAGCGGGGTGCTGGCGGCCAGGTCGGACAGCCAGAACTGAACGGGTTCGCCCTGGCTGGCCGGCCACTCGGCCAGAAGCCAGCACTCGGGCAGTTCCGGACCGTCGGCCGCTTGGCGGACCTCGCGTCCGGCAGGCCTAATCCGCAGGGCCGCGAACCGTGAGTACATCCGTTTGAAGCCGCTGCGGCCGGTGCCGGGCCGGGATCCCTCACGCCATTGCACCGGCTTTGCTTCCTTCCGGCCCGCCGCGATGACCAGCTGTTTCACCGACTGCGGCTTGTCCGGGTACTTCGCCACCGGCCGGCGTCCCATTCCGCTGTAGGGCTCGGCGAGGGGCATCGCGTGGCTTGGCTGGGCCGAGAGGGTGGTGGAGATTCCCACGACGTAGCCCAGGCCCCGGGCCTGCAGGCCGTGCCGGAAGGCGGCCGCGTCTCCGTAACCGGCGTCCGCAAGGGCCACCGGCACCTCGATGCCCCAGGAGCGGGTCTCGTCGAGCATGTCGAGTGCGAGCTGCCATTTCTCCACGTGCCCGATGTCGTCGGGAATGCCGCAGGCAGTGCGGCGGGCGACCTTGTCCGGGTCCGCCTTCACCGACCCGGGCGCCCACGTCTCGGGCAAAAACAGCCGCCAGTCCACCGCCGCCGAGGCATGATCCGAGGCCAGGTGCAGCGAGATCCCCACCTGGCAGTTGGTGACCTTGCCCGCGGTGCCGGTGTACTGCCGCGACACGCACGCCGAGGCATTGCCGTCCTTGAGGAACCCGGTGTCATCGAAGATCAGCACGGTGGGCCGGATCACCTTCTCCATCTTCCAGGCCAGCCGGGCCCGGATGTGGGACGAATCCCACGGGCTGGTCGTCACGAAATGGGCCAGGGCCTGCCGGTTCCCGTCCTCACCGAGCCGGGCGGCCATCGGTTCGACCGACTTGCGCTGCCCGTCAGTGAGCAGGCCCCGCAAGTAGACCTGCCCCCACCAGCGCTGGTCCTTCCTCGCGAACGGCTCGAAAACCTCCGCCGCGAACTCCTCCAACTCACCACGCACAGCCGCAATCTCGTCCGGAGTCACACTCTCCCAACGCGACACCGAACCAGAAGGACACGCTCAACCACAGCTGACCTGACCAAGCCCTACTAGG
>NZ_JBHYXN010000110.1:0-1520 GCF_042752335.1 Streptomyces sp. NPDC059355 | reverse complement strand
GGGCCGACAGAGAGTTGCTGGTCGCCGCCGCATCTGACGCGACTAGCGCGTGATCGGCTGCGGACCCAGCGGGTGTGGTGGCACGCTGAGTTAGAACGAAAGGCGGTGGTTCGTGCGGAGTGACAGACGGCAGATACAGACGGCGGTTCTGGGCGGCGCGGACTCCGAAGAGCCTCTGATGCTCCCACTGGAAGCGATCGAGCTGGACGCCTTCCGCAGGCAGCACGAGCACGACACATTCTGGTGCGGCCTGCTGCTTGGAGGGTGTGGTCTGCAGCTGACCACCAAGCTGTATACCGACCGGGTCTGCCACTTCGCGCACTACCCAGGTCCCGACGGGCACCCTCACCTGTGCGGTCGCCGAGCCCGCGGCGTTGCGAGCGCCGACCACCTGTACGTGAAGGCCGAGGTCGACACCTGGCTGCGCGCTCGCGGTACGCAGGCCGGCTTCGACTTCATCCAGCCGGACGGGGTGCCGGTCGGGTCGGTCGTCGACATCCAGCTCACGCAAAGGAAACTCCGCGTGCACCTGGACCAGGAGGTGGCACCGGACTGGGACTCAGAGCACGAACCGGTGCTCGGAGTGTCTGTCCCGGTGGACTCGGACACCCTGATCCATCGTTGGTACGTGCACCGCATCCGTCTGGACAGTGAAGGCACCGCGCGACGGGTCCGGATCGGCACCGAGGCGTTCGCCCGGCCTACCGAGTGGTTCGCTCTCAACGACTGCGAGATCACCGACCGGGGCCTTTCCACCCCGGCGGTCGAGCGGATCGTCCAGGCACGGAGCGCTCCCCCTTCCACCCTGTGGACTCCAGGCAAGAAGCACGAGGAACCGGCGCTCTGGCAGCAGGCCGAGCATGTCGAGCAGCAGCACCAGATCTCATGCGTCAACGGCGCGGGAAGCAACGGCGCGGCGCGTCCCGGCGCGGTCCGCTGTCCCGGAACGCAACAGGAGAGCCGGCTCGCAGGCAGAGGGATCCTTCACCCGCCGATCCCACCACGCCCACTCACCGGGTGCCCCCGAACTGCTCCAGGTGCGCAGACTTCCGTCCCGAGGCCAACAGGCAGGCCTCGTCAACCTCGAACGACCCGATCCGTGACCGCCGTGGCGGTGCGGCGTTACCTGTCTGCCGCGCTGATCGCCTCCCCCGCATCCCGCGTGGCGCTCTCCTGGCGACGGGGCCCTGCCCGGACGCCCATCGCCGGGACATCCCGCCGGTCCCGGCCGCGAGGCGAGATGACGGAAGCCGCCTCAGTCGGCGGAGAGGGCCTTGAGGAGGTCGCCGACCTGCGGGTCGGGCAGGGCACGCGCAACATCCGCCTGCGCGACGATCCCGACGAGCCGGCGCCCGTCGATGACAGGCAGACAGCGTACCTGGTACTCGCTCATGGTGCGCATGATCTCAGCGGCGTCGTCGTCGGCGCCGATGGTGACCACCTCACCCTGCGCCAGCTCTCCGGCCTTGACCTCGGCCGGGTTCTTACCCGCGCCCAGGACCCTCACGACGATGTCACGG
>NZ_JBHYXN010000109.1:0-1545 GCF_042752335.1 Streptomyces sp. NPDC059355 | reverse complement strand
GACGTCGCCTACCGCTACTTCGCCACCGCCCGGCGCCGGTTCATCCTCGCCGACACCCCCGGCCACGTGCAGTACACCCGCAACATGGTCACCGGCGCATCCACCGCCGACCTGGCCGTGGTCCTGGTCGACGCCCGCAACGGCGTGATCGAGCAGACCCGCCGGCACGCCGCCGTCGCGGCCCTGCTGCGCGTGCCGCACGTGGTGCTGGCCGTCAACAAGATGGACCTGGTGGGCTACGAGGAGCAGGTCTTCGCGAAGATCGCCGAGGAGTTCACCGCGTACGCCTCCGACCTGGGCGTCCCGGAGATCACCGCGATCCCGATCTCGGCGCTCGCCGGGGACAACGTGGTCGAGCCGTCCGCCCACATGGACTGGTACGGCGGCCCGACGGTGCTGGAGCACTTGGAGACCGTCCCGGTCAGCCACGACCTCACCGCCTGCCCGGCGCGTTTCCCGGTGCAGTACGTGATCCGTCCGCAGACCGCCGAGCACCCCGACTACCGCGGCTACGCGGGCCAGATCGCCTCCGGCGTACTGCGCGTCGGCGAGGCCGTCACCGTCCTGCCGTCGGGCCGTACGTCGGTCATCGCCGGGATCGACGCGCTCGGCGGGAGCGTGGACATCGCCTGGGCCCCGCAGTCGGTGACGGTCCGTCTCGCGGACGACATCGACATCTCGCGCGGCGACCTCATCGCGCCGTCCGCGAACCCGCCCGCCACCACGCAGGACGTCATCGCGACCGTCTGCCACGTCGCGGACCAGCCCCTCTCCGTCGGCGCGCGGGTGCTCCTCAAGCACACCACGCGCACGGTGAAGGCCATCGTCAAGGAGATCCCCTCGCGGCTGACCCTGGACGACCTTTCCCAGCACCCGAACCCCGGGCAGCTGGTGGCCAACGACATCGGCCGCGTCGTCGTACGGACCGCCGAGCCGCTCGCGCTCGACGCCTACGCCGACTCGCGCCGTACCGGGTCGTTCCTGCTCATCGACCCGGCCGACGGCACCACGCTGGCGGCGGGCATGGCGGGCGAGTCCTTCGCCTCGCAGGCCCGGACGACCGTCCAGGCGGACGACGAGGGTTGGGACTTCTAAGCCCATGACTTCGGACATCTACTCCACGTTCGCCAAGGAAGGCGGCCGCGTGGGCAGCGGCCTCCTGGGCAGCGGCCAGGGAGGAGTGGCGCGATGTGCGCGATGACGTACGCGCACTGCCTGCGCGCCCCCACTCCCCACCAGCTATACCTGTCCTTGCTGCACAGACGAAGTCGTGCGTCATGAGTTGACGCTACGAGAGGAAGCCCTCCCGTGCCTGCCACCGGTAACACCCGTACTCCGCTTTCCCGTTCCGCCGTCCGCCGCGGCGTCGCCGCCGCTGCCGCGCTGCCGCTGCTGATCGGCGTGCTCGCCTCCTGCGGCTACGGCTCCCAGGCCGACAAGCCCGAGGACAAGAAGGCGAACGCCGCGGCCACGGGCGAGAAGAAGCTCTCCGCGTCCGAGGTCCGCATCGGGTACTTCCCGAACCTGACGCACGCCACCGCGCTG
>NZ_JBHYXN010000108.1:0-1625 GCF_042752335.1 Streptomyces sp. NPDC059355 | reverse complement strand
CCGCCGATCGACGCCCAGGCCCGCACCGCCCCGGCGCGCTTCTCGGGCGACGTCGTGTCGAGCAGCAACGCGAGCGACGTCGGCATCAGCAGCGCGGCGCCGGCGGCCTGTACGAGCCGTGCCACGACCAGCGTCCCGACGTTGGGAGCGAGTGCGCAGCCGACCGAGGCGAGGGTGAACACCGCCAGTCCGGTCAGGAAGACCGGCTTGTGGCCGGAGCGGTCAGCGAGGCGGCCGGCGACTACGAGGAGCGCTGCGAAAACGATCGCGTAGCCGCTGAGGACCCAGGAGAGGGAGCCGAGGCCGCTGCCGCCGTACGAGCGGCCGATCGCCGGGAGGGCCACGTTGACGATGAAGAGGTCCAGGTTCGACATGAAGACCGCGGCCGCGACCGTCGCGAACACGGCTCGGGACGCCCTTTGTGGGTTTGAAACTCCAACTATCATGGGCCGGAGGCTAGCTGTGTGGGTTTGAAAACGCAACGGACTCGGGAGATGATGGGGAGGTGACCTCGAACGTGAAGCAGGGCGAGAACTTGGTTCCGCACCCCGAAGTGCCTGGTCGGCCGTGCTCCGTGGCCGCCGCGTTGCAACTCGTTGGCGAACGCTGGGCCCTCCTGGCGATCCGCGAGATCTTCTACGGCAACCAGCGCTTCGACCAGATCGTCCGCAACACCGGCGCCCCCCGCGACCGCCTCGCCGCCAGACTGCGCGCACTGGAAGAGGCGGGCGTGGTCGAGCGCCGCGCATACAGTGAGCGCCCATTGCGCTTCGAATACCACCTCACGGAGGCCGGCCGCGATCTCGCGCCGGTGATGCGCGCGCTGCTGGCCTGGGGCGATCGCTGGGCGGTGGACACTCCGCCGGTCGCCTTCCTGCACCGCGGCGGGCCCGGCTCCGGGCACGACGCCGAGCACGACCTCGATCTGACATCGACGTGCCGGACTTGCGGTGAGGAGGTCGGGCCAGGAGGTCTCACGATCGACGTGCGGGCGCCTGGATGGGATCGGGCTGGGCCGATGGAAGGCTCCTGAACTCGGCAGCGATCAGGAGAAGGGGTCGCCTCGATTGGCCGGATGGGCAACGCAGCCCCTTTGGGAGGGCACCAACCTGCTGACTTTCTCAGGTGGGACAAGCCTCGCCGACTTCTCAGCGACTATTCGGGACATGCCACCGGTCTTCACACAAGGCTCATCCCTGTCTCGTGAGACAGGGAAACGGTGGAGAACAGGCGATGTACCGGCTCGCAGCTGAGAGCGCGCTGCCGCACACGCCGCCGATGCACCGGCGGCTGTCCTCGCAGCTGGCCCAGGCCCGGCGGGAGGGCCGCTTCCCCGACCTGATCGACACCATCCGCGAAGTCCACGTCCCACCGGCCTGGCCGGACGCGGACGCGTTCATCGCCGAGATGCCCGCCTGGTTCCGTCTGGAGCGCACCACGGGCCAGAAGCGCGCCTTGTACGTCGCTGCGGAGAAGGACACCCTTCGCCAGCAGCTGACCGGCTGGCTCGAGTTCGCGGGCATCCCGGTGTTAGAGGTCCTAACAGAAGCTGTTGATCATGTGACTTTCGGTCCGGGTGGTCGTTGGTCTGGGCGTGGGGAAACGTCAGTCGCGGCCATGGATCG
>NZ_JBHYXN010000107.1:0-1641 GCF_042752335.1 Streptomyces sp. NPDC059355 | reverse complement strand
CGCCATCGTGATCGACATTGCCTCCCGGTGTGTGGTCGGCTGGCCACCGCCGACCATCTACAGACCGACCTGATCACCGGGGCCCTGCGGACCGGCTGCCGAACCTACCGTCCGGCCGGCCCGGTGATCCTTCATTCCGACCGCGGCTGCCAATGCACCGGCCATGAACTATTCGCCCCGGCAGGCGCGTTCAACATTCGCCGCAGCTGGACGCACCGGTCGATGCTGGGACAACGCCCTCGCCGAATCGTTCTTCTCCACCCTCAAAAACGAACTCGGCGACGGCTGGCCCTGGCCATCCAGAGCCGCAGCCCACACCGCGCTATTCGAGTGGATCGAGAGCTGGTACAACTTGCACCGTCTCCACAGCAGCCTTGGCTACCGCAGCCCCGCAGAATACGAGACTCCCTTGGCGGCCTGACCACCACAGCAAACGTGTCCGCCAAAGCGGAACAAGCTCACTCAAGGGTGTCGTCAGGTCCCTGCCGCGTTGCAGCCGGCGCCAACCCAACGATGTGCGCATGTTCGCCAGCACGCGTCAGATCAGGTGTGCAGGCGGCTGTTCACACCGTCGTGGCTGTCGGCCTGGCCCTCGTCGAACCAGTAGTCACCCGCGGCCAGGTAGCGGAAGGAATGCACGCTCTTGCCGGGCAGAGCGACGGTCACAGCCCTGGACCCGTCCTTGCGGGGCACCAGGATGTGGGTGCCGGGCTGCCAGCCGTTGAAGTCACCCACCACGCTGACCGGGCCGGGAGGCGTGTCGGCGGGCAGGACGAACGTGACCCGGGTGCGGTCCTTGAGCTGCTTGCGTTCCAGCACGGAAATGACTCCTGGCGGCAGGGAGGGGTGGTCGCGAGCCATCATCCGACCCGTGCCCTGTACCGGCGGGCGGACGCGGCCGCGGCCAGGTCTTTCTTCACCCGCTCGGCATGCTGCCCACGCCGACTCCGCACGGCCGAAGCTCTTGCTTCCGGGCGGCTGCAAGTCGTGCGTACGGCGGTCTGCGCGGCGCAGGTTCCGACTGGGCCGGACCCCGGTCTGTGTACTCCCACTCGGCACACCCGGCCCGACCCACCGACGTAGGTGAGGCGACGCCGCCCCACTCTGGGCACGCCCACTTGAGCGCCTGTTTCTGAGGCCGTCCGCGCAGGTCAACTTCGCCCAGGTATCTGACACCAGCAATGCCGTCTCCACCCCCGCCATCGCAGTCCACAACGACATCGAATACCTCGCCTACGCCACCACCACCGGCACCTGAAGCCACCCCCCAACTCCACCAGACACAGTTCGCCGACGGAACGCGGGCCACAGCCGACGGCAGGCCCCCAGCGGACAACCACCCCCACCCAGAGTCTGCTACACACAGCCAGCCGGCCGGGGCCAAGGCGCGCAGCGCCGCGCGACACGAGCGACGGAAGGTCCGGTATGCACCGCCCGACACGGGGCGCTCGCACCGGCGCCGGGGCTACGTACGAGCTGAAGTCCGCGGACTGCTGCGCGAGTGGCAGCCCGTCCCCGCCGGCACCCCGGCCAGACCCTCGGCGGTACCGGCCCGTACGCCGGAACGGGACGCACCGGCCGACTGGTGGTCGCCCTGCCAGAGGCTCTGTGGGTGCCCCTGACCCGCGAGTTCCACTGGAC
>NZ_JBHYXN010000106.1:0-1655 GCF_042752335.1 Streptomyces sp. NPDC059355 | reverse complement strand
AACCTGGAGGCCCCTTTGCGCCCGATCCGTCTCACCTCGTTCGGCTACCTCCACCTGTCCACCGGCCCGGACGGCTCCCCCGTTCCGCCCGCCGCCGACCGGATCGAAGATGTCCGCGACCGGCTCCGCGACCCCGCCGCTGCCCGCGACATCCTCGACCTCGACGGCCTCAACCCCCGCGTCCAGGACGTCGTCCTGAACACCCTCGGCGCCCGCGAGTTGCTCGCCAACCTCGCCGACTACGCCGACCTCCCCGCCGGCCCGAGCCACATCGCGATTGGTTGCGCAGGAGGTAGGCACAGGGCATCCGGACTCACCGAACTCCTCGGCCGCGAACTCCGTGCCCGCGGCCGTGAGGTCGTCATCGAGCACCTGCATGTCCATCTGCCGCGCGTCCTCAAGACGTCCGCCACCCAGGCCGGACAGGAGACCGTCCGATGATTCGACGCTTCCGTCGCTGCGGCCACGCTCCCGGCGCCCGCGCCCTTGATGACCAGGCCGTCGTCGACGAGTTCCGCGCGATGCTCGCCGCCGTACGCTCCCCGGAACCGTGGACGCCGGGCAGCGGCCGAGACATCGCCGTGCGGGTCGGCCCCTTCATCGAGCGCGCCCACCCCCGCCCCGGCGACGACCACGGCACCGAGACGATCGCCGTCGCCCTGGTCCACCCCGACGCCCCGAACGCCGCGGCCCACCGCCACGGCCACGACCTCGGCTACACCGACCGGGGCTGGCTGCGCTGCGAGACGACCGCGATCCTCGGTGCCTGGCAGCCGGCTTACGCAATGCTCACCCACGCCGCTGCGAACCTGTCCCTCCCCGATGACGTCGGCATGGACCGCGCCCACTACGGCGTTCACGTCGAAGCCCGCCGCACCGACGGCAGCGGCTACGCCCTGCTGCGCCTCGGGCCCTACACCCAGACCTGGCTCGCCTCCCGAGACGCCGACCGCCTCAACACGGAACTGGCCGGCCGCGCCGCACTCGTCATCCCCGGCTTCACCGTCACCGCGCAGAACGCTGCGTTCGACGTCAGCGACCACGACAGCTACACCGACCCGCACGACGCTGACGTCACCGTGCTCCTCGCTGCCGCCCTCGCGGGGGTGAGCGCGTGACCACCACCGACCTGTACGAGATCGTGACCGGCGAGGGCGACGACGGCACCCTGCACCCTGTCGAACAGATATGGACCCCCTGCGCTGACGACGCCGCCGACAGTGGGTTCATCGCCCACCGTGGCTTCCACGTCACCGGGATCGACGACCCCACCGACGACCACCTCTACCCCGTCGCGTTCCTCGTGCTCGGACACCAGAGGTGGACCGACGTCGTTGAGGCTGCCGCTGCGTACATGGCCCGGATCCACAGCTGGCGGAACCTGCATCTCTACCCCGGTGACGACCCCTCCTTGCTCATCCCCCTAATCCCGCGCGCGGTCCACACCCACGGCGTCTTCCTACGGCACCCGCACTCAGACCACGGCTGCGGATGCGAGTGGGACGACACCTGGCGCATGGTCTGGGCGCCCCATACCGAACCCGGGGCCGTGCCGGTCACCGCCCTGCGGCACCCCGCTGCACTGGTGGCCGCCGCCGGCATCCCCAACCCTGATGAAGGCGCGCCCGCAACCTGGGCGGCCTGACAGCCGAAGG
>NZ_JBHYXN010000105.1:0-1704 GCF_042752335.1 Streptomyces sp. NPDC059355 | reverse complement strand
ACGCCGCCCTCGCGAACACCGCCGTCGACGGAGTTGTCGATGACCTTCGCGAGCGGGTGCATGAGCGGGGCGGCCAACACCGCGACCGCGCTGATCGAGCCCACCCCGAAAGTGCTGCTCTTGTAGCTTCGTACCGGAAATTCCATTTCCGGTACGAACCGCGTAAAGGTGCCGGAACCGGACGTCGACCCCGTCACACGGGAAGCTCGCCGAGCTCGAACCGGGGTGAAACGGACAGGGTCGAGCTGACAGGGGACACCACTCTCGTGCACTATGAGAAACGACCTCGCCTCCATATAGCTGGACCGAACCGAACCCCTCGGGGTCGACCGAGCCAGATGTGCGGATGTGCCGGGTAGCCCCCTTCGTGAGAAGCGGGCGTACACCGATCGGGTGGGGGGAGATTTCTCCTCCCCTCCCGGTCCTGCTGAACCGCAACGCCCCTGTGGTGGGGGCCCGCGGGTAATGCGGAGCGGTACTGCTACAGCTGTGGTGGCCGTGGTAAGTGGCCGGTGGTGTAATGGCCCTGGTTAGGGGCCGAGTGAGATATGAGCGGCTCGGTGAGCCGCAGCTCAGGACCAGCGACAACTGGGACCTGAGCGGCCGACGCGGGTGGTTAATCCGGTCGGTAGACGGGCCGCGCGAGGAGCGGGTGGTTAATCCGCCTGGCGCGCGCGGCCGATGGCCTTAGGTCATCCCGATCCCCTCTCGGAGACCGGCGTCGGCATGCCCGCGTCTGGGTCGGCGGCCTGCGGGAATCGCTCTGCGAGCTTCTTGAGCAGGTGGATGTAGGCGGCGCGGTGAGGACGGCGCGGCTGAACCTGCCCCTGCTCCCAACGAGCGATAGCGAGGCGTTGGACGCCCACGGCCTCGGCGACCTCCAGTTGGGTGAGGCCCGCGGCGAGACGCAGCTGCTGCCGCACATGCGGCGGCGGCAGGACGTCGTCCAGTAGGGCGTTCACCCGGTGCAAGGGGTCCGCGTCGGTCATAGCCCAACCTCTCATGATCGATGGTTCCCCGAAAGATACACCACGGGAGCGGGCTGGGTGGGCGTCAAACGATCCCTCGATAGGGTCGGTTGCATGCTCGCCCTCTTCGACCTGGACGGCACGCTGATCGACCGTCAGGCCGCGCTCAGCGATGCCGTGACCGTCCTCTGCCGCTCCCACGCCTTCAAATCCCCCATCGAGCAGTGGTTGCGGGAGGCTCTGGCAGACCGCGCGAACCTCAGCGACTTCGCCCGGCTGCGCACCGACTTCGGACTGCCAGAGCCCGCCGAGCAGCTGTGGAAGGAGTACGTCGGCCTGATCGCCGCGGCTGTTACCGCCCGACCGGAGGTTCTTGAGGGCCTCCGCGAACTTCGCGCGGCGGCTTGGACCATCGGCATCGCCACCAACGGGGCCAGCGACATACAGCGGGCCAAGCTCGACGCAGCCGGCCTAACCGACCTCGTCGACGGCATCGCGGCCTCCGGCGACGTGGAGATCCGCAAACCAGCTCGCGAACTCTTTGAGCTCGCGGCGAGCCGCTGCGGCCGGTCCCTGGCCGACGGCGGCTGGATGGTCGGCGACAACCCGGCTGGAGACATCGGCGGCGGGCATCAGGCGGGCCTGCGCACCATCTGGCTCCGTGGCCGACCCTGGCCCGACGGCCTTCACTCCGCAGACCACACCGTCGACGACGCCACCGACGCCATCACCATCC
>NZ_JBHYXN010000104.1:0-1739 GCF_042752335.1 Streptomyces sp. NPDC059355 | reverse complement strand
CACCGAGCTCCCGGCCCCGACCTGGTGGAAGACCAACCGCCACAAGGCGCGTTCTGCACGACCGCTGGGAGGACCTGCGCCAGGCCCCGGCGCTCGGCTGGAGCGGCATGGCCAACTGGCTCAAGGCGCTCCTCGGACTCGCCGGGATCTCCTTCGTCATCATGCTGCTGGACGGCGCGACCGACGCCCTCGCCGCCATGCTGCACACTTCTTGTCCAGCTTCATCCGGGTGCCTCTCGGGTTCTGTGGCGGGCTGCGGGTCAGCGCTGCTGGAGGGGGTGCACCGGGCACTGCTGGTCGCGGCCTACTGGCGCACGAACTTGACGATGCGCCAGCTCGCCCCACTGTTCGGGCTGTCGAAGTCTCCGTCCTGGCCGCCCTCGGCTGCGCCGGCTGGGGCGCCGCCTGGTCGCTCACCCTGCGCCGCGACGCGACGGGCAACACCGCGATGGGCCTCTACATGGCCCCCTCCGTCTCGATGGCCGTCCTGCTCACTGCGCAGCGGATCATCCCGGGCATCGACTGGTACTGGGAGCTCCTCGCCGACGCCGGCTGGACCGCAGCCGTTCTGTACGTGCGTCCGGCCCGTGTGGCCCGCGTCCTGGTCGGCCGGGAGAAGTCGCTGACCCCGGAGGTGATTGAGCAGACCCGCGAGCTCCTGGTCCAGGAAGACGTCCAGGTCGGGCCGCAGCATCCGATGGCCGCGTACTGGGCGCAGCACGTCGCCATCGAGGGTGGCGCCGCCGCGAACACGGTGCTGGAGCAGATCGAACGCACTGGTGAGAGCTCGATGACGGCCGTCATCCGCTCCACGCTGCCCGGCAAGCCGGTCCCGAAGATCGACCTGCTGGAGCTGTCCGCGGCCATCAACTGGCCGGAGGACGAGATCGCCATCACCCCGGTGCCCCGCCACGGCGCCGGGGTCCGGCGGCTGACCGTCGGCCAGGCCCCCGAGGCGGTCCTGGACATCTACACGGCCTGGGAGAAGCTCATCGCCCCCAAGGGCATGCCCTCCACCGTCATCACCGCGATCCGCACCGTCGACATCCCCGACGAGGAGACCAAGGAGCTCCCCGCATGAGCCGGATCTACGAGCTGACCGTCGAAGCGGCCGAGTCCGGCGACATCATCACCTACCACCCGCAGCGCCTCGCCGCGGCCCTGCACATCGCGGACGTCAACCGGCTCGCGGTGGAGACCAGCATCACGGGCACCAAGGCCCTGGTCACCATCTACCCGCACGACCCGCTGGCCCGCGTCATCCTCGCCGACCCGCAGATGCTGGTCATGGACGCCCGCGGCCGGATCTGGATCGGCCGCTACCACAACGGCCGGCCCTCCCTGCTCCGCCTGTACGACCCGGCCTCCGGCTCGGCGCAGCGCCTGCTGCTGTTCGGCACCACCGGCGCGGGCAAGTCAACTGCCGGGCAGATCATCCTCGCCGCGATGAAGCGGTCCGGGATCGCTGTCCTGTACGCCGACCTCAAGGGCGGCCAGTCCGCACCGGAAGCGTTCGGGCAGGCCGGCCCCGGTCTGGACGGAAACGTGGCCTGGCGGGTCACCACGCAGGAAGGCACGATGGCGCAGCTGCGCACGACGTGGCTGACCATGATGGACCGCCAGGAGCGCTACGCCCGCCTGGGCCGCTCCAAGTTCCTGCGGGACCGGCCCGACCCGCTGATCTACCAGATCATCGACGAGGCCAATAGGTTGCTGGAGAAGGGCGCCCCGTACAGGGA
>NZ_JBHYXN010000103.1:0-1745 GCF_042752335.1 Streptomyces sp. NPDC059355 | reverse complement strand
CCCCTCTCCCGGACGGCGTGGAAGGCGTCGAACTGCCTGAGAACCTGGGCATCCCCGGCGGCCGGAACGTCGGCGTGGCCAGGCTGCGCGAGCAGGACGGCGTGGACGTTGTCGTGGTCCTGGACGACGACGGCCTGCTGCCCCGTGCCGACACTTTCCAGCTGATCCGGGAAGCGTTCGCCAGCCGGCCGTGCCTGGGCATCGCAGGCTTCCGCATCGCGGACGAGACCGGGGCCAGCCAGCGCAGGCACGTCCCTCGTCTGGGCGGCAAAGACCCGTTGGTGTCCGGGCCTGTGAAGACGTTTCTCGGCGGAGGCCACGCCATCCGCATGACCGTCATCGACCAGGTAGGCGACTTCCCCGCCCCGTTCTTCTACGCCCACGAGGAAACGGACTTCGCCTGGCGGGCACTCGACGCCGACTGGGACATTGACTACCGGGCCGACATGGTGCTGCAACACCCGCGCACCGAAGCGTCCCGGCACGCGGTCTACTACCGCAACACAGGCCGCAGCCGAGTCTGGCTGGCCAAACGGCACCTGCCCGCCGTCCTCGTCCCCCTCTACCTCATGACGTGGGCCGCGTACACGCTCGCACAACGGCCCCCGCGGTCCGGCCTGGCCGCCTGGTGGGCCGGCTTCTTCGAAGGGGTACGGGTACCGCGCCCGCCAAGGCGCCCCATGCGATGGCGGACGGTATGGAGGATGACCCGACTGGGCCGCCCCCCGATCATCTGACGCGGGGCGTGGTAGCCAGGAGCGATTGCGCCGCCACGGTCAGAGGCACAGCAAAGAGGCCAACCCCCGCAGAGAGGAGCCTCGGCGAACCACGTAAGGTCAGAACAGCGCATCCTGGTCAGGATCCTGCCGCGGTATCCACGGGACGTCCTCGCCGTTCCACTTCGCTTCCAGGTGCTTGCGCCAACCCGGCGGGGGAGGCCGCGGAATCCCCCACTCGGCGAGCTGCTGCTCCAGCCGCCCCAACGGCTGTCTTGGGGCCCGCACTACGACCACCCGCCCCCGCGCCCCCGCATCCCGATGCCCCCCAGGAGTGCACTGCTCCCCGAACCGCGCTCGCGGGGCCTCACGCACGCGGCCGGGGCGGAGCTGACTGTCCCGGTGCAGATCGACTCGGAAACCACCGCGGACTTGGCCAGCCAGACGCCTTTTGGTGCCAACCTGGCATTCCCGCCTGGCGTACAGCGCAGGGAGAAGATCACCGCGCCCGTGCCGACATGGGTGTACGGGTGAGGCCAGGTGCCCAGAGCGCTCTAAAGGCAGCAGTACCACCGGGCTGTCCTGTCCGTCACCCGCCCGCAGGCAGGCAGGCAGGGCACCCCAGCCGCAACAGGCCCTCACGCAGAACATGGAAGCCCACCACAGACAGGGCCGGCTACTGCAGGCTCAGAGCGACACCCTGTCGCGGCAGAACGCGGGACCTGCGCAACCCGTACCTGCCGGATCTTGCAACAGCCAGTCCCTTCGGTCCCTTCACCGCAATGAGGCAAAGGCGGCGCGGCTGCTCCCATCATCGCCAGTAGGTGCTCGGCCGCGCGCTTGCAGGTCGTGGCCTCGGCCCTGGTGCAACACTGGCGCCACCGGCCCCGAACCCGAGGACGGCGCTGTTGCCCACTCGTCCCGAACTCAGGGAATTCAGGACAGCCGGCGGCCACAACGTGTTCGGCGAGGTCGGGTGCGAGTGCCGCCCAGCGCTCGTACAGTCCGGCGCCGGGCGTCGGTACGTCC
>NZ_JBHYXN010000102.1:0-1764 GCF_042752335.1 Streptomyces sp. NPDC059355 | reverse complement strand
GACCCAGCATCACACCGCCAACCACCCACGAGGTCGTTAATGAGGGCTGTCCCGTAAATGATCTCTGAGTCGTCTCAGGGGTAGTGCGCATGATGCGAGCCGCTTGTCTGTCCGGCGGGGGCGGGGTTGTGTATGCGGGCGATGCCGAGCATGGCGTGGTGGGCGCCGTCGCCTTTGGGGCGGCAGTCGCGGAGGATCTTCCAGGAAGAGTTCACCTGTGACCAGCGAGAACATAGCCAAGCGTCTGGGACGGGGGCTGCACCGCCGACTGTGGATGAGCGGTTCCTGAACGCTCATGGTCCGGAGGCAGGCCCGCCCACTCGACCGCGGCTATCCGGTCGTCTTCATCAACTGCATCAACGTGAGGATTCGCGAGGGCCAGGTCGCCAACCGCCTGATCTATATGGCCCTGCTGGTCGCGGCCGAAAGGCACTCCGAGTTTCGGGGGGAACGGGGCGGAAGTATCCCGCGATCGTGCGGTTGTGGGAGAATGCGTGGGCTGAGTTCGTGCCGTTCCTCCAGTTTCGATACCGAGATACGGCGGATCGTCTGCGCGACGTACGCGATCGAGTCCGTGAACGCGCGGATCCGCAAGGCCGTCCCCGGCCCGCGGGTACCTCCCGAACGAGCAGGCCGCCATCAAGTGTGTCTACATGGCCATCGTGAGTCTCGACCCCACCAGCCAGGGAAGTAACCGTCCGAGGGCTGGGGCAGTGGCGACGAGGTCGGCCCTCGGTCTGTCGTCTAGAAACTCGGGGGCGCTGCTGCTGCGGGTGAGGAGCCGGAGCTGTTTGAACGGGTGCAGGCGGGCGAAGGCGCGCTCGACGACCTGATGCACCATGCCAAGTGCGGAGCCGTGGGCGACGCCGCGTCGGGCGATCATCGATTTGATGCCGCGCTTTGGGGCGGTACTCGTCGAAGTCGTGAGGCCGGTCAGCATGCAGGCACCGAGGTAAGGAACAGAGCAGGTAGGCCCTCCTGCCTAGAGATTTCACAAGTTCACAGCCTGTGCATCGCGAGTTGAAGTGCAAGATGCATGGTGATCCGCATGCCATGCTAAAGCGGCAGGTGCATTTGAATATGCATGCCGAATTGCATGACACTCTGCCTCTTAGGCCGCATGCATGATCGCACGGTGATCTATATTGCAATCTGCATTGAGATGCGCACAGGACTCCGCATTGAGGAATGTATGGCTGCTTGTACGCCTGCATTGCGGCATGCTTGGGGTGCTCCCACGCTGCACGTCTTGCACACCTCCACGTCGCATGCCTGACACTTCGACGCACAGTGGCCCCAACCGAGTCGGCCGGGGAACAAGCAGCTGCGCGTATCACCCTTCGGGCTGCGCGCGCACTGCTGGCCGCTGAGGACGCCGTGACGGACACCCGGGAGCCCGTCCCCGCCTACGCCGCCGCCTCGCGCGGTAGCGGCCACCGTCGCCTCACACATGGGCAAGACCTTGACCGCGATGAAGGACCACACGGCGGCCGAACGGCACTACCGTCGGGCCCTGGCCGGACGCATACCAGGCACGTACCTACTCAAACACGGGCTGACCATGGCCAACCTGGGGCGGTCGGTCGCCGGCCAGCACCGGCATGAAGAAGCCGTGGGCCTGTGGGCGCGATCCCTGGACCTTATGAGCGGCGTGGTCTCCGACCGCAACCGGCAGGCCATCCGGGAAATCCAGGCTGCTGCTGCCCGATACCACAAGCGCGGTGTGGCCGGCGGGGCGAGCCTGAACCAGCGCGCCACCGAACC
>NZ_JBHYXN010000101.1:0-1787 GCF_042752335.1 Streptomyces sp. NPDC059355 | reverse complement strand
AGGACCCCGTTGCTGATCTCCCAAATCTCCCCTCACACCCAGCACGGAAGCGGGATGGTGGGGTGGAGGATCGAGTGCATTGGTGGTGATGTTCCAGTGTCGTTGGAGTCGTGGGCGGGTGGAGAGATCCCGGAGCTGACCCAGCGGGTGGCACGCAGGGCGTTTCCGAAGGGCTCGCTTGCGATACGGCTGCGCGACACTCTGGGACACCTCTTCGATGACGCATTGTTCGCGGCGGCTTTCCCTGCTGACGGGCGGCCGGCAGCCGGCCCCGGCGCGCTGGCGATGGTGTCGGTGATGCAATATGCCGAGCGACTGTCCGACCGACAGGCCGCCGAGGCAGTGCGGGCGCGGATCGATTGGAAGTACCTGCTGGGCCTGGAACTGGACGACGGCGGGTTCGACCACTCGTTGCTGGCCCGGTTCCGGGCCCGGCTGGTCATGCACGGTCTCGAAGAACGCGTCCTGGAGGCGGTGCTGGAGGCCGCTGGAGTACAGGGGCTGCTGCGCCGGGGCGGACGCCAACGAACCGACTCCACCCGAGTGGTCGCCGACGTGCGCCTGCTGAACCGGATGGAGTTCGTCGCGGAGACCCTGCGTGCTGCGCTGGAAGCTCTCGCCGCTGCCGCACCGGAATGGCTGGAGCAGGCACTCACCGAACGAGAAACCGACTGGCTGGGCCGGTACGGAGAGCGCGTGGACTCCTGGCACGGCCTGCCGGATGGCCAGGACCGCGACAGCTGGCTGCGGCAGGTCGGCGAAGACGGATTCCACCTGCTCACGGCCGCCTGGAGGCCCGACGCGCTCGACTGGCTGCGCCGCATCCCCGCCCTGCAGGTCTTGCGCCAGGTATGGGTGCAGCAATACCACCACGGTTCGGACGGCGTGCACACGCGTGAAGGCGAGGACGTGCCTCCCGGGCACCTGCTGCTGGTGAGTCCCTACGATACCGAGGCGCGTTACGGCACCAAGAAGACCACCGGCTGGACTGGTTACTGGCTGCACGTGACCGAGACCTGCGATGACGAAGCACCCCGGCTGATCACGGACGTCGCCACTGCCACCGCGGCCGACGGAGATACCGAGGCCCTTCCCGGCATCCACTCCCGTCTCACGGAGCGGAACCTCCTGCCGGCCGAGCAGCTCGTCGACAGCGGCTACGTCACGGCAGGCACCCTGGTCACCGCCCGCCGGGAGCACGGCATCGAGCTCGTCGGACCCGCACGCCCCGTTGCCGGAGGCGACGGCCTCCAAGGGTTTGGCCACGATCACTTCCAAATCGATGACGCACAACGCAAGGCGATCTGCCCGGGTGGGCACACCAGCGTCTCCTGGGCTGCGACCCACAGCAGTCGCCGCACACGCGTGCCCCTGGTCCAGATCCGTTTCGACGCAGCAACCTGCCGAGCGTGCACGCTCCGGCCGCACTGCACTACAGCAGGAAACGGCAAGTGGGGACGGGCGCTGACCCTGCGCGAACCCGCCCAGAGAGCAGCCCTCCAGCAGCGCCGGCGCGAACAGGAAACCGACGCCTGGCGAGAGCGCTATCGCCGACGCGCCGGAATTGAGGCCACCATCTGCCAGATCGTTCACCGCACCCACGCCCGCCGCAGCCGCTACCGGACCGCAGCCGCCACCCACCTGGGCCACTGCCTTGCGGCCACTGCCATCAACCTCATCCGGATCGATGCCTGGCAGCAAGGCCACCGCCCCGAGCGCACCCGCACCACTCACTTACGCCGCCTCCTCGCACATCCCTCGAAATGAAAGATCAGCAACGGGGTCCT
>NZ_JBHYXN010000100.1:0-1952 GCF_042752335.1 Streptomyces sp. NPDC059355 | reverse complement strand
TCAAGTCATTAAAGGATATAGACAACATAGGAGCCTATTTGAGCGCTTATTTGACTGATATAGACCTAGAAGATGTCCAAGACAGGGAAACAGCCTTAAAAGTGGCTTCAGAGGGCTGTGAGGTGCAAACAAAGATCGTAGAAGGTCGGGAAAAGAAATTTTTAAAAGGCGGACGGCTGCACATGTATCCTTCCGGAATGAATATGTATCGAAAATCAAAAGGGATTGTTAAGCCGGAACGGGAAGAAATGAAGTTCGGAGACATAAAAAAAGTAGTGGGTTCGGCAAAACCACACTACGAGAAAAGTTATCATGTCGAAAATGACAATTTTGAAAACACAATTTCGTTTCTCCAGTATAACACAAAACGTGATTTTTGAAGCAAAACGGTTCCTCTTTATGGAGCCGTTTTTTTTATTTCCCGAAGGGTTATTTGTCAGAATGACAAACCGATTTCGAGCCGGCGAGAACCCATTGTCACACCACGATTTAGGGGGTGTGTATAAATGGGCACTCTCTGTGAAATTTGAAGCTTTGAAATTCCGAATGGCGCACTTATACACTCTGTCGAGTGAGTGCTAAAATGCTGAAGCATTTCCGTCAAGCGTGTGGAGGAATCTTGTAGAGAGATATAGCATAGATACCCGTATCTCTAGAGATATTTTGGTATATCCCTGCTATATCTATGGGGTATCTATGCTATATCTTTGGCTTCAAAAACGGCACCTGTTCTAAGAGCATAGAAACTCAACAGGCACAGCCTGTTTGACACCCTTTTTTTTAGGGTGGCACCGAGTTTCCTTATGCTCTTTTTCTCTGAAGCTAAACCTGTTTTATATGTCGTAGTCTTTTTATTGGGAGTGACCCCTTGCTGTACAATTTCCGGAGGTGCCGATAAGGGACGAATTTTCCCTTGTCGGTTGCCTTTGGGGATTGTAAGGGGTGGAGGCTCGGAATCAAAAGGAAACGAAATATCATTCCGAGTGTGCTTCTTTTTTCTGTTCTTGAATTCTATTATTTCCAATGTTAGAATTATGTTAACAACTTGTTAGGAGTGTGTTTGGATGGAAGAGAAAAAACAAATTGGACCTCGAATTACTGTTGAAACATTTAAAAAGCTAGAGTTATTAGCCGAACATTTTACAAAACACAATGAATTTGGAAGAGTTTCAAAAGATGCTGTAATTGAGTTTGCTATTAAGGAATTGTATAGGGACTATTTGGGAAAAGGACGCTAATTTTTGTTGAAAAACTGACTTCGGATTTGGGGTTCTTTATTATTAACTTGATTTTAATTAAACATTACAGGAAAAATTGAGGGGAAATGGATGGATAAACGCAATGGTGACGCGGTTTTCATAGCTCCAAATGATGTTGTAAAAGTGACCACTATGAATCACGTCATTGAAGTTCAGCATATGGAGAAGATGAACCGGAAAAATAATATCAAAAAATTGGACAAGGATAGGTTTGTAGACCTCTCTACTGGGGAGATCCGGGAGTTCGAGCATTCGGAAAATCGGCAGGAAAATTATAATTCTTTGAGACAAACCTTTAAGAAGCTGCGTTATTTGATAAATAACAATTTTATAGGACGGCCAAATGAATTACATATAACTTTGACATACAAGAAAAATATGACGGACACGAAAAAACTTTATAGTGATTTTCAAAATTTTATCGACAGGTTGCGTTATAAATACAAGAAAGAAAGTTCGATAGATTATTTATCGGTGGTAGAGCCACAAGGACGTGGAGCCTGGCATTGTCATGTTTTAATGCGCTTTAATGATTTGGATAAGATTTATATTAAAAATGCTGAATTAAGGAGTCTATGGGGTTTAGGATTTGTAACAATCAAGTCATTAAAGGATATAGACAACATAGGAGCCTATTTGAGCGCTTATTTGACTGATATAGACCTAGAAGATGTCCAAGACAGGGAAACAGCC
>NZ_JBHYXN010000099.1:0-2381 GCF_042752335.1 Streptomyces sp. NPDC059355 | reverse complement strand
CCCAGCTCGCGTACCGCTTTAATGGGCGAACAGCCCAACCCTTGGGACCGACTACAGCCCCAGGATGCGATGAGCCGACATCGAGGTGCCAAACCTCCCCGTCGATGTGGACTCTTGGGGGAGATAAGCCTGTTATCCCCGGGGTAGCTTTTATCCGTTGAGCGATGGCCCTTCCATGCGGAACCACCGGATCACTAAGCCCGACTTTCGTCCCTGCTCGACTTGTAGGTCTCGCAGTCAAGCTCCCTTATGCCTTTGCACTCTACGAATGATTTCCAACCATTCTGAGGGAACCTTTGGGCGCCTCCGTTACCTTTTAGGAGGCGACCGCCCCAGTCAAACTGCCCACCTGACACTGTCTCCCGGGTCGATAAGACCCGTAGGTTAGAATTTCAATACAGTCAGGGCGGTATCCCACCAGCGCCTCCACCGAAGCTAGCGCTCCGGCTTCTAAGGCTCCTACCTATCCTGTACAAGCTGTACCAACATTCAATATCAGGCTGCAGTAAAGCTCCACGGGGTCTTTCCGTCCTGTCGCGGGTAACCTGCATCTTCACAGGTACTATAATTTCACCGAGTCTCTCGTTGAGACAGTGCCCAAATCGTTACGCCTTTCGTGCGGGTCGGAACTTACCCGACAAGGAATTTCGCTACCTTAGGACCGTTATAGTTACGGCCGCCGTTTACTGGGGCTTCAATTCGCACCTTCGCTTACGCTAAGCGCTCCCCTTAACCTTCCAGCACCGGGCAGGCGTCAGCCCCTATACTTCGCCTTACGGCTTCGCAGAGACCTGTGTTTTTGCTAAACAGTCGCCTGGGCCTATTCACTGCGGCTCTCTCGGGCTTGCACCCTAACAGAGCACCCCTTCTCCCGAAGTTACGGGGTCATTTTGCCGAGTTCCTTAACGAGAGTTCTCTCGCACACCTTAGGATTCTCTCCTCGCCTACCTGTGTCGGTTTGCGGTACAGGCACCTTTTATCTCGCTAGAAGCTTTTCTTGGCAGCGGGGAATCAAAGACTTCGCTCCATAAGGAGCTTCCCCATCACAGCTCAGCCTTCACGATAAGCGGATTTGCCTACTTATCAGCCTAACTGCTTGGACGTGCACAACCAATCGCACGCTTCTTCTATCCTTCTGCGTCCCTCCATTGCTCAAACGATAAAGAGGTGGTACAGGAATATCAACCTGTTGTCCATCGCCTACGCCTTTCGGCCTCGGCTTAGGTCCTGACTAACCCTGAGCGGACGAGCCTTCCTCAGGAAACCTTAGGCATTCGGTGGAGGGGATTCTCACCCCTCTTTCGCTACTCATACCGGCATTCTCACTTCTAAGCGCTCCACCAGTCCTTCCGGTCTCGCTTCACAGCCCTTAGAACGCTCTCCTACCACTGTTCGAAGAACAGTCCGCAGCTTCGGTGATACGTTTAGCCCCGGTACATTTTCGGCGCAGAGTCACTCGACCAGTGAGCTATTACGCACTCTTTAAATGGTGGCTGCTTCTAAGCCAACATCCTGGTTGTCTAAGCAACTCCACATCCTTTTCCACTTAACGTATACTTTGGGACCTTAGCTGGCGGTCTGGGCTGTTTCCCTTTCGACTACGGATCTTATCACTCGCAGTCTGACTCCCAAGGATAAGTCATTGGCATTCGGAGTTTGACTGAATTCGGTAACCCGGTAGGGGCCCCTAGTCCAATCAGTGCTCTACCTCCAAGACTCTTACCTTGAGGCTAGCCCTAAAGCTATTTCGGAGAGAACCAGCTATCTCCAGGTTCGATTGGCATTTCACCCCTACCCACACCTCATCCCCGCACTTTTCAACGTGCGTGGGTTCGGGCCTCCATTCAGTGTTACCTGAACTTCACCCTGGACATGGGTAGATCACCTGGTTTCGGGTCTACGACCACGTACTCAATCGCCCTATTCAGACTCGCTTTCGCTGCGGCTCCGCATCTTCTGCTTAACCTTGCACGGGATCGTAACTCGCCGGTTCATTCTACAAAAGGCACGCCATCACCCGTTAACGGGCTCTGACTACTTGTAGGCACACGGTTTCAGGATCTCTTTCACTCCCCTTCCGGGGTGCTTTTCACCTTTCCCTCACGGTACTGGTTCACTATCGGTCACTAGGGAGTATTTAGCCTTGGGAGATGGTCCTCCCGGATTCCGACGGAATTTCACGTGTTCCGCCGTACTCAGGATACATTCAAGAGAGAACGAAGTTTCGACTACAGGGTTGTTACCTTCTACGACGGACCTTTCCAGACCTCTTCATCTACCTCGTTCCTTTGTAACTCCGTATAGAGTGTCCTACAACCCCAAGAGGCAAGCCTCTTGGTTTGGGCTAATCCCGTTTCGCTCGCCGCTACTCAGGGAATCGC
>NZ_JBHYXN010000098.1:0-2390 GCF_042752335.1 Streptomyces sp. NPDC059355 | reverse complement strand
GGAATCGACGCGGAGCGTCGGTGACCGACGACAACGCGGCGAGCGTGCGTGCCAGGCCCCGCCGGCCAGACGGGACTTTGACGACACGACCTAGGCGCGGCAACACACTGCCGACCAGCGGGTTTCACTCAGGCGGAGCGGCGACGGGGGCCGGGGCGGGGGCGGGGGCGCCGCAGGGAGTAGCGGACCAGGATCAGCGTCTGGACGGCCAGCAGGATCGCGGCCCCGGTCCCGGCCGTCTGAAAGGCGTCCGGCGAGGCCCAGGCCCGGCCGCCCAGCTCGGCGACGCCGACCGCGGTCAGCGCGACCAGGAAGCGGGGTGTGAACTCGGCCTCGGTGCCGTGCAGGACGCCCGAGCCGACGACGAAGACGGCCAGGAGCACCGGGATCCACGGGGCGTCCGGCTCGCGCAGCATCAGCGCCGCGCCGAACTCCACCGCCAGGACGAGCAGGTTGCGGAGCAATATCGACATGAGCACATCATGCCCGCCACACCCGGACGCCGAGCGGCGCGGCGGCGAACTCCGCCGGTTGCAATGCGGACCAGCGGTCCGTATCTTCGGGCAAGAGAAACGGACCGTCGGTCCGAATAAGCGCGAACGGAGAGCCGCCATGCCCGAAAGCACCTCACCCCCGCCGGTGCCCGCCCCCTCCTCCCCCGCGGAGCTCTACCGCCACGGCCTGCGCCTGCTCCTCGACAAGGACATCGCCTCCTGGGTCGGCCTGTGGTCCGAGCACGGCTCCATGGAGTTCCCGTTCGCTCCCCCCGGCTGGCCCGGGCGCCTGGAGGGGCGGGCGGCAATCGCCGCGTACATGCGCGACTACCCCGACCACATCGACCTGCACGACTTCCCCGACCTGCGCATCCACGAGACTGCCGACCCCGCGACGATCGTGGCCGAGATGCGCGGCGTGGGCCGCGTCGTCGCGACCGGGAACCCCTTCGACATGACGTACATCGCCGTCGTGACCGTCCGGGACGGGCGGTTCGCCTCGTACCGCGACTACTGGAACCCCCTCTCCGTCCGCGAACCGGGGCAGGACTTCCCCGCGGTCGACCGGAGCGCCGCCTGATGCCCGGCACCATGCCCGGTACCGCCACCGGAACCACCCTGGTCATCGGCGCCACCGGGACCACCGGCAGCCGCACCACCGCGCAGCTGATCGCCGCCGGCCGGCGCGTGAAGGCGGCAGGCCGCAACGCCACCCCGCTCCCGGGCGCCGAGCCGGTCCGCTTCGACTGGTACGCCCCCGCCACGCACGGCGACGCCCTCACCGGCGCCGACCGCGTCTACCTGGTCCCGCCCGTCGGCGACCCCGATCCGGCCGCCGTCATGCTGCCCTTCCTTCAGCGGGCCCGCGCCGCCGGCGTACGCCGCGCCGTGCTCCTCAGCTCCTCGGCCATCCCCGCGGGCGGCCCGGCGGTGGGGGCGGTGCACCAGGCCCTGCCCGGCCTGTTCGAGGAGTGGGCGGTCCTGCGCCCCTCCTGGTTCATGCAGAACTTCACCGGCACGCACGCCCACGCCGACAGCATCCGCGCCGACGGGACCATCCTGACCGCGGCCGGGACGGGCCGGGTCGGCTTCGTCGACGCCGACGACATCGCCGCAGTCGCCGTACGGGCCCTCACCGACGACCGCGCACCCGACGCCGACCTGGTCCTCACCGGCCCGGAAGCCCTCGGCCACGACGCCATCGCCGCGATCCTCACCGAGGTCACCGGCCGCCGGGTGGTCCACCACCGGCTGACGTACGACGCCCTGCGGGAGCGGCTGGCCGCGGCCGTCCCCCCGGAGTTCGCCGCGATGCTGGCCGGCATGGACCGCGCCATCGCCGAGGGAGCGGAGGACCGTACGACCGACACCGTCGAGCGCCTCACCGGCCGCCCGCCCCAGGGCTTCCGGGCCGTCGCCGAACGGGAGCTGCCCGTGCGGAGGCCGGCCGCTCACGCGGCGCCGGACACCTCGCGGTAGGGGGTGGCCGCCGCGAGGTGCGGGCCGCCGCCGTTCCCTCCCGCCGTTCGACGGCCGCCCCGCCGCTACCCCGTGGACCTCAGCCAGGCCGCGGCGGCCGCCAGGGCCGTCCGGCCGGCCGGGAGCGGGAGGCCCAGGAAGCCGTGGAAGACCCCCGGGTACAGGTGGACCGCGCAGTCCACCCCCGCCGCGCCCAGCCGGCGCGCGTACGCCAGGCCCTCGTCCCGCAGCGGATCGCAGTCCGCCAGCACCAGCAGCGTGCGCGGCAGTCCCGACAGGTCGGGGGCGCGCAGCGGCGAGACGTGGGGATGGGCGGGGTCGCCGCCGTACTGCTCCCAGTACCAGGCCATGTGGGCCGCGGTGTGGAAGTGGCCCTCCCCGTACGCGGCCGCGGACCCGGTGGCCGTGGCCCCGGTG
>NZ_JBHYXN010000097.1:0-2473 GCF_042752335.1 Streptomyces sp. NPDC059355 | reverse complement strand
TTGAGGCCGGCGAGGTAGCCGGGGAGGGCGGCGGGCATGACGATGTGTCGGGCGCCTTGGAGGCCGGTGGCTCCCAGGGTGCGGCCGGCGCGCAGGAAGAGCGGGGGGATCTGGTCGATGCCGGAGACGAGTCCGTTGGCGATGGAGGGGACGGCGCCGAGGAGGATGACGGTGTACATCATGGCGTCGTTGAGGCCGAACCAGAGGACGGCGGGGGGTACCCAGGCGACGGAGGGCAGGGATTGCAGGCCTTGGAGGATGGGGCCGATGGCTGCGCGGATGAATTTGACGCGGGCGACGAGGAGTCCGAGGGGGGTGCCGATGGCCAGGGCGAGGAGGAAGCCGAGCAGGCCGCGGGAGACGCTGGTCCAGACGACCTCGAGGAGGGTGCCCTTGAGCCACATGCCGGACAGGCTGTCCCAGACCGCGGAGGGGGCGGGGAGTTTGGTCTCGTCGGTGACCTTCAGGGAGACCAGCACCTGCCAGAGCAGCAGGACGAGGCCGATGGCGATGAACGGCGGGAGGACCTTCTTGACGAGGACCTCGCGGGCGGGGGTGCGGTGGGTCTGGACGGCGTCGAGGGCGTCGAGTCCGGCTTCCAGGCCGGCGAGGTCGTCCGTTTTCGGCTTTGTTTCAGTGCTGGCCATGGCGGCGGATCTCCCCACGGAGGTGTTCGGTGATCTCGACGGACAGTTCCGCGACGTCGGCGTCTTCGATGCGGCGGGGCTGGGGGATGCCGACGGTCCATTGTTTGGCGATGCGGCCGGGTCGTGAGGAGAGGAGGACCACGCGCTGGGCGAGGCGGACGGCTTCGCGGACGTTGTGGGTGACGAAGAGGACGGAGACGTTGGTCTCGGCCCAGATGCGGGTGAGTTCGCCGTGCAGGACGTCGCGGGTGATGGCGTCCAGGGCGGCGAAGGGTTCGTCCATGAGGAGGAGCGGGCTGTCCTGGGCGAGGGCGCGGGCCAGGGCGACGCGCTGGCGCATGCCGCCGGACAGTTCGTGGACGCGTTTGTCGTGGGCGCCGCCGAGGCGGACCAGCTCCAGGAGGCGTTCGGCTTCCGGTTTGCGGTCGGCTTTGGCGATGCCGCGCAGGCGCAGGGCGAGTTCGATGTTCTTGCCGGCGGTGAGCCAGGGGAAGAGGGCGTGTTCCTGGAACATGAGCGCGGGGCGGCCGGCGGTCTCGATGGTGCCGGCGGTGGGTTTGTCGAGTCCGGCGACGAGGTTGAGCAGGGTGGATTTGCCGCAGCCCGAGGCCCCCAGGATGGTGACGAACTCGCCGGGGGCGACATCGAGGCTGATGTCGTCCAGGACGAGCTGCGATCCGGCCGGGCCGGAGAAGGACTTCGAGACGTGCTCGATGCGGGCGGCATGAGTCACCGCGACGGTGTCCTCAACAGCTTTGGCGAGTGTGGTGGCCATGGTCGTCACCTCCTGGGGATCGTACGGGCTGGCTTCCGTGTTGCTCGGAACTACTTGGCGCCGAGGCCGGCGTCGGAGACCTCGGGCTTGCCGGCGGCCTTGAGGACCTTGTTCAGGAGCGTCAGGTCGTAGATGCCGGCGAGGTCGGGCTGTTCGATGAGCTTGGCCTTGACCGCCCAGTCGGACTCGGTCTTCAGGGTGCCCGCCAGCGGGTCGTCGGTGACCAGGATGCTCTTCCACGCCGGGTCGATCACCTTCGCGTCGAGCGGCTTGCCGCCCTCGGCTTCCAGCTTCGCGTTGGCGGAGGCCTTCGCCTTGTCGGGGTTGGCGTTGATCCACTCGTTGGTCTTCACCGTGCCCTTGAGGACGGCTTCGACGACGTCCGGGTGCTCCTTGAGGAACTTCTGCGACACGATGATGTTCGTGATCACGAACTTCTTGTCGGGCCACAGGTCGGTCTCGTCGAGGAGGACGGAGGCGCCCTCGGAGACCAGCTTGGAGGCGGTCGGCTCGGGCACCCAGGCGCCGTCGATCGAGCCCTGCTTGAAGGCGTCCGGGGTCACCTTGTTGTCCGTGCGGACGACGGAGACGTCACCCTTGCCGGACTCCGGGTCGACCTTCCAGCCCTTCTCCGCGATCCAGTTGAGGAACGCGACGTCCTGCGTGTTCCCCTTCTGCGGGGTGGCGATCTTCTTGCCCTTGAGGTCGTCCAGGGTCTTGATCTTGTCCGGGTTCACGACGAGCTTGACGCCGCCGGAGGCGGACCCGGAGATGATCCGCAGGTTGCTGCTCTTGGACTTCACGTAGCCGTTGATCGACGGCGAGGGTCCGATGAACCCGATGTCGAGAGAGCCGCCGTTGAGGGCCTCGATCTCGGACGGGCCGGCGTTGAAGGACTGCGGCTTGATCGCGGTGGCGCCGAGCTCCTTGGCGATCAGGCCCTCCTGGAGACCGACCAGCGCGGTGGCGTGCGTCAGGTTCGGGAAGTACCCGATGCGGACCTCGGACGCGGAGAGCTTCTTCTCGCCCGTGGCCGCGGCGTTCGCCTTCT
>NZ_JBHYXN010000096.1:0-2710 GCF_042752335.1 Streptomyces sp. NPDC059355 | reverse complement strand
GCTACGACTGTGAGGATGTTGGGGTGCCGCTCCAAGCGGTGGCCTGACTCGCGCTACGACTGGCCCTGGTGCCTTGCGTTTGATCTGTCGGCCACCGTTCGGGGCGGCACTTGCTGCCGCCGGGCAGGGGACGTGTCCCGATAGGGGCCTTCGCGACAGGCACCGTCACAGTCTTGACCGCTCCCGGCCCGGCGACGGCCACCGGTTCCCGAGGCGATCAGGAGAGGCGACCTTGACCAGCATCACGCAGCCCACCGCCGCATGTCACGTCCCTGCAAACGCTGAGGACGTCCTACTCGGAGTGGATACCCACAAGGACATCCACGCCGCAGCCGTGATCACCGTCCTCGGCGCCGCCCTCGACGGCCGCAGCTTCCCAGCGACCGCTGACGGCTACCGCCAGCTCCTGGACTGGGCACGGTCATTCGGCGTCCTGCGGCGGGCCGGCGTCGAGTGCACCGGCTCTTACGGAGCCGCTCTGACCCGTCACCTGCGTGCCGAGGGCATCGAGGTGACCGAGGTCAACCAGCCCGACAAGGCCGCCCGACGCCGCCACGCCAAGACCGACGCCATCGACGCCGAGGCCGCAGCCCGCGCCGTGCTGACCGGACGCGCCACCCCCGCGGCGAAGACCAGCGACGGCCCAGTAGACATGCTTCGGCTGTTCAAGCTGGCGAAAGGGTCCGCGATCAAGTCCAGGACCCAAGCGATCAACCAGCTCAAGAGCATCCTGGTCTCAGCCGACTCGGGCCTCCGCGAGTCGCTTGCCGGGCTGAGCAACCCGCACCTGTTCAAACGGTGCGCCGACCTCGATCCCCAGCACGTGAGCGGGCCAGCCGGGGCCGCTCGCCACACCTTGAGGCTGCTGGCCCGCCGGATCCGGCACCTGACCGAGGAGATCGACGATCTCAACAAGCGGATAGCCGAGGCCGTCGAAGTCAGCACACCCGGATTGCTGGAAGTGCGCGGAGTCGGCCCGGACAGCGCCGCCGCCCTCCTCATCTCGGCCGGCGACAACCCCGAGCGACTCGCAAGCGAGGCGTCCTTCGCAGCCTTATGCGGCACCAGCCCGGTCGAGGCCTCGTCCGGAAAGACACAACGGCGCAGGCTGAACCGCGGAGGCGACCGCCAGGCAAACGCTGCCCTCTACCGAATCGTCCTCAGCCGTCTGCGCTGGGACGACCGGTCCCGGGACTACCTACGGCGACGTCTTGCCGAGGGCAAGACGCGTCGAGAGATCATCCGCTGCCTCAAACGCTACGTCGCACGAGAGATCTACCGACTCATCGTCCCGACACGTGCCCCCTCTGACCAGACAGGACCCACCCCAGTTGCTGCTTGACATCTATAGGGGCATCTGTGAGGATGTTGGGGTGCCGCTCCAAGCGGTGGCCTGACTCGCGCTACGACTGGCCCTGGTGCCTTGCGTTTGATCTGTCGGCCACCGTTCGGGGCGGCACTTGCTGCCGCCGGGCAGGGGACGTGTCCCGATAGGGGCCTTCGCGACAGGCACCGTCACAGTCTTGACCGCTCCCGGCCCGGCGACGGCCACCGGTTCCCGAGGCGATCAGGAGAGGCGACCTTGACCAGCATCACGCAGCCCACCGCCGCATGTCACGTCCCTGCAAACGCTGAGGACGTCCTACTCGGAGTGGATACCCACAAGGACATCCACGCCGCAGCCGTGATCACCGTCCTCGGCGCCGCCCTCGACGGCCGCAGCTTCCCAGCGACCGCTGACGGCTACCGCCAGCTCCTGGACTGGGCACGGACATTCCGCGTCCTGCGGCGGGCCGGCGTCGAGTGCACCGGCTCTTACGGAGCCGCTCTGACCCGTCACCTGCGTGCCGAGGGCATCGAGGTGACCGAGGTCAACCAGCCCGACAAGGCCGCCCGACGCCGCCACGGCAAGACCGACGCCATCGACGCCGAGGCCGCAGCCCGCGCCGTGCTGACCGGACGCGCCACCGCGGCGGCGAAGACCAGCGACGGCCCAGTAGAGATGCTTCGGCTGTTCAAGCTGGCGAAAGGGTCCGCGATCAAGTCCAGGACCCAAGCGATCAACCAGCTCAAGAGCATCCTGGTCTCAGCCGACTCGGGCCTCCGCGAGTCGCTTGCCGGGCTGAGCAACCCGCACCTGTTCAAACGGTGCGCCGACCTCGATCCCCAGCACGTGAGCGGGCCAGCCGGGGCCGCTCGCCACACCTTGAGGCTGCTGGCCCGCCGGATCCGGCACCTGACCGAGGAGATCGACGATCTCAACAAGCGGATAGCCGAGGCCGTCGAAGTCAGCACACCCGGCTTGCTGGAAGTGCGCGGAGTCGGCCCGGACAGCGCCGCCGCCCTCCTCATCTCGGCCGGCGACAACCCCGAGCGACTCGCAAGCGAGGCGTCCTTCGCAGCCTTATGCGGCACCAGCCCGGTCGAGGCCTCGTCCGGAAAGACACAACGGCGCAGGCTGAACCGCGGAGGCGACCGCCAGGCAAACGCTGCCCTCTACCGAATCGTCCTCAGCCGTCTGCGCTGGGACGACCGGTCCCGGGACTACCTACGGCGACGTCTTGCCGAGGGCAAGACGCGTCGAGAGATCATCCGCTGCCTCAAACGCTACGTCGCACGAGAGATCTACCGACTCATCGTCCCGACACGTGCCCCCTCTGACCAGACAGGACCCACCCCAGTTGCTGCTTGACATCTATAGGGGCATCAA
>NZ_JBHYXN010000095.1:0-3074 GCF_042752335.1 Streptomyces sp. NPDC059355 | reverse complement strand
GGAACGACGCGACGACATCCACGAAGCCTTCCTCGGCCTCGCCACCTGCCTCATCACCCACCGACACGTCCAACGCCTTTGTTAGGACCTCTTAGTGGTCCGCGGCTTCAGCTCCCAGTCCTACGCTGACGTCCTCCGTCACCGCGTCGCCCACGAGCAACGCGAAGCCCACCTTGCAGTGGTCGGCGACTTCGACTGCTCCGGCGAGGACATCGAGCGGGACTGGGCAGAGCGCACAGGCTGCTGGCGCTCGGTGACCCGAGTGCTGCTCACCTACGAGCAGATGCGCGCGTACGGGCTCCCGGCGACCGAGGGCAAGCGCGGCGACCCGAGCTGGCCGGCGCCTCCGCTTACGTGGACGGCCGACCACCGCTGGCGGCGGCGGATGGCACGCGCCTTCGATGACCTGGCCGGGGATCTCGCCAAGGGGAACTGGCCCCATCCCACCTGCACCGCCGAAGAGTTGGCCCTGCACCTGGCGGTCGAGGATGCTCCGATGTACCTGGAAGACCGGGAGGAGGGAGACGACCACAACTCTCTCCCGGAACACGAGGACGACTACAGCTGGGACAGCTGCTCCGATCTCCTGTTCCAGGACCACGACGTCCTGATGCTCTTCCACACAAAGTTCAGCGGGATCGAGGACCCGGAGAACCCCACGAACCAGTCCATGGGCGAAGGTGACCTCAGGGAAGCCGCCTGGTTCACCGCCTGCGATAACCGCAGCATTAGGGACCCCCGGCGCGGCTTCCGGAGGTAGGCCGCAACAGAGCCCCTCGCCTGGCCGACCGAGGAGCGGCAGCGCAAGGTTGGCCTGACATAGCTGCGCAGGTTGAGCGGGTTGGTGGCTGTGTTCACTCATTGAATCTGTGCAGGGTCTGGACTCGTCAGCAGCCGTCTGGCCTGTGGTGTTCGTTGATCCGGGTGTGATTGCGCAGATTCAATGGGTGCTGCGCAGTCTCACCTCACCGGTGACAGCAGGCGACAGTGTGGTCGCCGGTGGGGTGACAGGGTCAGGGGCGGAGCCCAGAGCTTAGCTATGACTGGAAATGAAGCATCCAGGTGGTTTGGGCAGGGCCGGGGTTGAGAGCGGGGCCCTGCGATTTGGTGGCCTGGATGTTGTGAAGTGGGGGTGCCTCCGGTCCGGTACACGAGGGTGTTTGGCCTGCTCTGTAAGCCGTAAGGGCGAAGGGCCGGCCGTCTATCATCGCGAGATGTTTGATTTCTCGCAGAGTTCTCCTGCTGATCTTCTTCAGGCTATGCAGCATGGCGCGGGCGGACTGTGGGAGGTGGAGGCAGCGGTCTGGCTTCTGGAACGGCATGGTGTGTGGCTTCACGATCTGCAGTTGCGGCCTTACATCGATGGAGGGGTCGGGGACGACGGGGTCGTGTGGGCCGGTCTGGATCCCAAGCGTGTGGGAGCCGCGATCGAGTCGGGTGAGCTCGGTGAATGGGGAGGTGAGGACCTCACGGTTCTGCGCTTCATCCTTAGTCTGTGGGGGGACTATCCCATCGGGTTGCGTTTCCTGTGCGTGAACCTTTCCGAGGAGGCCGTTGAGTTGATGGGGAAGGCCTTGCTTCTCGCAAATGGCTACGATCTGCGCTGACCCGGCGTGGAGCTGCATGGCTACCGATGAGGGTTCAACCGCCTCACGGGGCGCTCGACAGACCACCCGGGCATCCGCTTTCTTGCTGTCTCTGAGGGCTGCGGCCGACTGCCTGGAGCTGTCCATCCAGGCCCCTGCTGCCAATGCCCGCGGAGCGGGCGGGTCCTGGAGGCGGAGCCGGAAGACCCGGGTGGGGGAGCGGAGCGGCCCCACCCAACGGGTCGGTGACCCACGCCCCGTGAAACAGGGTCATTCAGCCCTGCGGAGTAGGGCGTTCGGGGTGGAGTGAAACGGAACCCCGAACCTGTCCGGAGCGAAGCGCAGGACTCCAGCTCGAAGGGCCGGCCTAGGACCGCGAAGCGGTCCGGCCACCGAGCGAGCCCTGTCGCGAGCGGGATTGTCTCGTCGGAGGGGTGGGAATGGGCAAGGGAGCCGAGCAGCGGGAGATCGAGCGGGCGCTGCGCGACAAGGCGATTGCAGGGGCGTCCACGCTGGAGATGCTCACCTGGTTGAGAGACGACCTGGAGGCCCGCATCAGCGATCCGGTCGACCGTGACGGGGCGATCGCCTTCTGCATGATCGTGACGTTCGGATCGGTCTTCGACCTCGGACTCACGTCCCGCCGGTTCATCGCCAGCTGGGACCGGTTCGGAGGTCTCATGAACGACGAGGAGCTGGTACGGAGACTGAGTCTGCTGACCCTGACGCCGGACGAGGAATCCCGGTCCTGCGACTGCGGCGGACACTGAGCCCCAGAGGGAACCCTGACCCTCCGCTGTTGGCGCCCGTGGAGGGGGCTGGCCCGGAGGGGGAAGCCGGAAGGCCTTCAGGGCGGGGGAGCGAAGCGGACGCCCAACGGGTTGTAGGCCTGGGACCTCGTGAAGCTGTGCGCTGGCCGATGATCAGGGTCGTCGGTAGACGGATAGGTCTACGTCGGGTTCGGGCATTCGGCTGAGAGTGACGTACACAGGGAAGTCTTCGGGCCCTACCTGCAGGTTGAGCCACTGGTCGAGATGGTGAATGGTGTATCGGTGCAGATACTGGATGAAGAGCTCCATCTCATCGTCCGACAGTGGCTCGTCGTGCCGCTCGTTGCGCATAGCCGCAGGGTAGGTGAATGGGGCAACCGGTGGGGTGGCGGGCTCCAGTGCTTGCCTCGGGCTAGACAGTGGTTCACCACCCCACCGAGAATGAGAGAGCTCGGCTGGCGAGCCCCGAGCTCCGGACCCGCCAATACCTCCGGACTGCCTGCTCGCCGCCCGCGGAGCGGGCTGGTCCTGGAGGCGGAGCCGGAAGGACCCGGGTGGGGAGCGGAGCGGACCCGCCCAACGGGCCGCAGGCCCGGACCCCGTGAAACGGAGTCACCCAGGCCTGCGGATCGAGCCGTTCGGGGTGGAGCAAAGCGGAACTCCGAACCGGTCCGGAGCGAAGCGCAGGACCCCGGCCCGAGGGGCCGACCTTAGGACC
>NZ_JBHYXN010000094.1:0-3630 GCF_042752335.1 Streptomyces sp. NPDC059355 | reverse complement strand
GGGACCCTGTGGGAGAGTAGGACGCCGCCGAACAATCATTGTAGAAAGCCCCGTACCGGGTATCCGGTACGGGGCTTTTCTGCGTTTACGGGCATGTGGCAGAGCCGCTCGCTATCCTGGCCTCGTTCCCCTGGAGGCACGATGGCAGCACAGCACCTCGAAGACGACGGTCCGCTCATCCCCCAGCCGGCCATGACGCGCGAAGCCCTGCGGGACGCCGTGCGCCGGATCGACATGGCGCACCTCGCCGAGTTCGACAGGGAATGCCATGCGGCGTTCGACCGCGCCGCGGAGACGGGCGCCATCAACCCGCTCCGCTTCTTCCTGATCAAGTGGGCCACGCACGTGGCCATCCACCGCCGACCGGCCCGCGCCGCGGCGCTGCTCGAGGCCGAGCGCACCGCCGGCGACCCGGCCGCCACGGAGGAACAGTTCCGGGCGGCGATGGAGACCAGCAGCCGCATCCTGGCCGAGGCCCAGCGGGAGATCGGTCAGTGACCCTGCGGGGCGAGGGAGTGGAGAGCGAGGCCGGCTGGGCCTGGGAGTGCGATCCGAGCCGGCTGTGGGTATTCGGCGACATGCCCGCGGAGCAGCAGGAGCTGGTCGCCGTCGTCATGGAGGGCCTGGTCGACCTCGCGTCGATGGCCATCGACCCCAAGGACGGCAGCCTCTACGAAGACCCCAGCCCCATGCGGCTGCGTACGTACGAGGACGAGCACCTGATGCTCTGGTACCAGACCATCCCCCACCGCAGCCGCGTCTACCTCAAGCGCGTCAACCTCTGACCTCGAAGTTCCCCCGTTCTCTGCTGCTACGATCCGCTCACTTTGCGGGGGGCGCAGAGCAGTTGGCGCAGAAGGCCGCCGTAGACCCCCGCGCGCATCCTGTGGGGGGAACGCACTTGAGAATGCCGCGTGCCGTGGGAGCCGCCGCACTCGCACTGGCCACCTGTATCGGCGCGCTGTGCGCCGTACCGACGGCAGCCGCCGCCGCAGTGTCGGCACCCGGGGGTGAGGCGACAGTCGCGTCGCCGCCGAGCGTATTCGCGCCGTACCTGATACTCCGCGCTGCCGGGACAGGCATGCTGATGTCGGACAGGTACGGCGATGAGCCTTCGTCTTGGCGAAGTGCCGACGGCAGGCGGATGCCGACCGATTGCGGCGTCGGACTGGCCAGGCTCGGTGACGGGGTTGCGTGCGGCGGCACCACGGACCTGAAGATCCGTGACTACGCCACAGGGGCGACCGAATCCATCCCTCGCAGGGAGAATCGGGAGTGGGCCACGGCCTTCTCACCGACCCAGGTGCTGGCCGGCGAGAAGGCTGTAGACGGACGGTACGTGCTGCATCTGCTCGGCCGAGCGAACGAGCCCCGCAAGGACGTACCGGTGACCGGCGTCGGAGCGCTGAGTTCCTATGCCGTGTTGGATTCGGACGCACGGGGTGCCCTCGTCGAATACGGGGGCGCCGGCGCGGAAGGCAAGCACCACGGAATCCTCGACTACGCCACGGCCACGATGAAGGAGCTCCCCGCGGCTTCCGTTGGGGGTGGCACGTACAACCAGGTCGGGCTGGGGTCGAAGTGGATCGCGATGGTCCGATTCGACAAGGCCGTCATGGTGTCCAGGACCGACCCTGCCGTGATCCGTACGGTGGCGATCGACAAGTACCCAGATCGCGTCCGGGCAGTCGGTGACTGGCTGATCGCGGACACCGGGGACCGGGACGACACGGTGGTGACGGCCTACCCGATCGACGGCAGTGCACCGCGACCCGTACTGGATCAGTTGGACGGGTCGTTGGTCCTCGGTGCCGACGGCAGTGCGTACGGCCTCTCCACCGTGAACGGCAGCAGTCGTTGGGCCATCCACCGCATCTCCGCGGGTGACCAGGGTGCCCTGCAGGTACAGGAGGCGTTGGCCGTTCCGCCCCGGCCCACGGACCGGCGGAGCATCGCCATCGCCCAAGGCGACCTCTCCGCGCTGCACGTCGACAGCACTGTGTCCGTCCTGGGATACCGGACCTCGGTTTCGGGTCCCCCGTCGATCACCCAGGCTCCCGTGTGGCGCTGTGAGCGCTCGAAGAGCGATCCCTTCTGCCCCGAAGCCGCCAGCAGGTTCGGCGGAACCGCCGCAACAGGTGACGGCCGGATCGTCGGGATGTCGGCTGAGCCCGTGTGCGCCTTCCCGTGTGCGGTGACGGTACACATCCGGGATGCCCGCACCGGCGGTTCCCACCGGACCGTGAGGCTGCCCGGCGAACTGCAGCACGCCGGCATCGTCAGCGCCTCCGGCCGATATCTGCTGGTGAGTACGACGGTGGACGTGAACGCCGCCCCGAGCTCGATGGTCCTCGACATCGACGCCGGCAAGGTCCTGGACATCAAGCCCGCCCCGGCCGCGGGGCTGTGGGGATCCCTGCTCTGGCAGCCGGAGGGTGACAAGGGCGTCGTGGCGGCCACGGACCTGCGGACCGGCCAGGTCGTCCGCCGTGTCGACCTGGGGTCGGCTTGCCGTCCGTACGAGCTCCAGGCCAATGGCGACTGGTTCTACTCGACCTGCGCCGCTGACGGGGCCGGAGCGGCCGCGTTCCACGTGCCCACGCGGCAGAGGATCCTGCTGCCGTTCGTCGCGGAGCGTCCGCTCGGCCAGGTGCGACTGGGTGACGGCTACGTCGTCCAGGACAAGGCCGGCCTCAGCATCTACAACTTGCGCTCCGGGCAGCCGGTGAAGGAGCACCAGGTCCAGCAGTACGTGGCCGGCTACGGCCTCGACTGGTCCGTCGACCGCTTCGGCGGCCGGCTGGCCCACCTCGACCAGGGCGAGACGATCCACGTCGTCGGGGTCACCGGCGCCGCGTCACCGCTCGCCGTGATCGACCAGAACGTGCCCGGCACCCTCGACGCCAAGAAGGCGGGCAGCCGGCAGGCCCGCTGGTGGCTTTCCAAGCCTGTGTCGTCGTGGAAGCTGATGGCGCGGAACAAGACCTCGGGCATCACGACCGTCGTGCGCAGCGGTGGCGAGACGCGCGGTGCGGTCGACCTGGCGTGGGACGGGAAGGACCAGGCGGGCCGTGTCGTGATGAACGCTGCGTACGAATGGACGCTGCTGGCCACCCCGGCGGACGGCCAGGGAGCCCCGCTCAAGGCGACGGGCTCGGTCACCCTCACCGGGGCCGGCTTCCAGGCGGGACGCGGGCGCCCGTGACGCGGTGCGGGGGGCCTGACGTGCGAGGGTCCCCCGCCGGCCCGGGGCCCTCGCGGGTCCCGGGCCGCGCTCGTTTTGACACCCCGGGGGCCCAGTTGTAGAGTCGAACGGTTGCCTGGAACTGGACAAGTTCGGCAGCCATCCAGCAAGACCCCTCGTGCCCACGGAATCGAATTCTGCGGGTGCGTACTCGACTCCTCATCCAGGAATCCGAAGCCGGGAAATCCGGTGGAAAACTTCTGATAGAGTCGGACTCGCCGGAAAGGGAAACGCGAAAGCGAAGACCTGGAAAGCAAATCCCGCTTCGACCGGGAGTCAGGCCCGAAAGGATCTGATAGAGTCGGAAACGCAAGAACGAAGAGCGAAAGCCCGGAGGAAAGCCCGAGAGGGTGAGTACAAAGGAAGCGTCCGTTCCTTGAGAACTC
>NZ_JBHYXN010000093.1:0-3717 GCF_042752335.1 Streptomyces sp. NPDC059355 | reverse complement strand
AACTCCGGCGGATAGTTCTTCATGACCACGAGAAGTCCGTTCTCAGATCCTCAGGATCCAGTGTCTCGTGTGTTCAGGATCCGGGGTCAAGGCCCATCTTCTTGCCGGCGTCGATGCCCTGTGTGTTGGTGGGGACGGTGAAGACGACCAGGTAGACGCGGTCGAGCGGGCGAGCCTGCCATTCGGCCATGCCCTCCATTACCGAATCCGTGATGGTCGAGATGATCTGCTGGGAGACCTCGGCTCCGTAGACCTCGGCCAGATGGGCTGAGATCTCACCGTGGGTCAGACCCTTCGCGGAGAGCGACAGCACCATCTCATCGACACCGGTCAGCCGGCGCTGACGCTTCTTGACGATCTGCGGCCCGAAGGCTCCCTCGCGGTCCCCGGGCACGTCGATCTCAACCGGACCGACGTCGGTGACGACCGTCTTGGAGCGTTTCCCATTCCTTGAGTTGCCGCCGTTCTTGCCCGCGGGATCGTGCCGGTCATAGCCGAGATGGTCCGTCATCTCGCCCTCGAGAGCGGACTCCAGCAGCCGCCCCGTCAACTGCTGGAGCAGACCGCCCTCGCCCGTCAGCTGCAATCCCTTGGCCTGGGCCCGAGCCACGAGCTCGTTCAGAAACTGGTCATCCACGCCCGTCGGCGCAATCTCCGCCTCGGCCGGCGTGGCTATGTTCTCGCTGGTCACAGGTGCAATCCTCCATGATCGGAGTTACACCGTTCCCTTTACAGTCCCGTGGGTCACGCATCTGAGTGGCGCGGCGTGTGTGGGTGGACCTCCGGTGGAGGGCACACCCACACACGTGTGGGGAGGTTGGGGGTGTTGTTGGCGCGGTTATTTGCGGTCGACGGTGAAGGTGACGACGGCGGGGGTGAGGCCGGGGAGGTCTGCGTTGCCTTTGCGGGCGGTGATGACGACGGTGTGTACACCCATGGTCCACGGGCCGACGTTGCGGTTGAAGTGCCATCCCGGGCCACTCCTGTTCAGACCTGGGTTGGCGTTGATGATCGTGCCGGTTTCATCCCTGGCAAGGATGGTGACACCGTCCATCGAAACATCAGTCGGCAGTTGGACTTTAAAGTCGGGGATGGAGGTGGTTTTCGCTCCCCGTGCCGGGACAACAATGATCGGGGTTTTGGCCTCGGGGACGTTGAAGTTGACGCTGGCAGGGGCGGGGCTGCCAAGATCGGCGCCTTCCTTGCGGGCCGTGACCGTCACCTTGTGGCCGGGGCCGTTCCAGGGACCCAGCTTGCCGTTGCGCTCGAAGGTGTAGGTGATGCCGTCCGCACCGGGAGCCAGGCCGTCGGCAATGACCGCCCCGTACTCGTCCACGGCACGCAGCATGACACCGGCTTCGAGTCGCTTCGGCACCGTGACCGTGAACTTCGGCGTACCCGCGATCTGCGCTCCCTCCAACGGCGCGACGATCACAATTCCCTGGGGCTTCGGAGGCGGAGGCGGAGTAGGCGCCGCGACAGTGAAAACAATCTCGGCGGTAGCAAGAACCGCCCCCTTAGCCTCATCCGTGTAAGCCATCTTCAACGTGTGCTGACCAGGAGCATACGGAGGAGCACCATCAGCCGAAGCCTGCATATAAAAAGCCCAGGTCCCGTCCGGGTTTACATGCGCTCCTCCACCGGACCTCTTAACGCCATCCACAAAAGCAAATAGCTTAGCCCCGGCTACCACCGGGCTCACCGTCCCACTGAACGACGGCTCCACCCCATCCATCTTAGAAAGAATTTTCACCACAGCAACAACCGGAGGAGGCTTCGGCGCATCGGTCGGAGTAGAAATTCCAGTGATCTTCCAGATCCACGGGGCTCCCCAGGCGCAGATGTACGCATCACCTTTGCTATTGAAGCGCACATTGTGTGCCGCACCAGTGCCGCCGAGATTGAGGTTGAATGCGGCGAGGTTCGCCTCATTCGTCACCTCTACCGGCTCCCCGCTCACGCTATCAACATTAACGCGCCACAGATTTCCTTGAGACGATGTGCCGACATAAGCCCATGTGGCCATGCCCCCATCGGCTGCTGGCTCGCGCCGTAGCGTAACGCCGTAGGCTGAAGTCATACCAGTAGCGATGACAGACTTGGGGTAGTTCCCGTCCTCATCTCTCTTCAGGCTGACTCGCCACAGGCGCCCCCCTGCATTATCGGTAATGTAAAGATTTTGCTGTAGAGCATCCAGGGCAATCCCCTTGGGATCACCTAGCCCTTTGGTGATTTGGACATGGGGTTCAACTGACCATACTTGTCCTGTGTTCGTAGTGAAATAGCCTTCATCCATCCCAGCCATAACCAAGGAGATAGGCTTATCTAGCCCCCCCCCAGCTTGGGAAACTCGGATGGGATTCGACGCGTTTGCCCCTAGCGGAACCTTCCACAGGCTTTGGTAATTTAAATCAACAATGAAGGCAGCTGCCGCGGTTTTATTGTCAGTCCCTGTGACTACAGAAAGCCCGAACATGCCAGTCAAATTAGGATTGGCGATCGGTCCTTCAGGCGCAGGCTGCGTACCGTCGGCCTGCTCCGCAGGGAACTTATAAAGAACGCCCGCATTTGCTCCCTGCCCTGGCCCGCCGTTCCATGAGGTGACATACAGCCTGTCACCTACGATGTCCATCGCCGCCATGTGGGCAAGCTGCGTGTCAATCTTCTTCACTCGCTTGCCCCCTGCGGGCCCCAATGCGGCCGCGTCAACGGCTGCCCTGGGCACTGCTGCAGAACTATCCGAGTAGCTCATCTTAAATTCTCCGACTCCTGATCGTGCACTTTACTGCTGCGCTGACACTCCTTCCTATGTCGAGATCTGTCCATACCCCCCTCTCCTGATCTGGAAGATGGGTTGTTATAGGGGCTGACGATCGGTGATCGTCGCGGTATGCCCGGTGTATGGGGTATCCGCAGGGTGGGGTCTGACCGCGGCAAGGCAAGCGTTCCGCGAACGGGTATGGTCTGGATGCTTGTTGGTGCGGGTGGCCTGGGCCGCGAGGTCTTGGTCGAAGCCGGTCAGCACCGTGAGTTCGGCGGTGATCTCGTCGGTCAGTTCCAGCGAACGCAGGGTGTGGGGCATCGTCCGGGCGGCGTCCGCGATCACCGCGGCGTCCTTCGCGTCCGTTTTCGCCTCTCCCGGATAGAGAATCGGCGATCCGCCGCATCGCTAGTCCGGGCAGGTAGGCGACCTCGCAGCCCGCATCACGGGCCACGGTCAGCGGCAGAGCCCCGATCGAGGCGGGCTGGTCCACGATCACCAGCACGGTGCCGAACTTGGCCTTGAGCTTGTCGAAGACGGCCCGCAGCTTCGGTTCGCTGTTGGGCATCGGCTTGTCGAAGACCTTCTTCCCGGCCGGGGTGAGCCCGTGGCCGTGGTGGGCGGTCTTGCCGATGTCCATTCCGAGGAAGACGCCTATGTCTTCGGTGTCTAACATCACACCCTTCCGCAGGTGTTGACCGTGCCGGCCTCGGCGGTGGCACCGTGCTCGCGCATCCACGTTATGCAGACCTGCCGCCCGCAGACTGTCCGGCATTGCGTCGGACCGGGCGGTGGCCGGGTCTCTCATCAGCGTCTCCAACGGCACCTCCCGGACCCGGCGACACCCCCCCAGGTCATCCGTTCGACAGAGGGGACACAGTCATACCGGGCCCGGAGGCCAGCGGCCCCATTGCAGGACCGCGAAAAACATAACTGTGAGAGTTCTTCTGCGGCCC
>NZ_JBHYXN010000092.1:0-3868 GCF_042752335.1 Streptomyces sp. NPDC059355 | reverse complement strand
AGCCCCATCACCTACGAAGCCGCACTCGAAGCACCACCAACTACCCTGGCATCAGCCGCATAAATCGTGTTCAGGATTCGGGGTCAAGGCCCGACAGGAGTCGGTACGGGCGGATGCCCGTGTGTGGTCGGCGGGGTTGTTGGAGTTGCATGGACGGTTCGTTCATCGGTTCTCGCAGGTGGAGCCGCGGGAGTCGGCGTGTGGATGAGCCGGTTGTTTCGCTGGCGATGGTTGCCTTTCCTGCGGCGTCTCATTGGGTCTGTCGGTGGCGGCGTGGTTGTTCAGGTGCTGCCTGACTGACGAGCTTTGGGGTGTTGCGGATGGCTGTGGGGGAGCGGGGCGGGCTGCGCCTGGTTGGAGGCGGGTTGGCCGATCCGGACGCCGGGGCGGATCCGTGGGTGTTCCAGGCCGAGTGTGCTGAGGCGTTCGCGAGGTCGTGGGTGGTGCGCGGGTTCGCTCCGACGACGGTCCGCGGCTACGCCTCTCTCCTGGCCCGGGCGCTGGGGCGTTTCGACTGCCCGGTGTGGGAGGTGGAGGCTGAGGACGTGGATGAGATGCTCCACGCCCTTGCTGTCGCTGGTCTGGCGGCGGGTACGCGCAGGCAGTACCTGCAGATGCTGCGGGCTTTCCATACCTTCGTCGTGCAGCGCTACGCGGTCCAGGTCCGTGCTTTGTTCGGGGTTCCGGTCGGTGATGGCGGTCTGGATCGGTTCAACCGGGTGCGGCATGCCGGTGACGACGCCGCGGTGGGTCCGCCTCCCGGCACGGAGCGGCTGGATGCGTTCTTCGCTTTCATGCGTTCCCAGGTGGCTGTGGCGTCCGACTACCGGGCTGCGGCGCGGGATTACGCCATGCTGCGCACGCCGTACATGTCGGCGGTCCGGGTGAGTGAATTGGTGCGCCTGGACCGGGCGGATGTGTATCCGGGTCTTGGGCCGTTGGGGAAGTTGCATGTGCGGTTCGGTAAGGCGGCGAATGCGTCGGGGCCGCGGCCGCGATGGGCGCCGATGCTGGAGGGCCTGGACCGGATTCTGGCCTGGTACCTGGAAGACGTCCGGCCGCTGTTCCCCGCCACCCCGGCGCTGTTCTGCGACGAGGACGGCCAGGCACTGAAGACGGGGACGGTCCGGGACCGCCTGGCCCGCCTTCTCGACCTCGAGGGCGCGGCCTGCGACGAGCGGTTCACGCCTCACGTGCTGCGCCGGGCGTGCGCGACGCACCAGTACGAGCGGGGCATGGACCTGATCGCGGTCCAGCAGTTGCTCGGGCACCGGCATATCGCCTCGACGATGGCGTACGTGAAGCCGTCCCAGCGGTTCGTCGAGGACGCCTGGCAGCGTGCCACCGACTCCGTTGTCCGCACGCTGGCCGGCTGACCGGAGGAGAGCGTGGACATGACGTCATCAGGACCCGCGCTCCCTGACCAGGCTTCCTCAGGCGTTCAGTGGCGGCTGCGGATGGCCGCGGCGGAGCGCGGTGTGTGGACGGGGACCCAGCTGCGGCGGCTGCTTGCCGAGAAGGCGGGTCTGGACCTGTCACCGGCCTCGGTGTCGGCTTTGTTCACCAAGCAGCCGTCCCAGGTGAAGCTGTCCACCCTGACCGCGCTGTGCACTGCCCTGGCCTGTGCTCCTGGAGATCTCCTCGTGCTCGGTCCCGCAGCACCGGTGGCACTGGCGGAGCAGTCAGGCAGGCAGCCGTTGCCGGGCCCGCTACGGGCTGTCGGGAGGCGGTCCCTGCCTCCCTTGTGACCATCGCGGCTGTCCGCAGTTCCTTCTCTTCTGTCTGGCAGGTTCGAGATCGCATGGCAGCGAACGCTCCCGGCGCCGTCCAGGCTGCTGCCCTGGGTGTACGAAGCTGCGCTGGCTCCGTCCCGGCTCGGGCCTGTGCGCCTGGTGCTCGCGGACGTGTCCGGGCTGCGGGGGCGGCAGGCGTTCGGCGCAGGAGACGTGTGCGGCTTGCCGGCGCAGGGCTGCGGGCGGGCACGGGCGTGGTCCCTGTCAGCGTTGCGGGCGACGGCGGACTCTTCACGCGGCGACTCAGTGGTGCCGTCCCTGCTCCGATCCCGCGAGGGCGGAGCTGCTCGCGGCCTGTTCGGGATGCGGTGTCCTGTCCCAGTGGGCGTGTGGCATGTGCAAGGGCTGCTACGAGCGGTCGCCTCACACGGTTGAGACCCGCGCGGCAAGCTGGGCCCGACAGATGCCGTGTACGCCCTCGTGGTGGAATGCCCTGGCCTCGCATCTGGCGACGCACCGCCACACCTTCTACGCCGCGGACGCCCTCACCCATACCGCCCGTCTCGTCATCGACGCCGGCTCCACCGACCCGCACACCCTGCTCGCAGAGGCCCGCCGTACCCGCCCCTGGCTCAGCCGGCTGCTCGCAGACTTCTTCCACGCCCAACAGCTCCTCACGGCTCCTGCCAGCTCCGAGGACGCGCAGGCAGCCGCTCTGCGCGAGCGGCGGATCCAGGCAGTCCCGGCTCCGCTGCGCCCCGCAGTCCGCTCGTTCGCGGACGCGCTGGTGGCCCAGCGGCAGAACGCCGAGCGCCTTGGGCTGCGTCCGAACCAGCTCAAGACCATCGAGATCCGCCTCGACACCGTCCGGGACCTCGCACTCCACCTCCACGCCCAAGGTCACACCACCTGGGCGAGTGTGAACGTCACCGATTTGGAGGCATTCCTGGCCCGCAGCCCGGCTCGTAGGGCTTCCTGGCTTGCGGGGCTACGACAGTTCTTCTCCCACGCCCACCGCACTGGCCTGGTGCTCCACAATCCCGCTGCAGCCGTGGAGGCCCCGCAGCCACGTGGCTTCAGGGGCTCCACCCTCACGCTCGATGAGCAGCGCGCCCTCTACCGCCGGTGGAGTGCCGGAAAGGATGTCCTCCCGCACGAGGCGTTCATCGGCCTGGCGGCCCTCCTCTCTATCCGGTCACGCTTGAAGCCGATAAGGCGGGAGAGATGGTGCTGCGATGGGCCATCCCGCCCTACGACTTCGATGGCGAAGCCGAGTGACGAGCCCAGCCCCGGTCCCTCAGTGTGAATCACCCGCACGACGAGGTGCACTGGCCGTAGACAGTGTGGCTGCTGTGCGGGGACCTCGGAGTGCACCATGCCATCAGTTCCCGTATCAAGCCGAGCTAAGTTTTGAAGCACCAGTTTGCGGGCGGGTCTCTTCGAAGGGTGGGGTATGAGCCGGGGCGCTGGACAGCAGGAGATCGAGCGGGAGCTGCGCCGGAGGGCGATCGGCGGGGCGTCCACGCTGGAGATGCTCATCTGGCTGAGAGCTGACCTGGAGGGTCGGATCAGCGATCCAGTCGACCGCGACGGCGCGATTGCCTTCTGCATGATCTCGACGTTCACATCGGTCTTCGACCTTGGGCTCACGCCCGGACGGTTCATCGCGAGCTGGGACCGGTTCGGAGGGCACCTGAACGACGAGGAACTGGTCGCGGGACTGGGCCCGCTGACCCTGGCCCCGGACGAGGAGCCCCAGCCCTGTGACTGCGGCGGGTACTGGGTCTGAGGGCGGAGGCGCCCCGAGGCGGCACGAACAGACCACACCCCGGCCAGATCCTTGCTGCCAGCGCCCGCGGAGCGGGCTTGTCCTGGAGGCAAAGCCGGAAGGACCCCGGGCGGGGGAGCGAAGCAGACCCGCCCAACGGGCCGAAGGCCCAGACCCCGTGAAACGGGGTCACCCAGGCCTGCAGAGCAGGCCGTTCGGGGCAGAGCGAAGCGGAGCCCCGAACTGTCCGGAGCGCAGCGCAGGACACCGGCCCCGAAGGGGCCGGCCCTGGCTCGGCGAAGCCGAGCCCCGCAGAGCGCAGCGAGGCGGTCCGTTGGCACAGCGCGCAGCGCTGTGGGACCCGCTC
>NZ_JBHYXN010000091.1:0-3910 GCF_042752335.1 Streptomyces sp. NPDC059355 | reverse complement strand
CCGCCGGATTCCGCAGCGCCGACGCGAGTGTTCGGGCCGGCTTCTTCTCGCGGGGGCGTCCCGTCTGCTTGAGCGGCCGTGCGGCGGGCGCTCTCTATCAGCTCGTCAGCGTCGTGCCGGGCCTGGGCGCGGACTTGTGCGGCGTCGGCTTCCGCGCTCGTGCGGATGCGGTCGGCTTCCGCGTGGGCGTCCTTGCGGACGGCTTCGGCTTCCTTGGTGGCGTCGTCGAGGGTCTGCCGCACGGTGGCGCGGACCCGTCTGTTTGCCGGCTGGGCCTGGCGCTGGAGCAGCTTCACCACCTGCCAGCGGCTGCGCCAGATACTCGCGAGTTCGGAAGCGGCCTTGAACTCGGCAGCAGCGGTCGGATCCAGGTCCCCGGGAGTGGTGAGGACCCGGACGAACTCGAGCAGGGCCTCCCGCGAGGTGAACCGCTTGCCGGCCAGCATCTCGTTGAGACCGGCCTTGGTCAGCCTCGGCCTGACCGAGGCAGCGGCGATCGTCGCGTAGGACGGTGCGCCGTGGTTGATGTGAAGCCGGTTCAGCTCGTCCGTGAACTCCTGCAGCGCGTTCTCGAACGCGGTGATGGCGGTGGCGTCGTGCGGTTCGATCCCGGGATCTTCTGGTGTCACCGGATCACCTCCCTTGTCCGGAAAGCAACGCTAACGGGCCCCGACGCCGCGACGGACCCGGCCGTGCTGAGCACCGGGCTGCGGCGGGCACTCACTGCACACAGCCTCACCGGCCACCGGGTCTACCAGCTCGGCCCCGCTCTGCTGACCGTCACCCTGGACGCGGCCCACGCCCAGGCCCTCGCCGTACTCCTCGCCGCCCGCCGCGCACTCCCCCACCAGCCGCCCGCCCTCGAGGACGAACTCCACTGGGGCGCAGGGCCGGCCGAGACAGCCGCAGCCGCGCTCGCGGTGGCGCTGGCCGCCTATGGGCCGGGGACGTACGCCCGCGTCCTCGCCTCCGGACAGGTCACCGCCGGCCTCTCCCCGACGGTGACCGCGCAGGTGACCGGTGCACTGAACGCCCGCCCTGCGCCCGCTGCCGGACCGTCGCGACCCCGGCGCCGCGGGCTCGGGAACGGCTGGAAGGGCATCGACGCTGACCGCTGAGCGCTAAGAACTCAGTTGTCCGGGGCGAGTTTCTGGTTGGTGCCGGACCGGCCGATATCCAGGTCCAGGAGCGCGGTCAGGGCGGTGCCACTGTTCCAGAAGCCGAGGAGGTCGACGTCCACGAGGACCAGGCCGTGGCGGGCTGCGAAGGCTCGCGCCTGCTTGGTGAACTTGCACGAGGCGACGAAGAGCGGGACGTCTGCTCCGTGGTTCGCTGCGTGCGGTGCCGTTGACCTTCTGGAGGTCCGGGCTACCGACGGTGCGGTGTTTCGCGTAGCGCTTGCACTGCACTACGAGCTTCCGGCAGCCGACCCGTCACGTCGGCGCCCAGGTCGTTTGCTGCACCGACGCGGAGCACTCCGGTGCAGCCGTCTCGGCGGCAGAGTTCGGCGATGTACTCCTCGAACTCCAGAGGGCTCGTGGCCCAGATGGATTCCAGCGACCGCAGGGCCTGAACCCGTGCCTGCTCCTTGAGTCGGGCCTTCTCCGCCTCAGCCTCTCGACGTCCGGCCCGCGCCAGAATCCCGACCACGGTCCCCACGCCCAAGACGGCTAACACCACCAGTACCACCGTGCCCGTTCCCATGCTGTCCCCTCCTGTGAGTCGGCTGTTCGCCAGCGGTACAGCTCCCCACCAGGGACACCCTCTATCCCGTGTGTGTCGGCGCCTGGTTGTCTGGCATTTGGGATAGCTCCCCGCCCTGGACCCTTAACCGGGTTAAGGGTGCTCCCTACTCTGCGTCGTGCCCTACAACTTCGACAGCAATCGGAGCGGGTCCGTCCCCATCGGACGCGGACCTAGTAATGTTCGGCCACATGAGCATCCCTAGCCCCCGAGGAGAGCGAGAGAAGCTAATTACTGCTCTCACTCCCCAGCTACGTAGACACCTGAAAATCCGCGCTTTCGAGCATGGAATGGACATCCAGGACGCAACCGAGCACGCGATCAACGCCTGGTACGCGGCCGACAACTTGGCTGAGGTCAAGACCGATGGCGCAAAGACGTGGGGCACCTTCTTGCCCGTCGGCGAGCCGGACAACTTCAAGTCGGCGTGCAACGAGCGCGGTGTGACCTACGTTCAGGGGCTTGCCCAGGCTCTGACGCTCCGGCTCCACACCCACCCCTCCCCCACCACTCCTCTGGTCGCTCAGCCCGTCGTGCGGGTCATAGTGGCCAACCAGAAGGGCGGCGTCGGCAAGACGTTCATCTCCTCCGGGATCGCACAGGCACTGGCTGAAGCCGGCCACCGGGTCCTTATCGTCGACTACGACCCGCAGGGCCACCTGACGGCTGAACTGGGCTTCGAAGACCTCATGTACGAGGACGGCGTCGAGACCCTGATGATGCACATGGACGGCACCGCCCGCGGCGACATCCGCGACCTGCTCGTCGCCCTGGATGGCGAGCGCTTCGGCGAGCGACTCCACCTGCTCCCCGCCTCCGACGACGCATTCCTGCGCGATGTCGCCCTCTCCAAAGTCAGCTTCTCCGAAGCCGCACTGGAGCGGGCGCTCGAACCGCTGGAGGCGGACTACGACGTCATCATCATCGACGGCCCTCCCAGCCTCGGCCTCAACATGGACACCGCGCTGTACTACGTACGCCGGCGCGAAGGTGAACTGGCCGACCGGTCCGGTGTCATCACCCCCGTCTGGGCCAACCGCGCCTCGCACAGGGCGTTCCGGCTGTTGAAGGCCCAGAAGGAAGACCTCTGCCGGAAGGGCCGCATCCAGGTCGACTACCTCGGCCTGATCGTCAACGCCTACGACAGCCGGCGCGGGAAGCTCGTGAAGGAGAACAAGGAGCAGTGGGAGCAGAGCAGCTCTCCGGGCGTCCTGGCCGTGATCGGTGACCTGAAGGAAGGGCGCGAAGCCGCAGACGGTGAGATTCCCCTGCTTGAGTACGCACCCGATAGTGAGCACGCGCAGGTCATGCGCGACCTGGCGAAGGAGCTGGCGGTATGACGCCCCCCACGCAGCGAGTGACCCGCGGCTTCAGCATCGACGACGAGGGGACGGAGTCCAGCTCTGCGCCCCGCCGCATCCGCACGCGCCAGCAGATCATGGCTGGCGAAGGCAAGCGCCCGCCCGCGGCTGTGCCGCTGTCGGACCTGGCGCACAATCCGTTCAACCCCCGTGAGGAGCTCACGGACGTCGAGGAGACGGCCGAGTCCCTTCGCGAACGAGGCCAGCTCCAGCCCGTCGCCGTGGTTCGAACCGCGGCGTTCCTCGCGGTCCACGGCGATCAGGCCGAGATCATCGGCGACGCCGCATACGTCGTCATCGACGGAAACCGCCGCCTGGCCGCAGCGCGGGTGGCTGGCCTTGCCGAGCTGCGTATCGACGTCAACGATGCTCTGGCCACCAGCGCCGAGGACATCCTCGAGTCAGCCCTCATCGCGAACATCCACCGCGTGGACGTGCCGGCATTGGACCAGGCTCGGTCCATTCAGGGACTTGTGGCGAAGCATGGATCGCAAGGGAAGGTGGCGCGGCGCCTGCAGAAGTCGGAGGCGTGGGTCTCCCAGCGCCTGGCTCTCCTGGGGCTGCCTGCAGAACTCCAGGCGAAGGTCGACTCTGGAGACCTGCCGGTGAAGCATGCTCGTCGGATCGGGCGCCTTCCGGCTGATCAGCAGCACGCGGAAGCGGAGAAGGCTCTTAACCCGGTTAAGGCCCCCCGCAAGCCGCGTGGCAGTTCGGCTGCTGCCGAGCAGCCGAAGCCTGCAGGCCCGGCTCCCGAAGCAGGACCGGCCCTCCCCACACAGGCGACAGGCAGCGCGGGTGGAGACGAC
>NZ_JBHYXN010000090.1:0-2254 GCF_042752335.1 Streptomyces sp. NPDC059355 | reverse complement strand
GGGAATGGTGAAAAGTACCGCGGGAGCGGAGTGAAATAGTACCTGAAACCGTGTGCCTACAAGCCGTGGGAGCGTCGCTGTATGTGCTTGCACATGCAGTCGTGACTGCGTGCCTTTTGAAGAATGAGCCTGCGAGTTAGCGGTGTGTAGCGAGGTTAACCCGTGTGGGGAAGCCGTAGCGAAAGCGAGTCCGAATAGGGCGATTGAGTTGCACGCTCTAGACCCGAAGCGGAGTGATCTAGCCATGGGCAGGTTGAAGCGGAGGTAAGACTTCGTGGAGGACCGAACCCACCAGGGTTGAAAACCTGGGGGATGACCTGTGGTTAGGGGTGAAAGGCCAATCAAACTCCGTGATAGCTGGTTCTCCCCGAAATGCATTTAGGTGCAGCGTCGTGTGTTTCTTGCCGGAGGTAGAGCACTGGATAGGCGATGGGCCCTACCGGGTTACTGACCTTAGCCAAACTCCGAATGCCGGTAAGTGAGAGCACGGCAGTGAGACTGTGGGGGATAAGCTCCATGGTCGAGAGGGAAACAGCCCAGAGCATCGACTAAGGCCCCCAAGCGTACGCTAAGTGGGAAAGGATGTGGAGTCGCAGAGACAACCAGGAGGTTGGCTTAGAAGCAGCCACCCTTGAAAGAGTGCGTAATAGCTCACTGGTCAAGTGATTCCGCGCCGACAATGTAGCGGGGCTCAAGCGTACCGCCGAAGTCGTGTCATTGCAGCAATAGGGCCAACGCCCGCTGTGATGGGTAGGGGAGCGTCGTGTGCCGGGTGAAGCAGCAGCGGAAGCTAGTTGTGGACGGTTCACGAGTGAGAATGCAGGCATGAGTAGCGATACACACGTGAGAAACGTGTGCGCCGATTGACTAAGGGTTCCTGGGTCAAGCTGATCTGCCCAGGGTAAGTCGGGACCTAAGGCGAGGCCGACAGGCGTAGTCGATGGACAACCGGTTGATATTCCGGTACCCGCTTTGAAACGCCCAATATCGAATCAGGCGATGCTAAGTCCGTGAAGCCGTTCCGGACCCTTCGGGGAAAGGAAAGTGGTGGAGCCGACGAACCAGACTTGTAGTAGGTAAGCGATGGGGTGACGCAGGAAGGTAGTCCAGCCCGGGCGGTGGTAGTCCCGGGGTAAGGGTGTAGGCCGAGGGGTAGGCAAATCCGTCCCTCATATAAGGCTGAGACCTGATGCCGAGCCGATTGTGGTGAAGTGGATGATCCTATGCTGTCGAGAAAAGCCTCTAGCGAGTTTCATGGCGGCCCGTACCCTAAACCGACTCAGGTGGTCAGGTAGAGAATACCGAGGCGTTCGGGTGAACTATGGTTAAGGAACTCGGCAAAATGCCCCCGTAACTTCGGGAGAAGGGGGGCCATCACTGGTGAGGGAACTTGCTTCCTGAGCTGGGGGTGGCCGCAGAGACCAGCGAGAAGCGACTGTTTACTAAAAACACAGGTCCGTGCGAAGCCGTAAGGCGATGTATACGGACTGACGCCTGCCCGGTGCTGGAACGTTAAGGGGACCGGTTAGTGCACTTTCGGGTGTGCGAAGCTGAGAACTTAAGCGCCAGTAAACGGCGGTGGTAACTATAACCATCCTAAGGTAGCGAAATTCCTTGTCGGGTAAGTTCCGACCTGCACGAATGGCGTAACGACTTCTCGACTGTCTCAACCATAGGCCCGGTGAAATTGCACTACGAGTAAAGATGCTCGTTTCGCGCAGCAGGACGGAAAGACCCCGGGACCTTTACTATAGTTTGATATTGGTGTTCGGTTCGGCTTGTGTAGGATAGGTGGGAGACTTTGAAACCCCAACGCCAGTTGGGGTGGAGTCGCCGTTGAAATACCACTCTGGTCGTGCTGGATGTCTAACCTCGGTCCGTGATCCGGATCAGGGACAGTGTCTGATGGGTAGTTTAACTGGGGCGGTTGCCTCCCAAAGAGTAACGGAGGCGCCCAAAGGTTCCCTCAGCCTGGTTGGCAATCAGGTGTTGAGTGTAAGTGCACAAGGGAGCTTGACTGTGAGACCGACGGGTCGAGCAGGGACGAAAGTCGGGACTAGTGATCCGGCGGTGGCTTGTGGAAGCGCCGTCGCTCAACGGATAAAAGGTACCCCGGGGATAACAGGCTGATCTTCCCCAAGAGTCCATATCGACGGGATGGTTTGGCACCTCGATGTCGGCTCGTCGCATCCTGGGGCTGGAGTCGGTCCCAAGGGTTGGGCTGTTCGCCCATTAAAGCGGTACGCGAGCTGGG
>NZ_JBHYXN010000089.1:0-4288 GCF_042752335.1 Streptomyces sp. NPDC059355 | reverse complement strand
GTACGGTCCAGCGCGATGAGTCGGCGCCCGCGTACACGCGCGCTGTGACCGGGATCGCGGAGGCCGGCCGGGAACTGATTGCGCAGCTGGCGAAGAAGGCCGCTCGGAAGATCCGCAAGCCCCGCAAGGCGCCCACGAAGGGCCCGTCGAAGCCGTCCCCGGAGGGGTCTGCCGCGGCCTCTGGGGCGGCTGATTCTGATGAGGCCCGTTGCACCCCAATAGGGGGTAGTTGCTCAGGTCTTTCTACTGCAGCTACTACCTCGCTTCCCTCTGAGACAACAGACGTCGCCAGCGGGAAGAGCGAGTCGTCCACCAGGAAGAAGTCCGGCGAGAAGGCTCGTCGGGGGATCAACAGCGTGGGGCGCCGCTACCAGCTGGCCGCTGAGCTGATCCGTGAGATCCCCTGGCTGGGCCGGGCTTCGACGCCCCGGATCGCCTGGGTGGTCCGGCACCTCGCTGATGCGGGCTGGAGCGCAGCCGAGGTCCAGGCGTGGCTGCACGCCCGTGGAGAGGTCGACACCGTCCACCGGGCCTCGGGACTCCTTGCGACCCTGCTGCGCGGCGCCGAGCAGATCGTCCGCACGCCCGCGGCCAGGTCCGGGATGGTCTCCGAGTGGCGTGACTCCCGTATCGCGGCCGCCCGGCGCCACCAGGAACTCGAGGCAGTCCCTCAGGGCCCCCGCAGCCAGGCCGCGCAGGCCGAGTGGATGCCCTACCTGATCGCCCGCCAAGCCCTGCCCGCCGACTACGACAAGACTGCGGGCACCGTGGTCGACCAGCACGTCGGCCTGGAGCTGAGCGCTCTGGAGGTCGCGGACATGCGGGTCCTGGCCAAGGCCGAGTACGAGGACGGCCAGAGCAGTCTGGTCCGCTCCATCGTGACTGGCTCCGGCCGGGGCGCCGCTGAGCTGGTCTTCGGCGTCGAGCTCGTCCACCGCGCCCTCAACATCCCTCGCCCCACTCGTCCCGCAACCATCGCACACCGCCGGTAAGGAGCTCCTGATGACCGACGTGAACCGCCCGCAGGCCCCGGCATCCGGTGTCGACCTTGCCCGCCAGGCCCTGGCTGCCGCTCGCGCCGCGGCCCGGCAGCGAGGCGAACGCCCCAGCGGGTCCCACAAGACCCACCGCACCCGCACCTCCCGTCAGCCGGACGGCCGTGAACCCATCGGCTTCGCCGCCCTCCTCGCCAACCTGGTCACCGACCGCGCTTGGGAACTCCCCTCAGCCGGCGGCTCCCTGGTCGACAGCTGGCCGGCCATCGCCACCGACCTCAGCGGACACGTCGCGCTCGCCGGATACGATCCCGCCACTGGCGAGCTCGCGGTGCGCCCCGTCTCCTCCCCGTACGCCACCGCAGTCCGGCTGCGCACCCGCCAGCTCATCGACGCCGCCAACCAGGTCATGGGCTCCGCCAGCGCCGTCCGCATGATCCGGATCCTGCCGCCTGGATCCGCCCCCGCCGCACACCCCCTGGCCACAGAAGCCTCCGGCACTCCGCCGACGGCCGCCCCAGTGCCCAACCAGCCCTACCAAGTGCCCGCCGGGTACCGCGAGGCCATCGCCGCGCATCGCCAGGCCAGGGATGCCAGGACGGTGAACCCGGCGTACCAGGCTGCTGTTGAGGGGCAGATCCGCAACGCCTTGCGCGAGCCGGAGCACCTCTTCGCGGACGGCCAGGCCGAGCTCGCCCGCCTGCGTGAGCAGTCCGACCGTGAGCGCGCGACAAGTTCGTCCCATGCGCTCGCCGTGGCCCGGGCACGGGCTGACAAGGCCGGGCTCACCTCGTTGCCCGTGGCTACGGGGCCCCGACGCCTGGATCTCTCGGCGTGACTGGTCACAGCTACGGATGCGTGTGCGGGGCCGAGTCCGCAGGCAGGAGAGGAAGACACCTCTGTCAGAACCGTGCGGGACGATCCTGCGATGACGACATCGATGACCGAGACGCTCCGCGCCTACCGGTACGCGCTCGATCCCACCCCCGCGCAGATCGAGATCCTCCAGCGGTACGCCACAGCCGCCCGCTGCGGATACAACTTCGCCCTCGGCTACACGGTGGCCGTCCACGAGAAGTGGGCCCGGGGCCGGGACGCGCTGGTCGCTGCGGGCATGGACAAGGCGGCCGCCAACAAGGCTGCGCCGAAAGTGAAGATTCCCAACGCCTTCCGGGCTCAGGCGTTCTTCCGGGAGACCAAGGGCCGACCGTTCACCGGACCCTTACCCGAAGGCGCCGAGCGGCCCACGCCTTACCCGTGGTGGGAAGGGGTCTCCAACCGTACGTACTACACGGCGATGGAGGACGCGGCCACGGCGTGGAAGAACTGGATGGACTCGGCCGCCGGCCGCCGGGCGGGCGGCCCGGTCGGCTACCCCCGCTTCAAGCGGCGGGGGCATGCCCGCGAGCGATTCCGGCTGGTCCACAACGTCAAGAAGCCCGGGATCCGTTTTGAGACGTCCCGTCGGCTGCGCATCCCCGGAGGCGGTGGCCAGCCCGCGTTCACCGTCCGCCTCCATCAGGATGCCCGCGACCTGCTCCGCCTGATCAGTGACGGCAGCACCGTAGTCAACTCTCTGACTGTCTCCCGCGACGGGCACCGCTGGCACGCCTCGGTCCTGTGCCGCGTTCAGCTACATATCCCCACCGGCCCCTCCCGCCGCCAAGCCGCCGCCGGCCGCATCGGAGCCGACCTCGGCGTGAAAGTCCTCGCCGCGCTCTCCGACCCCCTCACCCTCACCCCGACCACCAGGCCCACCACCGTCATCCCGAACCCGCGCCACCTAGCCGCCACCGAGCGCAAGCTCGCCCGCGCCCAGCGCGTCATGTCCCGCCGCTTCGTCCGCGGAGCCGCCCAGCAGTCCAGGGGCTACGCCGAAGCCCGTGCCCGCGTCGCCAAACTCCACGCCCAACTGGCCGCCCGCCGCATCAGCACCCTGCACCTGATCTCGAAGCGGCTGGTCCAGCAGTACGCCGAGATCGCACTGGAGTCCCTGAATACCAAGGGCATGACCTCCTCGGCGAAGGGCACCCTTCAGAGTCCCGGCCGCAACGTCCGGCAGAAGGCCGGCCTGAACCGGGCGATCCTGGACGTCGGCTTCGGCGAGCTCAACCGCCAGATCACCTACAAGGCCGCCTGGCACGGCGCCACCCTCGCCCGCGTCCCCACCTTCTTCCCCTCCTCCAAGACCTGCTCCGCCTGCGGCTGGATCAACACAGAACTGACCTTGGTGGACCGCGAGTTCGCCTGCCATCAGTGCGGTATCGTCCTGGACCGGGACGCCAACGCGGCCCGCAACATCAAGAACCATGCAGTACCCATCCGGCCCTGAGCCGGACCAGTCCCCTGGAACAGGGGCTGTAACGCCCGTGGACTGCACGTAAGCCCCGGGGCCCGCCCAGTGCGGTGCCCGAGCAGGCAGGGTGAAGCGGGAAGGCCGACGCACCAACAGTCGGTCACCCTGGGACAGTAATGCCCCAGCCATCCCATAACTCCACAACGCGCACATACGGGAGCAATGCCAGAGTCGGCGAAAACGTCTTCCCGGCCGCTCAGCAGCCCGCAACAACCCAGGTCACGAAGGGGGCAGCCCGTGCGCGTAGGGATGGTCCCGACCTGCTCTCCATATAAGCCGGACGACCGCGTGTGCAGCCCGTACGCGGAGGTATGGTCCCACTGTCCTGAATCAGGTTGCCGCCCGCTGGACGGCGGGGCGGTGATCGCATGACCACTGAGCTGTGCGGAGCGGACCTCGCGTGCCAGGCTTTGGTCGCAGCTCGGGAGGCGGCGAGGAAGAACGGCGCCACCAGCAAGAATCCGAAGCGGTGCAGTACCACCGTCGTACGACGGGAGGCGCGAGCCGTTCGGACTGGGCAGCGCGATCGGCGTGATGATGACCGAGCGCGGCATGGTCGCCCTGGCCGTCGGCGGCAGCGTCCTCGCCCAGTTCGACACCATCCTCGCCGCAGCCGCGCCCGAGCTCATCGGCCGCGTCCAGGCCGTGGCGTTCGACGCTGACACCGGCCGCCTGGACGTCGTCCCGGACGCTCCGGCCGTCGGCACGAAGCTGCGCTGGAGCGCCCCGAAGCTGATCGCGGCGGCCAACCAGGCGGTGCCGGAGGCGAACGTCCGAGCCCTGCACGTCCTGGCGCCCGCGCCCGTCAAGGCCGCCGGCCCCGCGGCGGCGGCGGTCGCCGGCCCGGCCCCGCGGCCGATCGCGCCCGCCGCGCCGGTGGAGCACCGGATCCCGCCGGACGGCTACCGCCGCGCGATCGAGGCGCACCGCCAGGCCG
>NZ_JBHYXN010000088.1:0-5100 GCF_042752335.1 Streptomyces sp. NPDC059355 | reverse complement strand
AGCTGTTCAAGATCCTCGAACGAACCGAACCGAACAACGATGAGAAGCCCAACAACCTCCCCAAACGGCTTGACTCGATATAGCAGCCTCGGGGGAGGGGCACGAGGCGGGCTATGCGGGCCGCTCGACGTGGAGTGCGACCCCGTTGCCGACCCAAAAGCCAAGGCCGGCGGTGGTGCTGGCCGCCTGCGGCCAGGCGGCGCGGTGCGCTACCGTCCCGCGATGACGACGCCGTTGGCGACCGGCCCCGACCATCCGGCGTGCGGGATCTGTCCGGCGACGCGGCTCCCTCGCGAAGAGAATTCGTGATCTATGACCGTCCCAGGCCAGCGGGCGGAAGAACCGCGGCCGATGCCCGCCTGGGAGAGCGCGGAGCAGTGGTAGTGCAGGGGGCTGGGCCGAAGCCATCCGTCGTGACTTCGGCCAGACCGACTGGTCATGGCCGGGCGGTGAGGAGGACAGGGCCGCCTCCGCCATGACCGTGTTCCCAGCGGGATTCGTGGCTTACTACCTGTCGACGGCGTCGGTCACACTCCGCCAGCTGTCCAGGTCTGCGATCCGTGCCTCCAAAGCGGGGCGCATGCCCGTCGCGCTGGAGGCGCCAAGGGCTAAGCGCAGCGGGGGGGTGGGGTTGTCGACCGCGGTCCGGATGCCTGCGGCGATCCGTGCCGCGGCGGAGAACGCGGACGCCGGCAGCTCTCCGGTGCCCTTCTGAACCTCGCGGACGGTCTGGTCGTAGTCGCCCAGGCCGGCTGCGACATCGAGGTTGGCAAGGAAGGGGGTCGCGGTCAGCCCGGGCTGGATGATCGTGACCTTGATGCCGAGCGGTGCGACCTCGGCCGCGAGCGCGTCCGACAGCCCCTCGACCGCGTGCTTGGTGGCGGCCAGCAGACCCACGCCGGGATGGGCGGACTGACCGTAGACCGACGAGCCCTGGAGGATGTGCCCGGACCGCTGGGCGCGGAGTACCGGCAGCGTTGCGCGGAGCACGTTGAGCACTCCGAAGACATTGGTGTCGAACACGGCGCGGACCTGCGTGTCGGAGGCCTCCTCAACGGCTCCGAACAGTCCGTATCCCGCGTTGTTGGCCACCACGTCGATACGGCCGAAGCGTGCGAGCGTGCCTTCCACCGCGTCCCGGACGGCTTGCTCGTCACGTACGTCCGCCTGGATGAGAAGCAGGCGCTCACCGTGCGCTTCCGCCAGTTCGTCCAGGGAGGAGGTGTCGCGGGCGAGAGCCGAGACGGCGTCGCCGTTCTCCAGTGCCTGGAGCGTCAGTTCGCGGCCGATGCCGGACGTCGCGCCAGTGATCAGCCATGTGCGGAGGAGGGTCTGGGGGTTGGATGTTCGATTCATGTTGCGACCGTAAGCCGTTAGCTCGCAACGAGTCAACCTAGATCGACTGGAATGTTGCTCACTAGCCGGAGTAGTACCGCTCACGCTGATGTACCGTGAGGGGATGATCACTGCGGCAGCCGGATCCCCCAAACCCAGCCCACGCACCGTCACGCCGACGGTGGAGACCGTTCTCGCGTTCGTGAACACGCGCGCGGACGGATCGGGTCGCCGAGAGCTGTTCGGGGACGGCGACTCGTTCGCGGCGTGGCTGGCGGAGCGCGACGAGTTCGGCGGCGAAACCGTGGTGACCGACGCCGACGCCGCGGTCGCGCGCGAGCTGCGTGACGCCCTGGTGACTGTGCTGCTCGCACACTCGGGCGATGAGGAAAGCCTGGGTGAGCCGCTGCTGCGTGCCGAGCGGCACCTGCGGCGCGTGGGTGCGCTCTACCCGCTGGCGACGGTGGTCACGGCCAGCGGTGTTGAGCTGACTTCCCCACAGGCGGGGGTGCCGCGCGTGTTCGGAACCGTACTGGCTGCGGTGACGACGTTTGCGCAGAGCAGCGACTGGGGGCGCATCAAGGCGTGCCTGAACCCCCCATGCCATTTCGGTTTCTTCGACCGCACCCGCAATGGGGGAGGGCTGTACTGCAGTACAGGCTGTGGCTCTCAGGTGTCCATGCGCAAACACCGCCAGCGGCAGCGCCATGGCAGTGGTGCGCCGCCCGAGGCGTGAGACCGCCCTGCCAGCGAAAAGAGCAGTCATCCCCACCGGCAAGCGCAAATGCCGGAACCCTGACCTGGCCAGCATCTACCGGGCACTCGCCGAGCACGAGAAGCGCCAGGCGTATCCGGGCCGCCGCCGGGCCACCGCCCTCAGTGAGGAACGACAGGCCCTACGGCTCGCCAGTGATCTTCAAGAGCACCTCGCCCCTGGCCTTCGAACCCTCGCCGACCTGATACCAGGACTCCCTCGTCTCTCCGATGAGGATGTCTCGCACAGGAATGCGGGCCCGGCCGATGCGGTCGTCCTTGAGGAGGTCATCGTCCATCAGCTGCAGGTCCAGATCGCTCTCAGTGCTCTGGGCGGTGAACGTGAAGGTCTCGTTCCAGGTGACGTCGCTCCCAGCCTCCCTCACCGTTTTCGTCCTGTGCCTCTGGGCTCCCACCGAAACGACCGCGTAAGGATCGTTCTTCCCGAGAAGACCGTCCTCATGATGGAGGTTCCGGGCTCCCACCACCGTGACCCGAAGGTTCGGAACCGCTTTGGCGTGGAAGTACACAGGGGATGCATGAGGGCTCGCCGCGGCGCAGCAGAGCAGGGCTGCGATGGCGACGAGCGCGTGACGGTACCGGCCGGTGGTCATGACCGGTCAACGACACCAGGGCATCACGGTCACCCACCCCGATCTGGTGGAAGTTCAATACTGGAGCCCGCCAGTACCAAGGCCGGAGATCTGGGCGCCTTGACAGCCCAAGTGATTAGCCGCCATATTATTTGCATGACGAGGGACGGCATCGATGGCGAGGCACCCACGCTGGACCAGGCCAGGCGGCAGGTCGAGCACTACGGCCTGGAGGTCGATCCGCAGGCGGTGCTGGCCGCGGTGCGGCTGATCTCTGCGGGTGCGAGGGTCGGCCGGGCGGCCGAGACGCACTTTGCCAGGTTCGGCCTGTCGACGGGGCGCTACCGCCTGCTCGCCGACCTCGAAGACCACGGCGGGGAGAAGTCCCCCTCGCACCTCGCGGCCGACCTCGGTGTCTCCAGGGCCACGATCACCGGCCTGCTGGACGGCCTCGAACGCGAGGGCCTGATCGCCCGCCGCCCGTCCGTGGAGGACGGCCGGGGCACGGTGGCCGTTCTGGCCGCGCACGGTGCGCAGCGCCTGCGCGACATGGCGTCCGAGCATTTCGGGCGGCTCGAGGCGATGGTGGGCGGGCTTTCCATCGAGGAGCGTGCGGTGTTCCTGGATCTGCTCGCCCGCGTCGTGCGCGGCAGTGCGGCTCTGGCCGCTGACTGACCCTGCTCTCAGCTTGTTTGGCCCCGCCCTCCGGGTAGGGCCCTTTTTACGAGGCAATAGTTAGCTGCCTAATTATATTGGCGGAGTAGGCCTGCGCCTCCGCCGCAACCCTTCGCTTCCCTCACACGAACGAGAAAGAGGCCAGCATGCCCGCAACAAAGGACAGAACCAGCCGAAACCGGGCAGCCTCCCGGACATCCCGGCCGTTCACCTTGTGGCGCGAGGTGCTGACCGCCTACGCCGCCCCCGCGCTGATGGCCGGTACCGCCGGAGTGGTCACCGGGCAGCAGGACCTGGCCGTGGCCGCCTGCACCTCCATCGCCGGCACCTCCGCCGTGGTGGCGTTCGCGGTTGGCACCTGGCTGCGGCACGGCGGGCAGCCCCGACGGTGGACCACCACCACGCCGCGCGCCGCCCTGACCGCCGCACTCGTCATCACCGCCGCCGGCGCGGCGGCCCTGCTGGGATGGTTCACCTCCCAATGGCTACCCGCCCACAGCCCGATCCCCACCACCCCGTGGCTGGAGCGCCTGCGCATCGACCTTCCCGTATCCGCAGCCCTCGCCACCACCATCGTCACCCTGCGCTGGCGCAGCACCACCACAGCATCCCCGACATAGCCCACCCCGGCACCGGGCCTACCCACCCCACGAGCCCGAACCCGAACCCGACCGAGCCCACCCCGGCAGCACCCGCCGCCGGGAAGTCACCAAGGAATGAGCACACGATGATCGTTGTCATGGGAGCGACCGGAGCAACCGGGAACGCCCTGCTCCACAGCCTGCTCACACTCGGCACACCCGTCCGCGCACTGACCCGGACCCCGCACAGGCCGATACCCGGCATAACCGGCGCACACCAACCGCCCGTCGAGGTTCAGTACGCCGACGCCACCGATCCCCACTCCCTGCGCGCCGCCTTCAAGGGCGCCCGCCAGCTCTTCCTCGCCCTGGCCAACAGCCCCGCACAGGTCGAACTCGAAACCCGTGTCATCGACATCGCCGCCCACACCGGCATCGGACACATCGTCAAGATCTCCGCACCCGCCGCCGAACCCGACTCCCCAGTCGCAATCTCCCGCGGACACCACGCCGTCGAGGAACACCTGCGCGCCAGCGGCCTCACCCACACCATCCTGCGCCCCTACGCGTTCATGCAGAACCTCCTGCGCCTGGCCCCCACCGTCGCCCAGGGCATCATCCTCGGCACGGCGGGCGGGGCGCCTTTCAACCACATCGACTGCCGCGACATCGGCGACATCGCCGCCGCCGCCCTCACCAGGCCCGACATCGCCGGCGGCACCTACACCGTGACCGGACCCGAAGCCGTCTCCTACCCCGAACTCGCCTCACGACTGACCACCCTGACCGGCAATGAGATCCGCTACGTCAACCTCACCCCGGACGAACTGCGCAACAACCTCATCCATAAGGCCCACATACCCACCTGGCTCGCCGACCACGTGACGGAGATCCAGCAACTCGCCATCACCCGACCCGAAACCCCCACCACCACCGTCATCGACATCCTCGGCCGACCGCCCCGCACCCTCGACGCCTTCCTGCACGAACACCACGCCCACTTCTGCCGATAAGACGCCGGGTCTGTACGGTCAACGGCTCTGTCTCATATTCGGTGGTGACGCAGGGTGAACCGTTCCGACTTTCCTGCCGGTGGTTTGTTGGCCGGTGATCAGTCGGCCAAGGGTTCTGGGTCAGCGTAGTGGGCTGCCTCGAACTCGGCT
>NZ_JBHYXN010000087.1:2042-6067 GCF_042752335.1 Streptomyces sp. NPDC059355 | reverse complement strand
GGGCCGGGCCGACCCGGCCCGGCCCGCGACGGCGCCAGTGGCAGGAAGCTCCGATCAGCCCTGCTCGCGGATGCCCCACGGGGAGCCGTAGGCGGTCAGCAGGTCCAGGAACGGGCGCGGCGGAAGGGCCTCCGGGCCGAGTACGCCCGACTCCGCCCAGACACCGCCGGCCATGAGCTCGAGCGCCACCACCGGGTTGACCGCGGTCTGCCACACCACGGCCTGCGATCCGTACTCGCGCATCGACCAGTGGTTGTCCACCACGTGGTACAGGTACACCTCGCGCGGGCGGCCGTCCTTGGTGCCCTTCACCCAGGTCCCCGCGCAGGTCTTGCCCGACATCCGCTCGCCCAGGGTGGCCGGGTCGGGCAGGCACGCCGCGACCACGTCGCGCGGGGAGACCCGTACCGGGGTACCGTCCGCGCCGCGCACCGTGACCGGTTCGGTCGAGTCCAGGCTCAGCGCGTGCAGGGTCTTCAGCTTGCCGATGAAGTCCTCGCCCAGGCCGTACTTGAAGGTGACCCTTCGGGCGTCCACCCAGCGCGGGACCAGCAGCACCTCCTCGTGCTCGACGTTGACGCACTCGACCGGGCCGATGCCCTCGGGGAAGTCGAACACCTCCGGCTCGCTGAAGGGCTCGGTGGTGAACCATCCGCGGTCCCGCTCGTAGACCACCGGCGGGTTCAGGCACTCCTCGATCGTCGTCCAGATGTTGAAGGACGGGGCGAATTCGTGGCCCTCGACCGTCAGGTTCGCCCCGTCGCGGATGCCGATCTCCTCGATCCCGTCGAAGAGTTCGTCGGCGGCGTACCGGGCGAAGACGTCCGACAGGCCGGGCTCCACGCCCATGCCGACCAGGGCCAGCCGGCCCGACTTCTCCCATGCCTCGGCCCGCGCGAACTGCTCGTCGCCGAGCTTGACCCCGCACTCCGCGTGGGGTCGGCCGGGGTGCGGCCGGGACAGGGACATCGCCATGTCCACGTAGTGGCTGTCCGCCGCGAGCGCCGCCTCGAACAGCGGCATCACGAACCGCGGATCCGTGGCGTTCAGCAGTACGTCGCACCGCTCCTCGGTGAGGAGCGCGGTCACCGCCGCCTGGTCCGAGGCGTCGACGCGGCGCGCGTGGAACCGGCCGCCGGCCTCGCCGAGCGCGGCCACGGCCGACTCGGCACGGGCCAGGTCGTAGTCGGCGACCACGAACCGGTCGAAGAATTCCCGGCGGGCCGCGATCCGGGTGATCGCGGTACCCACGCCGCCGGCGCCCACAAGCAGAACACGCATGACGAAACCCTCTCTCGGTGAGGTCCGCGGAGATCCGCGCCTCATGGGAGGGATGAAAGCCGGGGTCGCAAGATAAGGTCAATGGTGTTGGCATAAGGAGGAAGGCACCCGATGGCGAAGCCCGTGGTCCCCGAGGAAGCCCGCAGGCGACGGCGCCCCACCCGGCAGGGCGTCGTCCTGTCCGAGCGGCTGATCGTCGAAACCGCCCTGCGCATGCTGCGCGAACACGGCAGCGCCGGCCTGTCCGCCCGCCGGCTCGGCGCCGCCCTCGGAGCGGATCCCAGCTCCCTCTACCGGTACTTCGACGGCATGGACGGCCTCACGCTCGCCATCGGCGAGGAGCTCATCGGCCGGGCCCTCGACGGCTGGGCGGTCACCGGCCAGTGGCGTCACGACCTGCGCGAACTCGGGCTGCGCATCCACGGCGCCTACCTCTCGCACCCGCAGGCGGCCGTACTGACCGCCGGCCGCGTGACCGGCCGGCCCCGCGAGATCGCCGCGGACGAGGCCGTCCTCGGCATCCTGCGCACCGCGGGCTTCCCCGATCCGGAGGCGGTCCTGATCTACCACGCCTTCATCGACCAGAGCCTGGCCTTCGCGGCCCTCGACGCCGGCGCCCTCGCCCTGACCGAGCCCTCCCGGAGCTCCGACGAGGGGCAGTGGGAGTCCACCTACGCCCGGCTGCCGGCCGACGAGTACCCGCACATCGCCGCCACCAGGCGACTGCTCGCCGCCCGGATGAACCACAGCGCCTACCCGGTCGCCCTGGACATGCTGCTCGCGAGCGCGGAGGCCAGGCTGCAGGCCCTGCGGGCCGGCTGACCGGGGCGTACTCCGACCCCGGGACCCGCGCCGTCCCTTATGCCAACACCATTGACCCATGCCCGTCCGCGCGGGTTTCCTCTTCGCAGTTCACGCCCTGTTCACACCGGGCCCGCCACGGCGCGGCCGCACACCGCACTCAGTACAGCGAGGGACGATGGCCGCAGACACCCCGCCGGAAACCACCACCCGAGCCGCCACGGCCACCGCCGCGCCCGCGGTACCGGGCGGCACGACCGTTACAGCCGCCGAGGCCGTCGCAGCCGCCACGGCCGGCACGGCGGCCCCGAGCGGGAACGGCACACCGACGGCGCCCGCCCCGGCCGGCGCCCTCAAACCGGACGCGATCGGCTTCCTCGACGCCCTCGCCATCGGCCTCAACGCCACCTCGCCCGCCTACTCGCTGGCCGCCGTCATCGGACCGCTCGTAGCCCTGGTCGGCGTACACGCCCCCGGAGTGATGCTCGCGTCCTTCGTCCCCATGCTCCTGATCGCCTCCGCCTTCCACTTCCTCAACCGGGCCGATCCCGACTGCGGCACGACCTTCTCCTGGGTCACCCGCGCCCTGGGCCCCACCACCGGATGGCTGGGCGGCTGGGCCATCGCGATGACCGGAGTGCTCGTCGTCGGCTCACTCGCCGACGTCGCCGTCGGCTTCGGCCTGCTCGCAGTCGGGGCCGACGGCCTGGCCGGCAACGCCCTGGTCCGCGAGGCCCTCACCGTCCTGCTGATCCTCCTCATGTCCTGGCTCTGCGTACGCGGCACCGAGGCGTCGGCCCGCTTCCAGAACGTGCTCGTGCTGCTCCAGGTCCTCTGCCTCGTCGTGTTCGCGGCCGTCGCCGTGTACCGCGTGTACGCCGGCACGGGATCCCTCGACGCCGTCCGCCCGGCCGCCGGCTGGCTCGACCCCTTCGGGGCCGGCGGCCCCGCGCTCACCGGCGGCCTGCTGCTCGGCGTCTTCGCGTACTGGGGCTGGGAATCCGCCGTCAACCTGACCGAGGAGACCAAGGACCCCGCCAACGCCCCCGGCCGGGCCGGCATCTGGTCGACGGTGGTCCTGCTGGCGACCTACGTGGCCGTGGCCTTCGCGGTCGTCGCCTACGCGGGCACCGCGTACCTCGCCGGACAGGCGGACACGGAGGAGGACGTCTTCGCCGCGCTCGCCCGTGAGGTGCTCGGCGGCTGGGACTGGATCCTGCTCCTCGCCGTCGCCACCTCCGCCCTCGCCTCGACGCAGACGACCATCATCCCGGCCTCCCGTACCGCGCTGTCCATGGCCCGCCGCCGGGCGCTGCCCGCCGGGTTCGCCCACATAGACGCCCGCCGGGGCACACCGAGCACCAGCACCTGGTGGGTCACCGGCATCGCGACCGTCTGGTACGTCGTCATCCACCGGATCAGCGAGAACGCCCTCGCGGACTCCCTCACCGCCCTGTCGTTGCTCATCGCCTTCTACTACGCCCTCACCGGCATCGCCTGCGCCGTCTGGTACCGGCGCCGGCTGATGCGGGGGCCGGGCCCCTTCCTGCTGCTGGGCGCGGGCCCCCTGGTCGGCTCGGCGCTGCTGATCTGGCTGCTGGTCGAGTCCGTCGCCGACATGGCAGACCCGGGCAACGCCTCCAGTGCGACCGCCTGGTTCGGGTTGGGCGCCCCGCTGGTCATCGCGCTCTTCCTGGCCGGCGCCGGAGTGGTGCTGATGCTGCTGCGCCGCGCCGCGTCCGGAGCCTTCTGGCGCGAACGCCCCGGTGTGGCCCCCGAGGCGCCGTAGTCCCGCCCGTGAGCGCCCGCCTCCCCGGCGAGGTCGAGAGTCGGGGAAGCGGGTCGGGGCGCCGACCCCTCGAGGACCCGTCGGGGGCCCCCCCCCCCGGGGGGGGCCCCCGGGGGCGGGGGCCCGGGGAACGCGCCGGGGGGCCCGGCACCCG
>NZ_JBHYXN010000087.1:0-2032 GCF_042752335.1 Streptomyces sp. NPDC059355 | reverse complement strand
GTTTTAATTTTTGCTTGTGGGGTTTTTTTTTATTATCAGTCCCTGGGTGAGTCCGGGCGGCCCCCCCCCCCGGGGGGGCGCCCCCGACGGGCTCAGGGCCCTGCTCAGCGCGCGGCGGGCACGTCCACGGGCGAGGCCGGGGATATGGGCGCCTCCAGGGCCGGGACGGAGCGCGGTCGGCCCTCGGCGTCCACCGCGACGAAAGTGAGCCGGGCCGTGGCGACCTCGCTGGTGGGGCCCGAGGCGTTCCAGCGCTCGGCCCGGACGCTCACGGCGACCGTCATCGAGGTGCGGCCCGCCCGTTCCAGCTCGGCGTCGGCGCGGAGCAGGTCCCCGGCGCGTACCGGAGCGAGGAAGGACATGCGGTCCACGGCCACGGTCACCGCGGGGCCGTCTGCGTGGCGGCCGGCCGCGGCGGCGGCAGCGTCGTCGATGAGCTTCATCACCACGCCGCCGTGGATGGTGCCGTAGAGGTTGGTGTCGTGCTCGCTCATGATGTGGGCGAGCGTCACCCGGGAGTCACCCGGCTGCTTGGGGCGGCGCCCTGCGGTGGTGGTCCGATCGGCCATGTCAACTCTCCTTCGCGAGTTGCGGCGGGAAGGCCCCGGGCGGTTTCGCCGGGACCCCGCACGACGGTTTCGGCGTGCGGGCAGCGGGCAGGTCTTCGGACTCGCGGGCACGTCTCGTCGTACGAGACTCCTACTGGCCGTCGCTTCCCGGACCGGTCCGGTCCAGTGCGTATGACGGCGGTCGTTCCCGCTCACCGCTGCGGGGCAGTCCCGGATTCCCACCGGGTTCCCTCTTACGACGCATCCCGCCACGGGGTCCCCCATGCCGTTCAGGCCATGGGGGAGGACGGGGGCGAACCAGCTGCACCGGCCACCCTACTCGCGCCGGTGACCGGCCTGACCAAGGGCGTCTTCGTGCTTCCCACGAGGCCGACAGGCCGTGGTCCGGACACCGCCCCCGACAGCACGACGGGCCCGCACCTCCGAGCGCGACGCGCACGTCCCGGGAGGCCGATCGGCCGTTCCGGGAACAGCCGGTCCGGCTGGCACTGTTGCACCAAGAGGGGGGTCGGCGCCGTACCGGCGGGGCCCCGACGTACTTGTGCAGGAGGATTTTTCATGGCTGACCGGCCTTTGACGCTCATGGCAGTGCACGCCCACCCCGACGACGAGGCCACCGGAACCGGAGGGGTCCTCGCGCGGTACGCGGCGGAGGGCATCCGCACGGTTCTCGTGACGTGTACCGACGGCCGTTGCGGTGACGGACCGGGGGGTGCCAAGCCGGGTGATCCCGGGCACGATCCGGCGGCCGTCGCCCTGATGCGCCGGCAAGAACTCGAGGCGAGCTGTGACGTCCTGAAGATCAGCGATCTGGAGATGCTGGACTATGCCGACTCCGGGATGATGGGCTGGCCGAGCAACGACGCGCCCGGATCCTTCTGGCAGACCCCCGTGGAGGAGGGCGCCGCCCGGCTCGCGGAACTCATGCGGCACTACCGGCCCGATGTGGTCGTCACTTACGACGAGAACGGCTTCTACGGCCATCCCGACCACATCCAGGCCCACCGCATCACGATGGCGGCGCTGGAGATGACCGAGTCGGCATCGAAGGTGTACTGGACGACGATGCCCCGCTCGGGGATGCGGCGGTTCGGGGAGATCATGCGGGAGTTCCACGAGGACATGCCGGAACCGGATCCCGCCGAGGCCGCCGCGTTGGCCGAGATCGGGCTCCCGGACGACGAGATCAGCACGTGGGTGGACACCACCGCCTTCGCCGGTCAGAAGTTCGACGCGCTGGCCGCGCACGCCAGTCAGGGCGAGAACATCTTCTTCCTCAAGATGGGCAAGGAGCGGTTCGGCGAGTTGATGGGCACGGAGACCTTCGTACGTGTCAAGGACTCCACCGGCGCGGCCGTACCCGAGAACGATCTCTTCGCCGGACTGCGCTGATCAGCCAGCCCTGCCCACCGGGGGTGCGGGGGCGCGGCGGGCGGGCACCCGCCCCCGCCCCCCCCCCCCGG
>NZ_JBHYXN010000086.1:0-7492 GCF_042752335.1 Streptomyces sp. NPDC059355 | reverse complement strand
CTGTTGAGTTCTCAAGGAACGGACGCTTCCTTTGTACTCACCCTCTCGGGCTTTCCTCCGGGCTTTCGCTCTTCGTTCTTGCGTTTCCGACTCTACCAGATCATTTCGCTGTCGTTTCCGACTCGGATTTGAATTCGGCGGCCGTTGGGGGCCTTTGCCTTTCGGCGCTCCACCACTTTAGCGCTTATCCCTTGCGGCTCATAATCGAGCCACCGGATTCGAATTCGGGCATGCCGAAATCGACCCCGCCAGGGGAACGTCGTAGGTAGTGGGTTGGCCGCTCCGGGGGTCTGCTGATGGCAGTGCCCCGTTCAAGCGGCTCGGACTACGTTAGGCGTCCGCCAAGGTGGAGTCAAGTTGAACGATGCCGTGGCGCATGGGCGCGATACGGGCTCACCGTCGGGTCGTGGGTGATCCAGTAGCGGTACGGGTGATCCGCGCCGGCGCCCCCGACTCCCGTGCGCGGGCCGTTGCCCACCAGGTCGGATGAAGTGGCGGTACCCGTCAGGAGCGCCAGGGGGGAATCGGGACCGGTACAGAGGTCCGTGCCGTCCAGGGAACGGTCGACCGCCAGGGCGGTGGCCAGGCGGGCCGGGCCCTTGGCCAGTTCTCGGTCGCTTCTGGCTGAACGTCGACGTTTGCGGGCCAGGTCGGCGCCCACGGTGATCTCACCTGCGCGCAGCAGCACCCCGCTCGCGTGCCCCGGCGGGCCGCACACCAGGTTGAGGCTGAACCACATGCCGTAGATGAAGTAGACGTACGCGTGTCCGGGCGGACCGAACATCGATGCGTTGCGCTGTGTACGACCCCGGTAGGCGTGGGAGCCCGGGTCGGCCTCCCCCTCGTACGCCTCCACCTCCGTGATGCGGAGTTCCATCGGGCCTTCGGGGGTGCGGCGGACCAGGATCCGGCCGAGGAGATCCGGGGCCACGGTGAGGACCGGCCGGTCGAAGAAGGACCGGGCCAGGGGCGTACGGTCGGGGCGCGCGCTCATCCGGTCGAGCGTAGTCCAACGCGCACACCTGCAACCGGGGCCTAAGGTTCCGCGTTTGTCAGGGTGTACTCGTAAGCGGTAGTCGCACGAGCCTTCAAGGGGAGTCAGAGCATGGGGTTCAAGAAGCTGTTCGCGGCGCTGGGTGCCGGCGGTGCTTCGGTGGACACGATCATCACCGAGCCGAACGTCGTGCCGGGCGGGATCGTCCAGGGCGAGGTCCGCATCCAGGGCGGTTCCGTGGAGCAGCAGATCGAGGGCCTGTCCGTCGGTCTCCAGGCGCGGGTCGAGGTGGAGGGGAACGACCAGGAGTACAAGCAGGACATCGTCTTCACCAAGCAGCGACTCGGCGGTGCCTTCCAGGTGCAGGCGGGCGCCCTGCACGTCGTGCCGTTCGGGCTGGAGATCCCGTGGGAGACGCCGATCACCCACTTCGGGGGCCAGCACCTGCACGGGATGAACATCGGGGTCAGCACCGAGCTGGAGATCGCGCGCGCGGTGGACGCCGGCGACCTCGACCCGATCAACGTGCACCCGGTGCCGGCGCAGCAGGCGATCCTGGATGCCTTCCGCCAGCTCGGCTTCGGCTTCCGCAGCGCGGACATGGAGCGCGGGCACATCCGCGGGACCCGCCAGACGCTGCCGTTCTACCAGGAGATCGAGTTCCTGCCGCCGGCGCAGTACCGCGGGCTGAACCAGGTCGAGCTGACCTTCGTCTCGGACGGCCGCGAGATGGACGTCGTGCTGGAGATGGACAAGAAGTCGGGGCTGTTCTCCGAGGGCAGTGACACGTACCGCTGCTTCCAGGTGGGGCTGCAGTCGTACCAGGGGACCGACTGGGCGGCGTACCTCAACCAGTGGATCGCGTCCGTGGGTTCGCAGCGCAACTGGTTCTAGGCTCGGCCGGGTACCGGCATTCCGGTGCCGGTACCCGTACTGGTTCGCGATCAGGAGGTTCAGCAGTGGCCGAGCAGAACAGGGCGCCCCTTCCCCACGATTTCCACCCCCGGGTGCACGCGTTCTCGGTGCAGAGCACGGATCTCGAGCCCGGTGGGGAGCTGGGCGACGCCCAGGTGCTGAAGGGCGGCAACGTCTCTCCGCACCTGCGGTGGGAGGGGTTCCCGGAGGGGACGAAGAGCTTCGCCGTGACGTGCTTCGACCCGGATGCCCCGACGGGCAGCGGGTTCTGGCACTGGGTGCTGTTCGATCTGCCCGCGTCGGTCACCGAGCTGCCCGCCGGTGCGGGCGGCGGGAAGTTCGAGGGTCTGCCCGCCGGGGCCGTGCACGTACGGAACGACTACGGCACGAAGGACTTCGGCGGGGCGGCTCCACCGGCCGGGGAGCGGCACCGGTACGTGTTCACCGTCTACGCGGTGGACCAGGAGAAGCTGGGCCCCGGTGCGGACGTCTCGCCGGCGGTCGTCGGATTCAACCTGCGGTTCCACTCGTTGGGACGGGCGCAGCTGATCGGTGAGTACGAGGGCCCCGCGAGCTGATCGTTCGCCGTGCGTTTGCCCGGTCCTGGTCTAAAGGCGACCAGGACCGGGCATTTTTATTGCGTTGTCCCGCGTGGCGCGCGCGGCCAGAGTGGTTGCGGGCCCTGCCGCCGGTGTGGTCGCGGGCCTGCACACGGGAGGTGGGCGAGATGCGGGACACGCTGGTGCTGAATGCGAGCTTCGAGCCGCTGTCGACGGTGACGCTGAACCGGGCTGTGGTCCTGGTGCTCCAGGACAAGGCCGTGGTCGAGCAGTCGCATCCGGAACTGCGTGTGCGAGGTGCTTCCCTGGATCTTCCGCTTCCCCGGGTCATCAGGTTGTGCCGGTACGTACGGGTGCCGTTCCGAAGACATGCTCCCTGGTCACGGAGGGGGGTGCTGGTCCGGGACCAGCACCGGTGCGCGTACTGCGGGAAGCGCGCGACGACCGTGGACCACGTGCTGCCCCGCGCCCAGGGCGGTGGGGACACGTGGCTGAACACGGTGGCCTCCTGTGCCGAGGACAATCACCGCAAGGCGGCCCGGACTCCGGAGGAGGCGGGGATGCCGCTCCTCCGGAAGCCGTTCGTACCGTCTCCGGCGGACGCCATGCTGCTGGCGCTGGGGGTGGGCGGCCGTGAGGCGCTGCCGGAGTGGCTGGAGCGGTCCGCCTAGGCCCGCCCGGGACACCCCCGTACGAGCGGATGACCGCCGGTGCGCTGGGCGACGTATTTCTCGTACGTCGCTCAGCGCAGCAGGATCTGGACGATGGCCACCACGCCGACCACGACGATGACGGCGCGGAGCACGGTCGGGGAGAGGCGGCGGCCGACCTTGGCGCCGATCTGGCCGCCGAGGGTGGAGCCGACGGCGATCAGGACCACGGCGGTCCAGTCGAACTCGGCGACGAAGAGGAAGAAGACGGCCGCGATGCCGTTGACGAGGGCGGCCAGGACGTTCTTCACGGCGTTGATGCGCTGCAGGTCCTCGTGGAGCAGCAGTCCCATCAGGCCGACGTAGAGCACGCCCTGGGCGGCGCCGAAGTAGCCCCCGTACGCGCTGGAGAGCAGCATTCCGGTGAGCAGTGCGGGGCCGCCGTCGGGGTGTCCGGGTTCGGTTCCGGCGGCTTCCTGGCGCCTGCGCAGGGCCGCGGCGAGCCGGGGCTGGAGGACGACGAGCACGAGGGCGAGTCCGATGAGGATCGGCACGATCGTGTCGAAGGAGTCCGACGGCAGGGTGACGAGCAGGACGGCGCCCGCGAGTCCCCCGACGAGGGAGACGGCGCCGAGCCGGATGATGCGGCTGCGCTGGCCCTGGAGCTCCTTGCGGTAGCCGATGGCTCCGCTGATGGCACCGGGCACCAGGCCCAGGGTGTTGGACACGTTGGCGGTGACCGGCGGGAGTCCGGTGGCGAGCAGCACCGGGAACGTGATGAGGGTGCCGGAGCCGACGATGGTGTTGATCGTGCCGGCACCGATGCCGGCCGCGAACACCGCGAGTGATTCCCAGGGGGACATCGAGAGCAGAGACATGGACTGAGCCATCCCCTTTGCATGAGTGAGTCGCCTCCCCGCCATGAAGGTCGAGGGGCCTCACTGATCATGCAGGAGGGGACGGGCGGGTCAGTCGATGGGGGGCTGTTCCCGGCGCTCGGCGGCGGCCTTGTCGGCCGCTCCGGCGCCGTTGCCGCCGTCCTTGCCGGAGTTCTGCGGGTTGAAGCCCGAACCGCCCCCCATGGGACCGAAATTGCCCATGGCTCCCGAGAGACCCTTGAGGGCGTCTCCGATCTCGCTGGGCACGATCCAGAGCTTGTTGGCGTCGCCTTCGGCGAGCTTCGGGAGCATCTGGAGGTACTGGTAGGCGAGGAGCTTCTGGTCGGCATCGCCGGCGTGGATGGACTCGAAGACCGTACGGATGGCCTGCGCTTCACCTTCGGCCCTCAGTGCGGCGGCCTTGGCCTCACCCTCGGCGCGCAGGATGGAGGACTGCTTCTCACCCTCGGCGCGCAGGATCTCGGACTGCCGGACACCTTCGGCCTGGAGGATCGCGGCGCGCTTGTCGCGGTCGGCGCGCATCTGCTTCTCCATCGAGTCCTGGATGGAGGTCGGCGGCTCGATCGCCTTGAGCTCGACGCGGTTGACGCGGATGCCCCACTTGCCGGTGGCCTCGTCGAGGACTCCGCGCAGGGCCGCGTTGATCTCCTCGCGGGAGGTCAGGGTCCGCTCGAGGTCCATGCCGCCGATGATGTTGCGCAGGGTGGTGACGGTGAGCTGCTCGATGGCCTGGATGTAGCTGGCGACCTCGTACGTCGCGGCCCGGGCGTCGGTCACCTGGTAGTAGATGACCGTGTCGATGTTGACGACCAGGTTGTCCTGCGTGATGACCGGCTGCGGCGGGAACGGGACCACCTGTTCGCGCAGGTCGATGCGGTTGCGGATCGAGTCGATGAACGGGACGACGATGTTGAGGCCCGCGTTGAGGGTGCGCGTGTAGCGGCCGAAGCGTTCGACGATGGCGGCGCTGGCCTGCGGGATCACCTGGATCGTCTTGACCAGTGCGATGAAGACCAGAACCACCAGAATGATCAGGACGATGATGATCGGTTGCATGCGGTTCCCCGTGCCCTTCCGGCTGTCTGTGCTGCCCCGTTGAGCGGAGTCTCGCAGACCCGGGGCCGCGGGTCGGCTGCTTTGATCAGAAGCTCACATGACGATCGCGGTGGCTCCGTCGATCTCCACGACGTCCACCTGCTGGCCGGGTTCGAAGCTGCTGTCCGCGTCGAGGGTGCGGGCGGACCAGACCTCGCCGGCGAGTTTGATCCGGCCTCCGCTGCCGTCGACGCGTTCGAGGACGAGGGCGCTTCTGCCCTTCAACGCGTCGATTCCGGTGCGGTGTTGGGGCCGCTGCTCGCGGTGGTGGTTGGCGATCGAGCGGACGACGGCGATGAGCGCCACGGACACGATCACGAAGACGAGGACCTGGGCGACCACTCCCCCGCCGAACGCCGCCGTGACGGCGGCGGCGACCGCGCCGACGGCGAACATGCCGAACTCGGGCATCGCCGTCAGGACGAGCGGAATGCCCAGTCCGACCGCGCCGATGAGCCACCACAGCCACGCGTCGATGTTCACATGGTCATGGTAGGTCGGGCGGGCGCGGTCAGGACAGGGTGCGACGGTGCGCGGACCGTCGGTGTGCGCCTGCGGTACTAGCGCAGCGCGAGGCCCTGGGCGGTCCAGCGGTCGCTGTCGTTGCGCTCGACGATCAGGGGGAGGCCGAAGCACAGCGAGAGGTTGCGCGAGGTCAGTTCGAGGTCGATCGGTCCCGCGGTGACGACCTTGCCCTGGCGGATCATCAGGACGTGGGTGAAGCCGGGGGCGATCTCCTCGACGTGGTGCGTGACCATCACCATGGACGGCGCGAGCGGGTCGCGGGCGAGGCGGCCGAGGCGGCGTACGAGGTCCTCGCGGCCACCGAGGTCGAGGCCGGCGGCGGGCTCGTCGAGGAGGAGCAGCTCGGGGTCGGTCATCAGGGCGCGGGCGATCAGGGTGCGCTTGCGCTCGCCCTCGGAGAGGGTGCCGAACTTCCGGTCGAGGTACTCCGTCATGCCGAGGCGGTCGAGGAAGGCGCGGGCGCGCTGCTCGTCGATCTCCTCGTACTCCTCCTGCCAGGTCGCCGTCATGCCGTACGCGGCGGTGAGGACGGTCTGCAGGACGGTCTGGCGCTTGGGGAGCTTGTCGGCCAGGGCGATCCCGGCGACGCCGATGCGCGGGCGCAGCTCGAAGACGTCGCTGCCGGGCTTGCCGAGGGTGCTGCCGAGGATGGTGGCGGCGCCCTTGGTGGGGAAGAGGTAGCTGGAGGCGAGGTTCAGCAGCGTGGTCTTGCCGGCGCCGTTGGGGCCGAGGATCACCCAGCGCTCCCCCTCCTTCACCGACCAGGAGACCTGGTCCACCAGAGCCCGGCCCTCGCGGACCACGGATACGTCCACCAGCTCCAGAACATCGCTCATGAGCGTGTTGTCTCCCCTTGCAGTCTCGGTTTCGTCTGTGCACCGGTAGGCGCAGCCCCAGGGAAAACCTACGCCACTCGGAGAGCGGTCCGGGCGCCAGGTTGGCCACGGGGCCGGATCCGTGGTGATCCGTAAAGTGGGGGAATGCTTTTCGAACCACGTTCAGGGCGGTTGGCCGCCTGGGGGAACGCACTGCTGGCCGGTTTGGTCTCGCCCGACGAGGCCGTGTTGTCGATCGTGGGCGAGGACGCCGTGCACCGGGTGGAGGGGCTGCCCGGCGAATCGGGTCCGGTGGGCCTGACGCTGGCGCTCGGGCGGATGCGGGCGCTGGGGGTGGCCGGGCTGCGGGTGGCTCTGCCCGCTCCGGGGCATCCGCTGGGGCTGAGCGGGCCCGCCGAGTTCAACGCGCGGGCGCTGGAGGCGGAGGAGGCGGTGGTCGCGGTGGGCGCGGCGCTGGGTCTGGTGCCGGAGGTGGCCGAGGCGGGGCCCGCGGGGGACGTGCACGTCTCGGTGACGTGGCACTGTCTGCCCGTACGGGAGGCCCCGCCGGCGGACGTGCCGTCGCTCGGTGAGGCGGAGCGGGAGCTGGCGGAGGCGCTGCGCGAGGCGACGGTCGTACTGACCCGGCTGGACGTGGCGGGGTCGGGGCCGGTGGCGGAGGCCGCGCTGTCGGCTTACCGGGCGCGGGCCGACGCCGGGCGGGAGGTGCTGGCGCCGGGGTACCCGCCGCGGGCGGTACGGGTGCTGGCGCTGGCGCAGCGGGTGGACCTGCTGGTGTCGCTGGCGTACGAGCACGGGCCGGGCGGTGCGGTGGCCGCCTCGGAGATGGCGGCGCGGGCGGAGGCGCTGCGGCCGGTGGAGCGGGTCGCGCGGCGCGCGCTGGTCGCGGCGTACAACTCGGCGGTCGAGGAGCGCGAGCGGGGCTAGGGAGTGTCGTCAAAGTGGCGTCGGCCGCCCGAGAGGGCGGGGCCGGCGGGGTCTGGTGCGTGCGATCGCAAGGCGGAGGAGGGAATCGACG
>NZ_JBHYXN010000085.1:0-8347 GCF_042752335.1 Streptomyces sp. NPDC059355 | reverse complement strand
ACGCTCGCCGCGTTGTCGTCGGTCACCGACGCTCCGCGTCGATTCCCTCCTCCGCCTTGCGATCGCACGCACCAGGCCCCGCCGGCCCCGCCCTTCCGGGCGGCCGAGGCCACTTTGACGACACTCCCTAGGGTCGAGCCTCATGTCCACGACGACCCCGAACACGAACGCGAACACCACCACGCTGTGGCGTCCGACGGGCCCGGTCGAGCTCGACCTCGTCCGCGCGCTCGACCGGCGTGCCTGGCCGCCGCGGCTGCCCGAGCAGCCGATCTTCTACCCCGTCCTCAACGAGGACTACGCGATCCGCATCGCCCGCGACTGGAACGTCAAGCACGACGGGGCCGGCTTCGTGACGCGCTTCGAGGTGGACACCGAGTTCCTGGCCCGGTACCCGGTCCGCCGAGCGGGCGGGGAGACGATCCTGGAGCTGTGGGTCCCGGCGGAGGAGCTGGACGAGTTCAACGCGCACATCGTGGGCCGGATCGAGGTCGTACGCGAGTACCGCTGAACCGGGCGCCGGGCGCCGGGCGCTGAGCAGGGCGCCGCGCCGTAGGCCGGAGTGGGTCGCCGAGACCGGCCGTGATCGAAAACAATCACGGTATGACTTCCGCGCCCGCGCCCCGCATCCGTGCCCGGTCCTTCGACGCCGCCGCCGCGCAGTACTCGGCCAACCGGCCCGGGTATCCCGGGGAGCTGTTCGACGCCCTCGAAACGCTCGCCGGGCGGGGGCTGCGCGGCGCCAGGGTGGCCGACGTGGGTGCCGGGACCGGGATCGCCACCGGGCTGCTGCGCGCCCGCGGGGCGGACGTCGTCGCCGTCGAGCCCGGCGACGGCATGGCCGCCGAGTTCCGGCGGGAGCACCCGGGGATCCCGCTCGTGCGCGGGGACGGCGACCGGCTGCCGCTCGTCACCGCCGGGTTCGACTTCCTCACGTACGCCCAGGCCTGGCACTGGACCGACCCCGCCCGCTCGGTCCCCGAGGCCCGCCGCGTGCTCCGACCCGGCGGCGCGCTCGCGCTCTGGTGGAACGACACGGATTCCGCCGTCCCCTGGATCGCCGAGCAGGACGAGCGGATCCGGACCCTCTTCGAAGCCGACGAGCCCGCCACCCGTCGCACCCTGCCGCCCGGGCCGGCGTTCACCATGCGCAAGGTCCGCTGGTCGCGCCGGGTCCCGCTCGACGTCCACCTCGCCAACCTCGCCAGCCACTCCGCCTTCCTGATGCTCGGGCCGGCCGGCACGCAGGCGTTCGTCGACGCGGAACGGGCCCGGCTGACCGCCCTGTTCCCGGACGGGACGGTCGAGGAGCGCTACGTCGTCACCCTCGGGGTGGCCCTCGTGTGAGCCCCCGCCCCCGCCCCGCCCGCCGCTACCCTTCGCGCTCCCGAAGCACCGCCGCCCGGCACACCGACGGCGAGCCCCACGCGTCGCGCAGCGGCCGCGCCTTGCGCAGCCACAGGGAGAGGTCGAGCTCCTCCGTGTAGCCGACGGCCCCGTGGAGCTGCAGCGCCGTCATGGCCGCCGCGTACGCCGCCTCGCCCGCCGCCAGCTTCGCCGCCGCGACCTCCCACGGCGTCAGGCCCAGTGCCGCCGCCCACACCAGCGGCCGGGCGAACTCCAGGGCCAGCAGCGTGTCCGCCAGCCGGTGCTTCACCGCCTGGAAGCCGCCGATCGGCGTCCCGAACTGCGTGCGCTGCTTCACGTACCGCACCGTGCTCGCCAGCAGGGCCTCGCCCACCCCCAGGCACTGCGCCGCCGTCAGCAGCCGCGCCCAGCCCAGGGCCGTCCCCGCCGCCGCGAGGACCCGGGGGCCGGCCGCCAGCGGCTCCCCGTCCGGCGCGGGCCGGGAGAGCCGCCGCGCCGGGTCCGTGGAGCGCAGCATCCCGCCCTCCCCGGCCCCCGCCAGCCGCAGCTCGCCCGGCGCAGAGACGGTGAAGCAGTACGCCGCCGCGTCCGCGTCGAGGGCGTACGGACCGCCGCCCGGCAGGGTCAGCGTGGCCAGGGCCTCACCCGCCACCAGACCGGGCAGGAAACGCTTGGCCGGCCCCTCCTCCCCGAGCCGCGCGAGCTCCGACAACAGCACGGCCGCCGCGGCCGTCTCCACCACCGGTCCCGGCACCCCGGCCCGCCCCAGCTCCACGAAGCCGAGCGCCAGCTCCACCGGCAGCAGCCCCACCCCGTCATGGGCCTCGTCCGCCGCGAGTGCGAACAGCCCCGTCCCCGCGAGCCGCGACCACAGTGCCCGCCCCGGTCCGTGGTCGCCCGCGCCCCAGGCCCGTACGGCCGCCGGGACCTCCGAGGCGTCGAGCAGGCCGTGCAGCGCACGGGCGAAGTCCGACTGTTCGCCGGTCGGCAGGAAGCGCATCAGCGGCGGCCCTTCGGGAGGCCGAGCAGCCGCTCGGCGATGATGTCGCGCTGGATCTCGTTCGTGCCCGCGTAGATCGGCCCGGCCAGCGAGAAGACCCAGGGCTCCGCCCACGCGCCCTCCGCCAGCTCCGCGTCCGGGCCCAGCAGGTCCAGCGCCGTCTCGTGCAGGGCGATGTCGTACTCCGACCAGAACACCTTGTTCAGGCTGGACTCGGCGCCGATCCGCTCACCCGCCGCGAACCGCGAGGCCGCGGCCCAGGTGAACAGCTCGTACGCGCGCGCCCCGACCACCGCGTCCGCCACCCGGTCCCGCACCGCGGTGTCCGCCGGATCCCCCTCGGCCCGCCACAGCGCGCGCAGCCGGTCCGCCGCCGCCAGGAACCGGCCCGGCGAGCGCAGGGTCAGCCCGCGCTCGTTGCCCGTCGTCGACATGGCGATCCGCCAGCCCTGCCCCGGCTCCCCGATCACGTCCGCGTCCGGTACGAAGACCTCGTCCAGGAACAGCTCCGCGAAGGCGGGCTTCCCGTCCAGCCGGCCGATGGGCCGCACCGTCACTCCCGGCGCCCGCAGGTCGAACATCAGGTACGTCAGCCCCTGGTGCGGTTTCGGGGCCTGCGGATCCGTCCGGAAGATGCCGAAGGCCCGGTCCGCGAAGGCCGCCCGCGAGGACCAGGTCTTCTGCCCGGACAGCAGCCAGCCGCCCCCGGTGCGCACCGCCCGCGACCTCAGCGAGGCCAGGTCGGAGCCCGACTCCGGCTCGGACCAGGCCTGCGCCCAGATCACCTCGCCGCTCGCCATCGGCGGCAGGACCCGCGCCCGCTGCTCGGGGCTCCCGTGGTCGAAGAGGGTGGGCGCGAGGAGGCTGATGCCGTTCTGCGAGACCCGGCCGGGCGCGCCCGCGGCCCAGTACTCCTCCTCGAAGACCAGCCACCGCTCGATGTCCACGCCCCGGCCCCCGTACTCGGCGGGCCAGGACACCGCCGACCAGCGGTCCGCGTGCAGCCGGGCCTCCCACGCGCGGTGCGCGGCGAAGCCCTCCGCGGTCTCCAGGGAGGGGAGGGGGGAGCCGGGGACGTGTTCGGCGAGCCAGGCGCGGGCCTCGGCCCGGAAAGCGGCCACCTCCGGTGCATGGGTCAGGTCCATCAGATGTCCGCCTCCGTCGCACGGGCCCGTTCGACACTTCCCTAACAAGTGTTTGGTAGGTTAACGTACGGCCATGAGCATGAACACCCCCAACGCCCCCGACTACGTGCCGGGACACGGGCTGCTCCAAGGCCGTACGGCCGTCATCACCGCCGCCGCCGGCGCCGGGATCGGCGGGGCCACCGCCCGCCGCTTCCTGGAGGAGGGCGCCCGCGTCGTCATCGGCGACGCGCACGCCCGCCGCCTGAAGGAGGCCGAACAGGCCCTCGCCGCCGAGTTCGGCGCCGGCCGCGTCGCCTCACTGCCCTGCGACGTCACCGACGAGGACCAGGTGGGGGCCCTGTTCACGCTCGCCGAGCAGACCCACGGCGGCCTGGACGTCGTCGTCAACAACGCCGGCCTCGGCGGCACCGCCGCCCTCGTCGACATGACCGACGAACAGTGGGGCAAGGTCCTCGACGTCACCCTGAACGGCACCTTCCGCTGCACCCGCGCCGCCCTGCGCTCCTTCAAGGCGTCCGGCCGGGGCGGGGTCGTCGTCAACAACGCCTCCGTCGTCGGCTGGCGCGCCCAGACCGGCCAGGCCCACTACGCCGCCGCCAAGGCCGGGGTGATGGCGCTGACCCGCTGCGCCGCGCTGGAGGCGGCCGGGTTCGGCGTACGGGTCAACGCGGTCGCCCCGAGCCTGGCCATGCACCCGCACCTGGTGAAGGTCACCAGCGAGGAGCTGCTGACCGAGCTGACGGCCCGCGAGGCCTTCGGCAGGTACGCCGAGCCGTGGGAGGTCGCCAACGTCATCGTGTTCCTGGCCAGCGGCTACTCGTCGTACATGACGGGCGAGACCGTCTCGGTCAGCAGCCAGCGGGCCTAGGGGGTGTCCGGCCGCAGAATGGGCTCGTGCCAACGAACAAGCCGACAGCCCATTCGCCCGCCAAGAGGCCCCAGGTGAGCGCTTCGCCGGAGCGCCGCCGCGAGCTCCTCGACACCGCCGCCGAGGTCTTCGCCGCGCAGGGTTACAACGCCACCACCGTCCGCAAGATCGCCGACGCCGCCGGCATGCTCGCCGGCAGCCTCTACTACCACTTCGATTCCAAGGAATCGATGCTCGACGAGATCCTCTCGGCCTTCCTGACCGAGCTGTGGCAGGGCTACGACACCGTCTTCGCCGCCGGCCTCGGCCCCCGGGAGACCATCGAGGCCCTCGTCACCGAGTCCTTCCGGGAGATCGACCGGCACCGCGCCGCCGTCGCGATCTACCAGAAGGAATCCCGGCACCTGTCCGCGCAGCCCCGCTTCCACTACCTCTCCGACTCGCAGCAGAAGTTCGAGAAGGCCTGGCTGGGGACGCTGGAGCGCGGGGTCGCCGCCAAGGTCTTCCGGGCCGACCTCGACATCCGCCTCACCTACCGCTTCGTGCGCGACACGGTGTGGGTGGCGGCGTCCTGGTACCGGCCGGGAGGACAGCACAGCCCCGAGGAGATCGCCCGCCAGTACCTGTCGATGGTGCTGGACGGGATCGCCGTACGCAGCTGACCCCCGAAGGAGCACCCGCCATGCCCGAGGCCTACATAGTCGATGCCGTACGCACCCCCGTGGGCCGGCGCGGAGGGGGCCTGTCGGGCGTCCACCCGGCCGACCTGGGCGCGCACGTCCTGAAGGCGCTGGTCGAGCGGTCCGGGGTGGACCCGGCCGCCGTCGAGGACGTGGTCTTCGGCTGCCTGGACACGGTGGGCCCGCAGGCCGGGGACATCGCGCGCACGGCCTGGCTGGCGGCGGGGCTGCCGGAGGAGGTGCCGGGGGTCACGATCGACCGCCAGTGCGGCTCCTCGCAGCAGGCCGTCCACTTCGCGGCGCAGGGGGTGCTCTCCGGGACCCAGGACCTCGTCGTCGCGGGCGGGACCCAAAACATGTCGATGATCCCGATCGCCTTCGCCTCGCGGCAGGCGGCGGAGCCGCTCGGCCTCACGCAGGGCCCGTACGCGGGCAGCGAGGGCTGGCGGGCCCGGTACGGGGACGCTCCGGTGAACCAGTTCCACGGCGCGCAGCTCATCGCGCGGAAGTGGGGGATCTCGCGCCGCGACATGGAGGAATTCGCGCTCGGCTCGCACCGGCGGGCGATCCGGGCCGTCGACGAGGGCCGTTTCGCGCGCGAGACGGTGGCGTACGGGGAGGTGCGCGTCGACGAGGGCCCGCGCCGGGACACCACCCTGGAGAAGATGGCGGGCCTGAAGCCCGTCGTCGAGGGCGGCACGATCACCGCGGCCGTCTCCTCGCAGGTCTCCGACGGGGCCGCGGCCATGCTGATCGCCTCCGAGCGGGCGGTGGCGGAGCACGGGCTGCGCCCGCGGGCCCGCATCCACCACCTGTCCGTACGGGGAGAGGACCCGATCCGGATGCTCTCGGCCCCGATCCCGGCCACGGCGTACGCCCTGAAGAAGACCGGCATGTCGCTGGACGACATCGACCTGGTGGAGATCAACGAGGCCTTCGCCCCGGTGGTCCTGGCCTGGCTGAAGGAGACGGGCGCCGACCCCGAACGGGTGAACGTCAACGGAGGGGCCATCGCGTTGGGCCATCCGTTGGGTGCCACGGGGGTGAAACTGATGACCACCCTGCTCCACGAACTGGAGCGCACGGGCGGCCGTTTCGGCCTCCAGACCATGTGCGAGGGCGGTGGTCAGGCCAATGTCACGATCATCGAGAGGCTGTAGCCGCAAGGCATCCGGGGGCCCCGCCCCCGGATCTTCCCCACCCGACGCGCAGGCGGGGCTGGGTGCCGGCGCCGAGATGTGCTAGCTTGGTGAGCGTTGCAGTTGTGGTACCCATGAACTTTATGTGCGCCTGACGGGAATGTTCCTCAGGCGCTTTTATTGTTTTGCCGGACTCTCCGGATGGGGCCCTTTGCCGCCTATTCAGGAGATTTAAAATGGCACTTGGCACCGTGAAGTGGTTCAACTCGGAAAAGGGCTTCGGCTTCATCGAGCAGGACGGTGGCGGCCCGGACGTCTTCGCCCACTACTCGAACATCGCCACCCAGGGCTTCCGTGAGCTCACCGAGGGTCAGCGCGTCTCGTTCGACGTGACCCAGGGCCAGAAGGGCCCCCAGGCGGAGAACATCCTCCCCGCCTAATTGCTTCAGCTTGCCGGGGTCCGCACCGCAAGGTGCGGGCCCCGGCTTGTCTGCTGTTTCGCACCTTTGCTTTACCTTGCCGGTTTCAGGAGGGCTTTCTCGCATGACCAGCTCCAGCTCCGCACGACCCAGCCGCCGCCCCACCCGGGGCCGAGGCGCGGCTCAGGGACGTCCGAAGGCTGGCGCGGGACGGCAGAAGTCCGCCCCCGTCGCCCGGCCCCAAGAATTCACCATGCCCGAACCGCTGACCCCGGCGCTGGCGCCGGTCACCGCGTTCGAGGACATGGGCATGCCCGAGGCGCTGCTGAAGACCCTCGCCGCCCAGGGCGTCACCGAGCCGTTCCCGATCCAGGCCGCGACGCTGCCGAACTCGCTCGCCGGCCGTGACCTGCTCGGCCGCGGCCGCACCGGCTCCGGCAAGACGCTGGCCTTCGGCCTGGCGCTGCTGGCCCGCACCGCCGGCCGCCGCGCCCAGCCGAAGCAGCCGCTCGCGCTGGTCCTCGTACCGACCCGTGAGCTCGCGCAGCAGGTGACCGACGCCCTGGCCCCGTACGCCACGGCCGTCAACCTGCGCACCACGACCGTCGTCGGCGGCATGTCGATCAACCGGCAGTCCGGCGCCCTGCGCCGCGGCGCCGAGGTGCTCGTCGCCACCCCCGGCCGTCTGAAGGACCTCATCGACCGCGGTGACGCCGACCTCTCCCAGGTCGCGATCACCGTCCTCGACGAGGCCGACCAGATGACCGACATGGGCTTCATGCCGCAGGTCACCGCGCTGCTCAAGCAGGTCCAGCCCGAGGGTCAGACCATGCTGTTCTCGGCGACCCTCGACAGGAACATCGACAAGCTCGTCAAGATGTTCCTGCACGACCCGGTCGCCTTCTCCGTCGACCCGTCCGCCGGCGCGGTCAGCACGATGGAGCACCACGTCCTGTACGTCATGGACGAGACCGACAAGAAGGCCGTGGCCACGCGCATAGCCGCTCGCGACGGCCGGGTGATCATGTTCGTGGACACCAAGCGCGGTGTCGACCGCCTGGTCAAGAAGCTCCTGGCGGACGGCGTCCGCGCCTCCGGCCTGCACGGCGGCCGTTCGCAGCCGCAGCGCAACCGGACCCTGGACTGGTTCAAGACCGGCGAGGTCACCGCGCTGGTCGCCACCAACGTGGCCGCGCGCGGCATCCACATCGACGACCTCGACCTGGTCGTCAACATCGACCCGCCGACCGACCACAAGGACTACCTGCACCGCGGCGGCCGTACCGCGCGCGCCGGCGAGTCCGGCAGCGTGGTCACCCTGGTGCTGCCCGACCAGAAGCGGGACATGTCCCGACTGATGTCGGACGCCGGGATCTCCCCGCGCACCGCGCAGATCAAGTCCTCCGACGAGGAGCTGTCCCGGCTCACCGGCGCCAAGGAGCCCTCGGGCATCCCCGTCGTGCTGGAGGTGCCGCAGCAGCCGGCTCCCGCAGGCCGTCGTTCCGGCGGCCAGGGCGGCGGCGGCCGTTCCGCGAACCCGCGCCGTCGTTCCGGCGGCCCCTCCGCCGCTCAGGGCGGCGCTGCGCCGACCGGTGGCGGCGAGGGCCGTCCGCGTCGGGCCCGCTCCGCCGCGGGTCAGGGCGGCGGCGGCCAGAGCGCCGCGCGCGGCCAGGGCGGCCAGGGCGGTTCCCGCGGTCAGGGCGCCGGCGGCGGCCAGGGCGGCGC
>NZ_JBHYXN010000084.1:0-9046 GCF_042752335.1 Streptomyces sp. NPDC059355 | reverse complement strand
CAGCAGCACCCCACTCGGGGATGCGGGCCACGCCCGTACAGCCGTACGCGTGCGTACGGCAGCGGCAAGCGTTACTTCGCGGCGTTCAGGATCTCGCGCGCCAGCTTGGCCGTCTCGGTCGGCGTCTTGCCGACCTTGACGCCGGCGGCCTCGAGGGCCTCCTTCTTGGCCTGCGCGGTGCCGGAGGAGCCGGAGACGATGGCGCCGGCGTGGCCCATGGTCTTGCCCTCGGGGGCGGTGAAGCCCGCGACGTAGCCGACGACCGGCTTGGTGACGTTCTTCGCGATGAAGTCCGCCGCACGCTCCTCGGCGTCGCCGCCGATCTCGCCGATCATGACGATGAGCTCGGTGTCCGGGTCGGCCTCGAAGGCCTCCAGGGCGTCGATGTGCGTGGTGCCGATGACCGGGTCGCCACCGATGCCGACGGCGGAGGTGAAGCCGATGTCGCGCAGCTCGTACATCATCTGGTAGGTCAGCGTGCCGGACTTGGACACGAGACCGATCTTGCCGGGCTTGGTGATGTCGCCCGGGATGATGCCGGCGTTGGACTGGCCGGGGGTGATCAGACCCGGGCAGTTCGGGCCGATGATTCGGGTCTTGTTGCCCTTGGCGGTCGCGTACGCCCAGAAGGCGGCGGAGTCGTGCACCGCGATGCCCTCGGTGATGACGACGGCCAGCGGGATCTCGGCGTCGATGGCCTCGACGACGGCGGCCTTGGCGAAGGCCGGCGGGACGAAGAGGACGGAGACGTTGGCGCCCGTCTCCTTGATCGCCTCGGCGACGGAGCCGAAGACCGGGACCTCGGTGCCGTCGAAGTCGACGGTGGTGCCGGCCTTGCGCGGGTTCACGCCACCGACGATGGTGGTGCCGTCAGCCAGCATCAGCTTGGTGTGCTTCATGCCCGTGGCACCGGTCATGCCCTGGACGATGACCTTGCTGTCCTTGTTGAGGAAGATAGCCATGTGAGTCTGTGACCTCTGCCCTTACTTCGCAGCCGCGAGCTCGGCGGCCTTGTCGGCCGCGCCGTCCATGGTGTCCACGCGCTGGACCAGCGGGTGGTTGGCGTCCGAGAGGATCTTGCGACCCAGCTCGGCGTTGTTGCCGTCGAGGCGGACGACCAGCGGCTTGGTGACCGCCTCGCCCTTGTCCGCGAGCAGCTGCAGCGCCTGGACGATGCCGTTGGCGACCTCGTCGCAGGCGGTGATGCCACCGAAGACGTTGACGAAGACGGACTTGACGTCCGGGTCGCCGAGGATGATCTCGAGACCGTTGGCCATGACGGCGGCGGAGGCGCCACCGCCGATGTCCAGGAAGTTGGCGGGCTTGACGCCGCCGTGGTTCTCGCCGGCGTACGCGACGACGTCGAGGGTGCTCATGACGAGACCCGCGCCGTTGCCGATGATGCCGACCTCACCGTCGAGCTTCACGTAGTTGAGGTTCTTCGCCTTGGCGGCGGCCTCGAGCGGGTTCGCGGCCGCGTGGTCCACGAACTCCTCGTGGCCCGGCTGGCGGAACTCGGCGTTCTCGTCGAGCGAGACCTTGCCGTCGAGGGCGATGACGTCGCCGGAGGCGACCTTCGCGAGCGGGTTGACCTCGACGAGGAGCGCGTCCTCGGCGATGAAGGTCGCCCACAGGGTCACGAGGACCTCGGCGACCTTCTCGGCGACCTCGGCCGGGAACTGCGCCAGCGCGACGATCTCGCGGGCCTTCTCGATGGTCACGCCCTCGTTGGCGTTCACCGGGACCTTGGCGAGCTTCTCCGGGGTCTCCTCGGCGACCTGCTCGATGTCCATGCCGCCCGCGACCGAGGCCATGGCCAGGAAGGTGCGGTTGGTACGGTCCAGCAGGTACGAGACGTAGTACTCCTCGAGGATCTCGGGAGCGGTCTCGGCGATCATCACCTTGTGGACCGTGTGGCCCTTGATGTCCATGCCCAGGATGTCCGTCGCGCGGGCGACGGCCTCGTCCGGGGTGGCGGCGAGCTTGACGCCGCCGGCCTTGCCGCGGCCACCGACCTTCACCTGCGCCTTGACGACCGACTTGCCGCCCAGCCGCTCGGTGGCCTCGCGAGCCGCTTCAGGCGTGTCGATGACTTCACCGGCCAGCACCGGTACACCGTGCTTGGCGAAGAGGTCCCTCGCCTGGTACTCGAACAGGTCCACGCGCGTCCGTCCCTTGTCTTCAAAGATTCGCAGTGATTCGCGGTTGTCTGCGTGGGCGTGCCGCGGAGGGCAACGTGACGGCGCTGTCACTAGGGAGGCGCACACGGTGACCGTGGACGCGGCATGTCCGTCCCGCAGGTTATCCCCGTGGGACGTGGGTCCCTAAATCGCAGATCACACCTGAGCGGTGATACCTGTCACAGATCCCCTCACGGTTGAGCTGGATGTTCGTGCGATTCGCCAGGCGTGGCGGCGCGCGGCGGGGGTGGATCGCGACCCCGCGGCGGGAGGGATCCCGACCGCCTGGCGGAGCGGGACGCGGGGCGCGGCGGGAGGGGGCCGACGGGGCGGCCGGGGGGTGGTCAGGGGACGGGCAGGGGGCGCTTCTCCAGGGCCGCGGCCATCACCTCCGGGAACAGGTCGGGGGTACATGCGAAGGCCGGAACCCCAAGTGCCGCAAGGGCTGCGGCGTGCTCTCGGTCGTAGGCGGGAGTCCCCTCGTCGGACAGTGCGAGCAGGGCCACGAACTCGACGCCGGACGCCTTCATCGCCGCGACGCGGCCCAGCATCTCGTTGCGTATGCCGCCCTCGTAGAGATCACTGACGAGGACGACGACGGTGTCGGCGGGACGGGTGATCCTGGACTGGCAGTGGGCGAGGGCGCGGTTGATGTCGGTGCCGCCGCCGAGCTGTGTACCGAAGAGGACGTCGACCGGATCCGCCAGCTGATCCGTCAAGTCCACGACGGCGGTGTCGAACACGACGAGCCGGGTCGCGATCGCGCGCATCGAGGCGAGCACCGCGCCGAAGACGGAGGCGTAGACGACGGACGCCGCCATCGAGCCGGACTGGTCGATGCAGAGGATCACCTCTTTCTCCACCGCCCGGGCGGCGCGCCCGTGGCCGATGAGCCGCTCGGGAACGACGGTGCGGTGCTCGGGCAGGTAGTTCTTCAGATTCGCCCGGATGGTCCGGTTCCAGTCGATGTCCGCGTGCCGGGGGCGGCTGGTGCGGGCGGAGCGGTCGAGGGCGCCGGCGAGGGTGGCCCGGGTGCGGGGCGCGAGCCGCTTCTCCAGCTGCTCGACCACCTTGCGGACGACGACACGGGCCGTTTCGCGGGTGGTCTCGGGCATGGCCTTGTTGAGGGAGAGGAGCGTGCCGACGAGGTGCACGTCGGGCTCGACGGCCTCCAGCATCTCGGGCTCCAGGAGGAGGGAGGAGAGGCCGAGCCGCTCGATGGCGTCCCGCTGCATGATCTGGACGACGGAGCCGGGGAAGTACGTACGGATGTCCCCGAGCCAGCGGGCCACGTGCGGGGCGGAGCCGCCGAGCCCCGCACTGCGCTGCCCGCCCTTCCCGTAGAGAGCCGAGAGCGCGGCGTCCATCCCGGCATCCCGCGCGCCGAGCACGCACCCGGTCCCGTCCTCCTCCCCGCCGAGCACCATCCGCCACCTCCGCAGCCGCGCCTGCGCGCGGACGTCCCCCGCCGCCGGGTCCCCTGTACCTGTCATCTCCCCGTCCCCTTCCGCCGCTCGTCCTGTCCACCGCCGACCGCCCCGGCCCCCGCGGCGGTCATGGCGGCGGGCCGGAGAGGAGGACGCCGAGGACCGGGAGGACCGCGTCGGCGCGGGCCGGGTCCAGGGCGGGGGCGAAGCCCTCGGGGGCACCGCCCGGGGCCGGCTTCGGCGAACGGCCCCGGCGGACGAGCTCGCCCAGGCTCCGCTTGACGCCCGGCTCGTACGCCCCGAACGTCCGCCGCAGCAGCGGCAGTACGTCCGTGAAGGCCTGCTCCGGGACCCCGGCCAGCCAGGTGTCGATCAGCGCCAGCAGCCGCTCGTCGTGGACGAGGAGCGTGCCGTCCGCCGCGAAGCCCTCGATCCAGCCCGCCGCGTCGGACGGCGACGCCGCCGGGGACAGGGCCAGGCCCATCAGGCGTGCCGTCTCGTCGGCCGGCAGGCGCCCTTCGTCCAGGAGCAGCCTCGCCGCACGGCCGCGGATCAGCCCCGGCACCCTGTCCCGGCCGGCCAGCGCCCGCAGCACCGCCGCCCAGCGCTCCCGCAGGCCCTCCCCGTCCAGCAGCCCGATCGCGCCGTGCACGGCGTCCACATGGCCCCGCAGCTCCGCCGCCGCCTCCGCGCCCGGACCCGCCGCGCACGCGGGCGGCAGCGCCACGCATATCCGCTCCGCGAGCCCTCCGGCGACCGTGGCCAGCGCCGACGCGTCCGTACCCCGCACGTCCCCGTACCGCAGTGCACGGGCCAGCGCCGGCAGGGCCTTGGCCAGCCGTGCCACGTCGGTGTCCAGGGCGGCCCGGTCCGCGAGGGCCCGCAGCACGGCGGGCAGGGCATCGGAGAGCCCGGCCAGCAGGCACCGCTCGGCCAGCGCCGTCACCTCGGCGAGCTCCGCCGCCCCGGCCGCGTCCGACTCGGCCTTGGCGGTGGCGGCCGCCGGCACCGTGGTGCCCCAGATCCCGGCCTCGGCGACCCGTACCGACAGCTCCGGCTCCCACCTCAGCCGCCAGGTCTCGCGGAAGGTCCCCGTACTCCCCCGCGAGGCCGCCGGCGTGCCCCAGTCGATCCCGAGCAGGCGCAGCCGGTGCAGCAGCACGGACTTCGCCGCGTCGGTGTCCTTGCGCAGGTCCAGCTCCAGCTCACGCTCCTGCGCCTCGGCCTTGAGCCGCAGCGAGCGCTGCCGGCGGGTCAGGTCCCGCTGGAGCGGTACCGCGGGGGCCCCGTCGGGGACTTCGCCGAGCACGTCCCCGACGACCAGGCGGTCCTCGATCAGCGCGAGCGGTACGTCGGAGCCGTCGCACATCACCGCCCGGACCGCCTCCAGGGTCTCCGTCAGCCCGGGCAGCGGTCTCCCCCGCATCGCGGCGAGCGTCCCCGCCAGCCGGACCGCCTCGATGACGTGCGCCGGGGAGACCTGCCGGTCCTCCTCCCGGAGCAGCCCGGCGACCTCGGCCAGCCACCGCTCGACCGGCCGGTCCCGGGCCGCGAACAGGTGCGCGTACCAGCCGGGCGAGGTGATGCCCGCGCCGTACCCGCCGGCCCGGGCGAGCCGCCGGTGGGTCCAGGGGACCCACGCGGTCTCCACCTTGACCTTCGGCAGCCCGGTCAGCAGCGCCTTGTCCGCGGCCGCCGTCGTGCTCGCACCCAGCGCCGGCACGTGCCAGGCCCCGCACACCACGGCGTACGCGTCGCCGAACTCCCGGCGGGCCGCCCGCATCCGCTGCCGCATGTACGCCTCGCGCACCCGGTCCCGGGCGTGGCCGCCGTCCCCGTACGCCTCGCGCAGGGCCCCCATGGCCTCCCCGAGCGCCTCGAACGCGCCGAGCGGATCCGTCGCCCCGGGACCGCGGTGTTCGACCACGTCCTCCCACCAGCGCTCGGGGTCGTCGTATCCGGCGGCCCCGGCCAGCGCCGCGAGGGGGTCCAGCCGTACGGAACCGGCCTCGTCCGGGTCGGGGCCGGCCTCCGCGGCCAGCGTGTGCGCGGCCGGGAGGTCGATGAAGCGGACCGGAACCGGTACTTCCTGCTCCTGCGCCCAGCGGATGGCGACCCACTCCGGCGAGAACGCGGCCAGCGGCCAGAACGCGGCCCTGCCCGGATCGTCGGCGGCGTGCGCGAGCAGGGCGACGGGGGGCCGCATCCCGGGGTCGGCGGCCAGCGCGAGCAGCGCGTCCCCCTCCGGCGGGCCCTCGATCAGCACGGCCGTCGGCCGGACCGCGTCCAGGGCGGCCCGCACCGCGCGGGCCGAGCCCGGCCCGTGGTGCCGTACGCCCAGCAGCAGCGGCCCCGGCCGCCGGGCGGCCGGCCCGCTCATGCCGTCACCTCCCGGCAGGCACGGTAGAAGTCCTTCCAGCCGTCCCGCTCGCGCACCACGGCCTCCAGGTACTCCTGCCAGACGACCTGGTCGGCGGCCGGATCCCGGACCACGGCGCCGAGGATCCCGGCGGCCACGTCGGAGGGGCGCAGGACGCCGTCCCCGAAGTGGGCGGCCAGCGCGAGGCCTCCGGTGACGACCGATATGGCCTCGGCGGTGGAGAGCGTGCCGCTCGGCGACTTCACCTTCGTACGGCCGTCGGCGGTGACCCCGTCGCGCAGCTCGCGGAAGACGGTGACGACGCGGCGGATCTCCTCCAGCCCCTCGGGCACGGCGGGCAAGTCGAGGGCGCGGCCCATCTGGTCGACGCGGCGGGCGACGATGTCGACCTCGGCGTCGGCGGTGGCGGGCAGCGGCAGGACGACGGTGTTGAAGCGGCGGCGCAGCGCGCTGGAGAGCTCGTTGACCCCGCGGTCGCGGTCGTTGGCGGTGGCGATGAGGTTGAAGCCGCGCACGGCCTGCACCTCCTGGCCGAGCTCCGGTATCGGGAGCGTCTTCTCGGACAGGACGGTGATGAGGCTGTCCTGGACGTCGGCCGGGATGCGGGTGAGCTCCTCGACGCGGGCGGTGGAGCCCTCGGCCATGGCGCGCATGACGGGGCTCGGCACGAGGGCTTCACGGCTGGGCCCGTGGGCGAGGAGGCGGGCGTAGTTCCAGCCGTACCGCATCGCCTCCTCGGGGGTGCCGGCGGTGCCCTGGACGAGGAGGGTGGAGTCCCCGCTGACGGCGGCGGCCAGATGTTCGGACACCCAGGTCTTGGCGGTGCCGGGGACGCCGAGCAGGAGCAGGGCGCGGTCGGTGGCGAGGGTGGTGACGGCGACCTCGACGATGCGGCGCGGGCCGACGTACTTGGGCGTGATGACGGTGCCGTCGGGGAGGGTGCCGCCCAGGAGGTAGGTCGCGACGGCCCACGGGGAGAGCTTCCAACGCGTCGGGCGGGGCTTGTCGTCGGCGGCCGCGAGGGCTTTCAGTTCCTCCGCGAAGGCGTCTTCGGCGTGCGGCCGCAGCGCGTCCGCGCCCTTGCCGTTCTCGGGCATGGTCATGGTCCCCCTCCAATGCTCGGCAGCCGTTCCCGACTGCTGGAACAACCGTGCACCACGCCACTGACAACGCCCCTTCCCTGCACCGTTGTTGCAGGTCAGAGCGATTGTCAGTGGGGGTCTCTACGGTGGAACACATGACTGAGCAGGGGGTCCGCTGGACAGCGGAACAGGTACTGGCCCTGGCTCCTGACGATGCGTCGCGCACGGCGGGGGCCAAGCTGGGCGGGGAAGGTCCGTGGTCGCAGACCGGAGGTTCCGCTTCCGGTTTGGTGTGGGGTCTGTGCAAGGGCAGCGGCAGCACGTCGTACCGGACGGCCGTGGACGTGGAGGGCCCGGCGTACGCGTGCTCCTGCCCGAGCCGGAAGTTCCCGTGCAAGCACGTTCTCGGGCTGCTGCTGCTCTGGTCGGCGGAGGGGTTCGGCGAGCCCGCCGATGCGCCGGACTGGGCGTCTGCGGGGGCGGCGGGGCGGGCGGCGAAGGCCGCGCGCCCGGCGGCCGCGCCGGGCGGACCGGCGGACGGGGAGGCGGCGAAGCGCCGGGCCGAGCGGAGGGCGGCCCGGATCGGCGCGGGGGTGGCCGAGCTGGAGCAGCGGCTGGAGGACGTGATGCGCGGCGGCCTGGCGGGCCGGCAGCAGGCGGGGTACGCGCCCTGGGAGGAGACCGCCGCGCGGATGGTCGACGCCCAGGCGCCGGGACTGGCGGCGCGGGTACGGGAGTTGGGGACGATACCCAGTTGCGGTCCCGGATGGCCCGCCCGGATGCTGGAGGAGGGCGCGCTGCTGCACCTGCTGAACCGGGGTTGGCTCGGGTTGGCGGGTCTGCCGGAGCCGCTCGCCGCGACGGTCCGGAGTCGGGTGGGGCTACCGGGTACCGCCGCGGAGGGGGAGGTCGTACGGGACCGCTGGCTCGTGCTGGCGCAGTACGACTCGGTGTCACCGGACGGCAGGCTCACCACCCGCCGGACGTGGCTGCGGGGGCTGGGGAGCGGGCGCCCGGCCCTGGTACTGGACTTCGGACCGCCGGGGCGGCCTCCGGCTCTGGCACTGCCCGTGGGGCTGGTGCTGGAGGCGGAAGCCCGCTTCCGGCCCGGTACGGCGGGGCTGCGGGCGGATCTCGGGGAGAGGTCCGCGGCGGCCGCACCGGGCCGGGCCCCGGCCGGGGTCTGTACGGGGGCGGCACTGGAGGCGTACGGGGCGGCGCTGCGGGAGGACCCGTGGCTCGACGCGTGGCCGGTGGTGCTGGGCCCGGTGATCCCGATACCGGGTGAACTGGGCTGGCAGCTGGCGGACGCGGAGGGCACCTCCGCGCTGCCGGTCACGCCGGTCGGCGGCGGCTCGCGGTCCGGGCTGTGGCAGCTGGCGGCACTTTCGGGCGGCGGCCCGGTCACGGTGTTCGGCGAATGCGGACACCGCGGTTTCACTCCGTTGACGGCGTGGCATCCGGGCTGCCCGGAACCGGTCGCCCTGGGGTGACGGGGTGGGGGGCCTCGCCGGAAACCCCTGAGGGAGGGAGCGTCGGCGCGGGGGCGCCGACGTGCACGAACGACGAAGCCGGGGGGCTTTTGTGAACGACAACCACGCAAGCTGAAGGGTCGACGGACGGGGCACGAAGCGGCTCCGGTCCCGCGGAGGGGGCGGGACCGGAGCACTGCACGACGAGAGGGAGGGGCACGGTGACCACGACGGATACGACGACGGGCACGGCCGCAGGTACGTGCTCGGCCACCAGGGGCGCGTCCGCGCCCGAGGAGACGACCACGGACGAGGTCGTGGCGGCGGGGGGCCGTTACGGGGAGTGGGAGGAGCTGGTCCGGCTCGCGGTGTTGGGGACCGGGCGGCGGCAGGAGAGTCCGGGGGCGCTGCTCGATGCGGCGGCCGTGCAGACCGTACGGCGGCGGGCCGGACTGCGGCCCGCCGAGGCGGGGCCGCGGCCGGATCCCGCGCCGCGGGATCCGCC
>NZ_JBHYXN010000083.1:0-11126 GCF_042752335.1 Streptomyces sp. NPDC059355 | reverse complement strand
CGCAGCGACATCGCGAAGCGACGCGACCGCAGGGAGCGCCCTTGACGGCCCGGACCGACACGGAAGGACAGTCGACTGCCGGGAAACCCCCGAACCACCCCCGACCCCGGACAACGAGACCCCGCCAGCCGGCGATCCCGACCACCACCCCCGACCCCGAACGACGAGACCCCGCCCCCGGAACCCCGCCCCGTAGCCCCGACCCACCCCGCCGCTCAGTACTGCCAGCGCGGCTGGCTCCCGTCCATTCGGCAGTAGATCAGGCGTCCGTTCTCGGCGTGGGTCGAGCGGCCCAGGTCTGCCTTGCGGCAGAACTGGCCCGCCTTGTAGCAGTTCCCGGCGTTGGAGACGATCTCGCACGTGCCGCTCGCGGGGCGGCTCGCCTCCTTCGTCGGCGCCTTCGTGACGGGCGGCTTCGGCGCGCTGCCGGTCGAGCCCGACGAGACCGTACGGGTCGGGGCCGGCTTCGCGTCCGGCACCTGCGCGGCGGGAGTCGGGGTGGGTGTGGGGGTCGGTGTCGCGGACGGGGACGGCGTGGCCGTCACAGCCAGGGACGGGGACGGGGACGGCGTAGGCGTCGGCGAGGCCGACACGGTCGCCGACACGCTCGGGGGCGGCGACACCGCCGGGCCCCCGCCCTCCGCCGGACCGCAGGCCACTGCCGTACAGGCGACCAGGAGGGCCACCGCCGCACGCCGGAGCGCACCTCCGTGCCGCCCGCCCCGTATTCCGCTCGCCCCGCTCGTCCCGTTCGCTCTGCCGCTGCCGCCGTTGCGCATGATGGGCCCCCACCTCAAGTCGTTGAAGGCTGCACATCATAGGAAGAGCGGAGGCTGTGAATCCGGCGAATGCCAAAGCTGGTACGCACGGTTCTCGTGATTCGATGGGCGGCATGACCCGTGAGATCCCCAGCCCCGAGACGGATGAGATCGAGGTGTTCCACGCCACCCTGCACTCGCTGCGGGTATGGGACGGCCACCTGCCCGGCTTCGATCCGGACGCCGCGCCCGCCGAGCCGCTGGCGCTGTTCCGGGAGTGGTTCCTGCACGCCGCCGCGGCCGGGCAGGCGGAGCCGCACACGATGAGCCTGGCCACCGTGGACGCCGACGGGCGGCCCGACGTACGCACCCTGATGCTGCACGACGCCGACGGCCACGGCTGGCACTTCGCCTCGCACGCCACCAGCGCCAAGGGCCGGCAGCTCGCCGGGCACCCGGACGCCGCGCTCGGGTTCTACTGGCCGGCGGTGGCCCGGCAGGTCCGCGTCCGCGGACGGGTCACGGCCTGCGGGCCGCAGGAGAGCCGGGCGGACCTGGCGGTCCGCTCGCGGGGCGCGCTCGCGGCGGCGCTGACCGGCCGGCAGAGCGAGGTGCTCGAGAGCGTGGACGAGCTGCGGCGCGTCTCCGAGGCCGCCTGGGAGCGGGCCGGTACGGAGCCGGACGCCCCGGCGCCGACCTGGACCCGGTACGTCCTCGACCCGGCCGAGGTCGAGTTCTTCCAGGGTGACCCGGCACGCCGCCACGTCCGGCTCCGCTACCGCCGCTCCCCCGACGGCACCGCCTGGACCCGCGAGCTGCTCTGGCCTTAGGGGGTCTCCCCCCGGGGGGTGTCGCCGCTCTCTCCCTCCGGCCGGAACACCGCCACCCACACGCCCTGCGCCGCCTCGCGGAAGGCCACTTCGAGCGGCATGCCGATCCGCAGGTCCGCCGGGGCGCAGTCGACGACCTCCGTCATCATGCGCGGGCCCTCGGCCAGGTCGACCACGGCCGCCGTGTACGGGACCCGCGTCCCGAACGGCGGGAGGTCGTTGCGGTGGATCACCGACCACGTGTAGAGGGTGGCGCGGCCGCTCGCGGGTTCCCAGGCCACCCGCTCCTCGCCGGACCAGCAGAACGGGCAGAACTCCCGCGGGTAGTGGTGGACCCGCCCGCAGTCCGCGCAGCGGCGCAGCAGGAGCCGGCCCTCGGCGGCCGCGTCCCAGTAGGGCCGGGTGAAGTCGTCGGTCTCGGGCAGGTCGTAGCGCGGCCCGCCGGCAGGGCTCACAGGGCTCACAGGGCTCACAGGGCTCACAGGGCTCACAGGAACAGTCCCATCGCCGCGTCCACGGACCACGTCTGCCAGGCCATCGCGAAGAGCGCGACGAGCGAGATCAGGGCCATCATCGCGTTCTGCCCCTGCTCGGCCCAGTCATGGATCATCAGCACCAGATACAGCAGGTTCAGCAGCAGCCCGCCGACGAGCGCGATCGGCGTCAGGAAGCCGAGCACCAGGCCCAGTCCGAGGGCGAGTTCCGCGTAGACGACGATGTACGCCATCAGCCGCGGGCGCGGCTGGACGACCTTCTCGAAGCCGCCCTTCACGAACGGCCAGCGGTGCTTGCCGGCGACGTCGGCCGCCCAGGCGATGCCGGTGCCGCGCTCGAACCAGCCCTTCTTGTCCTTGTGCCGCCAGCTCTCCAGCCACCACAGGCCGAGCCCTATCCGGAGCACGGCGAGCCACTCGGCCCCACTGAGCCAGATGGTCTGCATCGGCCCTCCCCTCCCTAGACCTGACGGTACGTCAGTTCAGCGGATCGGAAGCGATCCCGCAAGGGTGGCCGGGCACTCCGTTCGCCCCGGGCGCCCGGCCGACACCCGGACCGGCACTCGGCCCGGACACTCGGCCCGACGGCCGGTCAGGCGCTGTCGATGCGATCGAGCAGCGCCCGGGCCTCGACGGTGCGGCGGTGGTCCGGGCCGAACGCGGCCAGGCAGGCGTCGTGGGCGGACACGGCCCGGGCGCGGGCCCCGGCACCCCGTCCCAGCCCCAGGAGGGCGCCTGCCAGGGCCAGTTCGACGGCTCCGGTCTCCGCGCGGCGCTGCTCGGCGGGCAGCCTCCCGTGCAGCTCGTCCGCGCGCTCCGCCTCGGCGAGAGCCTCCTCGTGGCGCGCCTGGCCGTTCAGGCTGCGGACCAGGCCGAGCCGCAGGACCAGCGCGAACCGGTCCTGTTCCCGATGGGCGGCGAGGGCTTCGCGCGCGAGCGCCTCGGCCTCCGGGTGGCGGCCCTGCGCGCCGAGGGCGTAGATCAGCCCGTTCCGTGCGGCCGCCACCACGAGCGGCATCTCCGGCCCCGCACCGCGGGCCGCCGCCCGGGCGACGGCCTCGCACTCCGCCTCCGACTCGGAGTACCGGCCGAGCGCGCTCAGCGTCTGGGCGCGGTCCGAGCGCACCTTCAGGGCTTGGGGGTGTTCGGCGCCGAAGGTCGCGGCGAAAGCCGGCAGGAGCGCGTCGTACGCGGCGAGCGCCTCGGCGTGGCGGCCCTGGGCACCCGTCGCGAGCGCCGCGACGCCCAGCGCCAGCGGCGCGTACGGGTCGTTGCGCCGCCGGGACCCGGCCACGGCACGGGCCTCGGCCTCCGCCTCGGCGTACCGCCCGGCCCCGTACAGGGCCGCGGCCTTGTCCAAGGGGGATGCCGCCGTCCGCCCGGTCTCGTGTCGGCCGCGCGGCCGGAAGAACTTCATGCCGAAAGCCTACGAACGCCGCGCACACCCGCCCGTACAGGTAAGGGAGTTGACCGGCGGACCGGACCGGACCAGCCCGACCCGGCCCATCCCCCATCCCACCCCACCCCACCCCACGCCTCGACCCGACCCGTCCGGGCCCCGGAAGGGGCGGCCCGGAAGCGCCCGTGATCGATCCGCAATCGATTCCCTCCTTGTCCGAGACCCATCAACGCTGTGTGTCGATACGCTCACTCCTCATGCCCGGAGTCCCCACAGCCCCCGACCTGTCCACCCAGCCCCGCCCGGTCTACGTGATCGGCGCCGGGCCCGGCGGCCTCGCCGCGGCCGCCGCCTTGCGCGCCCGCGGGGTGCGCGCGGTGGTCGTCGAGAAGTCCGATGACCTCGCCGCCTCCTGGCGGGGGCACTACGACCGGCTCCACCTGCACACCACGCGCCGGCTCTCCGCCCTCCCGGGGCTGGCCATGCCGCGCAGGTTCGGGCGGTGGGTGTCGCGGGACGACGTGGTGCGGTACCTGGAGAAGTACGCCGAGTTCCACGCGCTGGAGCTCGTCACCGGTGTCGAGGTGACCCGGGTCGACCCCGCCCCCGGCGGGGACGGCTGGCTGCTGCACGCCACCGGCGGGCGGGTGCTCGACGCCCGCGCCGTCGTCGTCGCCACCGGGTTCAACCACACCCCCGCGCTCCCCGACTGGCCGGGCGGCGACACGTACACCGGGGAGCTGCTGCACGCCCGCGAGTACCGCAACGCCGCGCCGTACGAGGGCCGGGACGTGCTCGTCGTCGGCACCGGCAACACCGGCGCCGAAATAGCCGTCGACCTGGCCGAGGGCGGGGCCGCGCGGGTGCGGCTCGCCGTGCGCACCGCCCCGCACATCGTGCGACGCTCCACCGCGGGCTGGCCCGCGCAGCGCACCGGGATCCTGGTGCGGCGGCTGCCCGTACGGCTCGTGGACCGGCTCGGCGCGCTCGTCGCCAAGGCCTCGGTCCCCGACCTGACGGCGTACGGGCTCCCCCGCCCCGCCGCCGGCCTGTACAGCAGGGTCAAGGAGGGCGCGATCCCGGTCCAGGACGTCGGCCTGATCGACGCCGTGCGCACGGGCCGGGTCGAACCGGTCGCCGCCGTGGCCTCCTTCGAGGGCGGTCAGGTGGTGCTCGCCGACGGTTCCCGCATCGCCCCGGACGCGGTGGTCGCGGCCACCGGATACCGCCGCGGCCTGGAGGGCCTGGTCGGGCACCTGGACGTGCTCGACGGGCGCGGCCGCCCCCGTACGCACGGCGGCCGCTCCCCCGCGCAGGCCCCCGGGCTGTACTTCACCGGCTTCACCAACCCCATCAGCGGCATGTTCCGCGAGATGGCCCTGGACGCCGAGAAGATAGCCAGGGCGGTCTCCCGCCGCCTGGGCCCCCTGGCCGGCCGCCCGCAGCCCGAACCCCTCCCGAACACAGGCCTCCGCCCGGTCGACCCCCTCGCCTAGGTCGTGTCGTCAAAGTCCCGCCTGGCCGGCGGGGCCCGCCCTTGCGGGCGGCCGACGCCACTTTGACGACACTCCCCAGGTCGCCCCTCCCCGGCGGCCCGGCCACGGCATCCACGCAGCCGCGTTCGGGCTCCGGCCCGCCCGGTCCCCCCGCGAGGGACCGCCGAGGCGCCCCGGCGCACACCGCCGACGGGTCCCGAATGCGGCCGAAACGCGCTCTGGACCCGTCCCGGCGGGATCTGGGACCGTTCCCACACACCACCTCCACCAGCTTTCCTGCGCAGCACTGTTCCTGACGGCACGTCAGTTCAGTAATCTGACTACGCGTCAGTTATTGAGTTCATCGAGCAGGAGCGGGCGGAACGATGCTTGGATCTACTCACGGCACCCTCACCACCGACTTCCGCGCACGTGTCGACGCCTGCGGGGAGACCCCCAGGACGGCCGTCCACTCCGCGGCGGCACCGTCCGCCGCGGACGCGGTCGCGGTGGACGTCAGCGGACGGCCCCTGCACGCCGATGTCCCCGACCTCGACCGGTTCTTCCGGCCCGAGTCCGTGGCCGTCATCGGCGCCTCCGACGCCGAAGGCAGACCGAACACCGGCATCACCCGCCAGCTGATCGCCTGGGCGGAGCGCGTCGGCGCGCGGATCCACCCCGTCCACCCCACCCGCCCCACCGTCTTCGGGCTGGCCTGCCACGCGTCCGTGGCCGACCTGCCCGAGCAGGTGGACCTGGCCGTCCTCCTCGTCGGCGATCCGCTGCCGGTGATCGAGGAACTGGCAGAGGCCAAGGTGAAGTTCGCCGTCGCCTTCGCCTCCGGCTTCGCCGAGACCGGTGAAGAGGGGGCCGCCGCCCAGGAGCGGCTCGCGGCCGCCGTCCGGCGCTCGGGCCTGCGCCTGCTGGGCCCCAACACCAACCTCAACGCCTTCGAGAAGTTCCGCGAGGACCTCAACGGCCCGGCGATCGCGCTCATCACCCAGTCCGGCCACCAGGGCCGGCCCGTCTACACCCTCCAGGAGCTGGGCATCCGGCTCTCCCACTGGGCCCCCACCGGCAACGAGGCCGACCTCGAGACCTCCGACTTCATCTCCTACTTCGCCGAGCGGCCCGAGGTCGGGGCCATCGCCTGCTACGTGGAAGGCCTCAAGGACGGCCGCCGGTTCCTCCTCGCCGCCGACCGGGCCGCGCGCAACGGCGTCCCCGTCGTCGCCGTCAAGGTCGGCCGCACCGAGACCGGCGCCCGCATGGCCGCCTCCCACACCGGGAAGCTGACCGGCGCGGACACCGTCGTCGACGCCGCGATGCGGCAGTTCGGCGTCATCCGCGTCGACGGGCTGGACGAGCTCCAGGACACCGCCACCCTGCTCGCCCGGGCCCGCAAGCCGCTGGCCGACGGGGTCGTCGTGTACTCCATCTCCGGCGGTACCGGCGCGCACTTCTCGGACCTCGCGACCGAGGCGGGGCTCAGCCTGCCCACCCTCTCGCAGGCCAAGCAGCAGGAGCTCCACCAGTGGATACCGGAGTACCTGAACGTCGCCAACCCCGTCGACAACGGCGGCCACCCGGTCGGCGACTGGCGCGGCCGCAAGATCATCGACGCGATCCTCGCCGACCCGTCGGTGGGCGTGCTGATCTGCCCGATCACCGGGCCGTTCCCCCCGATGAGCGACAAGCTCGCGCAGGACCTGGTGGACGCGGCCGAGCAGAGCGACAAGCTGATCTGCGTCATCTGGGGCTCCCCGGTCGGCACCGAGGAGGCCTACCGCACCACCCTGCTCGGCTCCTCCCGCGTGGCCACCTTCCGTACGTTCGGCAACTGCATCACCGCCGTCCGCGCCTACCTCGGCCACCACCGGTTCACATCCGCGTACCGCTCCCCCTTCGAGGAGGCCCCGCGGACCCCGTCCCCCTCGTACCGCAAGGCGCAGGCACTCATGCGGCCGGGCCAGCAGCTCAGCGAGCACGCGGCGAAGCAGCTGCTCAGGGCGTACGGGATACGGGTCCCCCGCGAGCAGCTCGTGACGAGCGCCGCGGCGGCGGTACGGGCGGCGGGACTGGTCGGGTACCCGGTGGTGATGAAGGCCTCGGGGCCGCAGCTCGCGCACAAGACGGAGCTCGGGCTGGTGAAGATCGGCCTGACCTCGGCGAGCCAGATCCGGGACGCGTACCGGGAGCTGACGGACATCGCCCGCTACGAGAACGTCCCGCTGGACGGCATCCTCGTCTGCCAGATGGTGGAGCGGGGGGTCGAGATGGTCGTCGGCGTGACGCAGGACGAGCTCTTCGGCCCGACGGTGACGGTGGGCCTGGGCGGGGTCCTGGTGGAGGTCCTGCACGACGCGGCGGTCCGCGTCCCGCCCTTCGGCGAGGACCAGGCCCGCGCGATGCTGACGGAGCTGCGCGGCCAGGCCCTCCTGGAGGGCGTACGGGGCGCCCCGCCGGCCGACGTGGACGCGCTGGTGGAGGTCGTCCTGCGGGTCCAGCGGATGGCGCTGGAACTGGGCGGCGTCCTGTCGGAGCTGGACATCAACCCGCTGATGGTCCTCCCGCGCGGCCAGGGGGCGGTGGCGCTGGACGCCCTGGCGATCTGCCGCTGACCGCCACACGGCCCCCGGACCGGGCCGGGCCGCCGCCGCGCGGGGGCGCCGCCCCACCCCTACCCCGAACGGGAGTTCACCACATGAGCAGCGACGCCCCCGCCGACGAGGTCCTGCACCGCATCGAGAGCGGGGTCTCCTGGATCACCCTGAACCGGCCGGAGGCCATGAACGCCGTCACCTGGGACCAGCGTGAGCGCGTCATCTCCCTGCTCGCCGAGGCCTCCGCGGACCCCGGCGTCCGGGCCGTGGTCGTCACCGCCACCGGCAAGGGGTTCTGCGCGGGCGCCGACCTGCGCGGCGCCCCCGCCGCGCCGGGCGAGCGCGTCGCCGGCGATGTCGCCCGCATGATCCGGCTCGGCGCGCAGCGCCTGATCACCGCCGTGCTGGACTGCGAGAAGCCGGTCCTCGCCGCGGTCAACGGCACGGCCGCCGGGATCGGCGCCCACCTCGCCCTCGCCTGCGACCTCGTCGTCGCCGCCGAATCGGCCCGCTTCATCGAGGTGTTCGTACGCCGCGGCCTGGTCCCCGACGGCGGCGGCGCCTACCTGCTCCCGCGCCTGGTCGGCCCGCAGAAGGCCAAGGAGCTGATGTTCTTCGGCGACGCCGTCCCGGCGGCCGAGGCCGAGCGGCTCGGTCTCGTCAACCGGGTGGTTCCGGCCGAGGAGTTGGAGGCCACCGCCCGGGAGTGGGCGGAGCGCCTCGCGCAGGGCCCGACCCGCGCCCTCGCTCTGACGAAGCAGCTGGTCAACGCCTCTCTGGACGGTGGCCGGGCGGCCGCGCTGGCCGCCGAGGCCACCGCTCAGGAGATCAACATGACCACCGCCGACGCGAACGAGGGCGTGGCGAGCTTCGTGGAGCGCCGCTCGCCCAAGTACCTCGGGCGGTAGCCACCCCGAGGCGGGTCACATCTGCGGGTTCGGCTTCAGCAGCGCGAACACGGCGCCGGACGGGTCCGCCACCCAGGCGATCCGGCCGACGTCCGGCACGTCCGCCGCCGGCATGAGCACCGACCCGCCGTTCCCGCTCGCCGCCGAGACGACGGCGTCGACGTCCGCGACGTTGAAGTACGGCACCCAGCGCGGCTTCTCGACGCCGCCCCCCGCCCCGTCGCCCATCGGCGCGACCCCGCCGAACGAGGTCTGCTGCTGGTCGCCGTCCTTGAGGCTCAGGACGCGGTACGTCATCCCGGGCGTCTCCATGTCCTGGCTGCGCCAGCCGAAGACGCCGTTGTAGTAGGTGACGGCCGCGGCCGGGTCGGGTGCGTGCAGCTCCGCCCACACCAGGGTGTTCTCGTCGGAGACCAGTCCCAGCCCGGCGGTCTTCCCGGGCTGCCAGATCGCGAACTCGGCGCCCTGCGGGTCGGTGGCCTGCGCCAGCCAGCCCTCGCCCATGACGTCCATGGGCTCCATCCGGATCTTCCCGCCGCCCGACTGCACGGCCGAGACGGTGGCCTGGATGTCGTCCGCGTGGAAGTGGATCATCCAGGCGGAGTTCGCGCCCGCCTCGGTGAGCGGCCCGAGCGCGGCAACGGTCTTCCCGTCCACCTGGAAGAACCCGTACCCGCCGGCGTCCGGCCCCAGGTCGGTGAAGGTCCAGCCGAAGAGGGTGCTGTAGAACGCCACGGCGCCGTCGGTGTCGGGGCTGCCGAGGTCGAGCCAGACGGGCGATCCGAGACGGAAGTCGGTGCCGAGCATGGGAGTCCTCCTGGGGGACGGGTGGATCGGGCCGGGGGCCACGATGCCCACCTCCCGCGGGGCTGTCGCCGTTCGGGTCCCGGCGGGGCAGTGGATTCACCCGTACGGGCGAACCGCGCGGCCCCGCCCCGCCCGCGCTACACGCGGTGCATGGTGACAGCGGACCGGGGGTGGAGGTCGTCCGGATCGCCCATGACGCAGAACAGCTCGGGCCGTTCGGCCGTGCCGGCCACCTGCCAGTCGCGCATGGGGCCACAGCCCTCGATCGTGAGCGTGACCCGGTCCCGCGGCCGGTCGAAGAGGCCGCCGGAGCCGCGCCCCGGCTCGAACGTCCACGTCCCGGTCCCCGAGCACGCGTCCCACAGCCCGGTCGGCGCGACCTGCGCCAGGTTCTCGGCGACCGCCTCGCCGTTCTCGCCCAGCCGCAGCCCGTGCGCGCCCCCGCCGCCGGCCCATTCCCCGGCGTACCCTGCCCGCTCCAGCCGGGGCGGCTCGTACGCCGCGAAGCCGGTCCGCTCCTGGAGGAAGGCGCCGAACGCGCAGAGGAGCAGGGCGATCCGGTGACGGCGCCGACCCGGGCCGCCATCGCGCTCCACCCCAGTGACCGGTGGCGTGCGTACGCGGCCGCGACGACCGGGAGCACCCCGGGGGCCGCGATCCAGAGCGCCGTCCAGCCGTACGGCAGGTGCAGGACCGCGCCGGCCCACAGCGTGTAGCCCGCGGTGATCACGGCGGTCCAGGGCGCCGCCCACCACGGGCTCCCCAGGGATCGCGTCAGCGCCATCACCGGCAGCACGAACAGCAACCGGTACAGGTACGCGGCCAGGACCACCACGAGAAGCACCAAGGGAATCGCGGCGAAGACGGAGTAGTCGACGCCCAGGCCGTGGTCGTCGCGCATGCCGGAGGTGGCGAGGAAGACCGCTCCCGCCACGACGGCCTGCGCCATGAAGGCCAGGTCCGACCCGGTCGACAGGCGCCTGCGGGTCCCGCCCCGCGCGTCCGGCCCCTCGTGCACCTCTGGCATCCCCATGAACCTCGCCCCCCACAACAATTGAACACGTTCAATCGATGGCGACGATACACCCTCCCCCTTTCCGAGTCATCCGCCCGCGCCCCTTCCAATCTGACGGACCGTCAGCTTCAATCGTGACGTGATGGGACACGCAGGGATGGCGGCCACCGTCGTCCGATACCTCAGGTCAGCCGGCTCCCCCACCTCCGCCCCGTCGGAGCAGGACCCGGACGCCGGCCACGTCGACGCGCTGCCGCGCCCCGATCTGCGGGCCGTCGGCGAGGACGAGCGCGCCCCCGTCAGCCCCGCCGAGTTCCGGGCCGTACTCGGGAACTTCGCCAGCGGGGTCACGGTCATCACCTCCCCGGCCGGGGAGGGGGAGGACGGCCCGGCCGGGTTCGCCTGCCAGTCCTTCGCCTCGCTGTCGCTCGACCCGCCGCTGGTCACCTTCATGGTGGCCCGTACGTCGACCACCTGGCCCCGGATCGCCCGCGCCGGGGTGTTCTGCGTCAACATCCTGGGCGCCGGGCAGGGCGAGCTGTGCCGGGCCTTCGCGGTCAGCGGCGCCGACAAGTTCGCCGGGGTCGCGCACACCCCCGCCCCCGTGACCGGGTCACCGCAGCTGGAGGCCGTGCCCGCCTGGATCGACTGCCGCATCCACGCCGTGCACACCGGCGGGGACCACCTGATCGTGGTCGGCCGGGTCGAGGCCATGGGCGCCGCCGGGGAGGACGGCCCGCTCCTCTTCCACAAGGGCCGCTTCGGCCGCCTCGCCGCCGAGTAGCCCCGCGGACGACGCGAAGACCCCGCCTCCGGCCGGAGGCGGGGTCTTCGCGT
>NZ_JBHYXN010000082.1:0-11904 GCF_042752335.1 Streptomyces sp. NPDC059355 | reverse complement strand
CCGGAGATCTCGCCCGCCGCCTGCTTGGCGTACAGGCCCTTGACGTCACGTACGGAGCACACCTCGACCGGGGTGGCCACGTGCACCTCCAGGTACGAGGTGCCCTCCGCGGCGTGCCGCTTGCGGACGGCCTCGCGGCTGTCCGCGAACGGCGCGATCACCGGGACGAGCGCCTTGACGCCGTTGCTCGCGAGGAGTTCGGCGACGAACCCGATCCGCTGCACGTTGGTGTGGCGGTCCTCCCGGGAGAAGCCCAGCCCGGCGGAGAGGAACTCGCGGATCTCGTCTCCGTCGAGTACCTCCACACGGTGGCCCTCGGCGCGCAGCCGCTCGGCCAGCGCGTACGCGATGGTGGTCTTGCCCGCGCTCGGCAGCCCGGTCAGCCACACGGTGGCGCCCTGGTCGCTCACGCTCATCTGCCTGCTCTCCGTCGCGTTCGTAAGAGATATGGGGTCGGTCATCAGCCGTGCAGTCCGCACTCGGTCTTGGCCCGTCCGGCCCAGCGGCCGGCCCGCGCGTCCTCGCCCTCCGCCACGCGGCGGGTGCAGGGGGCGCAGCCGACGGAGGCGTAGCCGTCCATCAACAGCGGGTTGGTCAGGACCCCGTGCTCGGCGACGTAGGCGTCCACGTCGTCCTGGGTCCAGCGGGCGATCGGGGAGATCTTGACCTTCTGCCGCTTCTCGTCCCAGCCGACCACCGGGGTGTTCGCCCGGGTCGGGGACTCGTCGCGGCGCAGGCCCGTCGCCCACGCGTCGTACGCGGTCAGGCCCTCTTCCAGCGGCTTGACCTTGCGCAGCGCGCAGCACAGGTCGGGGTTGCGGTCGTGCAGCTTCGGGCCGTACTCCGCGTCCTGCTCGGCGACCGTGCGGGTCGGGGTGAGCGTGATGACGTTGACGTCCATCACGGCCTCGACCGCGTCGCGGGTGCCGATGGTCTCCTCGAAGTGGTATCCGGTGTCGAGGAACACCACGTCCACGCCGGGGAAGGCACGGGAGGCCAGGTGGGCGACCACCGCGTCCTCCATGGAGGAGGTGACGCAGAACTTCCTGCCGAAGGTGTCGGCGGCCCAGCGCAAGATGTCCAGCGGGGACGCGTCCTCGAGGTCGCGCCCGGCCTGCTCGGCGACGGCCTTGAGACCCGCGTCTTGAGCGGTGGTCATATCTCGTCCCCTCCAGCGGTGTCGGGCCGGACGCCCCGGGACAGCAGCCCGAGGTACTTCAGCTGGAAGGCCCGGTTGCAGGACCTGCACTCCCAGGCGCCGTGACCCGTCTCGTTCGGAAACAGGTCCTCGTCGCCGCAGTACGGGCAGTGGAACGGGGCCGCGCGCTCGCTCACGAGAGGTCCTCGTCCTTCGCACGGGTCACCCAGGCGGCGAATCGCTCGCCGTCCTCGCGCTGCTCCTCGAAGCGCGTGACGACCCGCTCGACGTAGTCGGGCAGACCGGCGGAGGTGACCTTGAGGCCGCGGACCTTGCGGCCGAAGCCGGCCTCCAGTCCGAGCGCGCCGCCCAGATGGACCTGGTAGCCCTCGACCTGCCGGCCGTCGTCGTCGAGGACCAGCTGGCCCTTGAGACCGATGTCCGCCACCTGGATACGGGCGCAGGCGTTCGGGCAGCCGTTGAGGTTGATGGTCAGCGGCTCCGCGAACTCCGGCAGGCGGCGCTCCAGCTCGTCGATCAGCGAGGCGCCGCGCGCCTTCGTCTCGACGATGGCCAGCTTGCAGAACTCGATGCCGGTGCAGGCCATCGTGCCGCGGCGGAACGGGGACGGCTTGACCCGCAGGTCCAGCGCCTCCAGCGCGGCGACGACGGAGTCGACCTTGTCCGCCTCGATGTCGAGGACGATCATCTTCTGCTCGGCGGTGGTCCGCAGGCGGCCGGAGCCGTGCTGCTCGGCGACGTCCGCGATCTTGGTCAGGGTGGCGCCGTCCACGCGGCCGACGCGGGGCGCGAAGCCGACGTAGAACCGGCCGTCCTGCTGCTGGTGCACGCCGACGTGGTCGCGCCACTGGCCGCTGGGCTGCGCGGGCGCGGGGCCGTCGGTCAGCTTGCGCTTCAGATACTCGTCCTCCAGGACCTGGCGGAACTTGGCCGGGCCCCAGTCGGCGACGAGGAACTTCAGCCGGGCGCGGGTGCGCAGGCGGCGGTAGCCGTAGTCGCGGAAGATCGAGATGACGCCCTCGTAGACGTCGGGGACCTCGTCGAGCGAGACCCAGGTGCCCAGGCGCACGCCCAGCTTGGGGTTGGTGGAGAGGCCGCCGCCGACCCAGACGTCGAAGCCGGGGCCGTGCTCGGGGTGCTCTACCCCGACGAAGGCGATGTCGTTGATCTCGTGCGCCACGTCGAGCAGCGGCGAGCCGGAGACCGCGGACTTGAACTTGCGGGGCAGGTTGGAGAAGTCCGGGTTGCCCACGATGCGGCGGTAGATCTCGTCGATGGCGGGGGTGCCGTCGATGATCTCGTCCTGGGCGATGCCGGCGACGGGCGAGCCGAGGATGACGCGGGGCGTGTCACCGCAGGCCTCGGTGGTGGACAGCCCGACGGCCTCCAGCCGGCGCCAGATCTCCGGGACGTCCTCGATCCGGATCCAGTGGTACTGCACGTTCTGCCGGTCGGTGAGGTCGGCGGTGCCGCGCGCGAACTCCTGCGAGATCTCGCCGATCACGCGGAGCTGCTCGGTGGTGAGCCGGCCGCCGTCGATGCGGACGCGCAGCATGAAGTACTTGTCGTCCAGCTCCTCCGGCGCCAGGATCGCGGTCTTGCCGCCGTCGATCCCGGGCTTGCGCTGGGTGTAGAGACCCCACCAGCGCATGCGGCCGCGCAGGTCGTTGGGGTCGATCGAGTCGAAGCCCGTCTTGGAGTAGATCGTCTCAATGCGTGTCCGCACGTTGAGACCGTCGTCGTCCTTCTTGAACTGCTCGTTGCCGTTGAGGGGGGTGTGGTGTCCGACGGCCCACTGACCCTCACCGCGGTGACGGCCGGTCTTGCGGCGCGCGGCGGCTGCGGGAGCTGCGGCTGCGGGCGTTTCGGGGGTGGCGGCCATGGCGGTACGTCCTTCTTCGGCGGCTCGTTGCAAGGGCGGGGGAGGGGCGGCGAGTGCCCCTGTGATCAGCCCTGCCGCTGAGCAGGTGCGGCCGATCGCCGCCCGATTTTCCGGTTGTGCCGGTGGTCAGGGCGGTGTTCTGCCTTCAGGGGACTGCGGGCGGCGGCGCCCCCGCTACGACGGTGTGCGGGGCGCTGGGCCGGGGCTGCGCGGCGGTGGCTGGTTCCGTCAGCGCGCCGAACAGATGGCACTGGACATGCGGCCGAGGTCGACGTGCCGCCGACTCACCAAGGCAATTCCAGCTCCATTCATGGCGGAAGCGTGTCATGTGCCGATTGGAGGAGTCCACTACTGTCCATTATTCGGACGATGTAGTCCCGCATTCCGAGACAACGTGACGCCGGTCACGTGGTGGGGGGACGCGGAATCCGGCCGCCGCGCCCCGCGGACGGGGCGGCGTCCACCGGCGGGACTCTGTGCACCATCGCGAACACCCTCGACTGCGGGTCGAGTCCCTGGACCGTCCGCACGAACGTGACGGCGATACCGGCCGGAGGGTGGGCGGGGCCGGGTCGGGCGGGTCGGACGGTTCCGGTGGGGCGCTATGCGCCCGGCCAGGGGCCGGGGGTGGGGGCGGTCTCTTTCTGCTCCGTCTCCGTTTTGAAGAGCTTGAAGCCGCGGCGCAGGTAGTTGTCCATCGCGGTCGGGCCGTCCTGGCTGCACGTGTGGAGCCAGACCCGCGTCGTCGCCTCGCGCCCCGGCCAGCGGTCCGCCAGGGACCAGGCCGCGTCGACGCCCAGCGTCAGCAGGTGGCCGCCGATGCGGCGGCCCCGGAAGTCCGGGAGCAGCCCGAAGTACATGATCTCCACCACGCCGTCCTCCTGCGGGTCGAGCTCCACGTATCCCGCCGGCGTCCCGCGCTCGTACGCCACCCACGTCTCCACGCCGGGACGGCCCAGCTGCTCCACCCACTGCGCCCGGGTCAGCGACAGCCGGTCCGTCCAGTGGATGTCACCGCCCACCGAGGCGTAGAGGAAGCGGCTGAACTCCGGCGAGGGGACCTCCGCCCGCCGGACACTGATCTCAGACCCTGGGACGGCCGCCCGGACCAGATCCTGCGGCGAGGCCATTTCCAGGGACCACGTGGTGAGTGTGAGGGTGCTCATGCAGGTCAGGGAATCACGCCGGCCCCCGCCCGGCCCAGCCGGGCCCTGATCACCGCCGGCGCCGTCGAGTGCGGCAGCAGCGCCGCCGGGTCCTCGGGGCGGATCAGCTCCACCTCCACGTCGTCCGCGAAGCGGTACGGGCGGTGGGTCAGCACCCCGCCCAGGTGCCGCCGTACCCGGGACAGCTCCGCCCGCACCGTCACCGTGCGCGTCGGGTCCCCGAACAGCTCCGCCGCCAGCTCCGCCGCCGACCGCCCCCGCGGGCTCTCGGCCAGCAGGAACAGCAGTTCCGCGTGGCGCGGGCTCAGCTCCTGGGACCAGCTCCCGGCGGCCCCGTACACCGTCGCCGACCACGCGCGCGGCCGGCTCAGGTCCAGCACGACCCGGCTCGCCGCCGCGGACGTGCCCGGCGCCCCCGCGACGCGCAGCAGCCAGCCGCCAGGCAGCGGCTCCACCAGGCAGTCCCCGAGCTGCGCCACCCACACCCGGCCCGGCCCGAACCCCTTCGGGAGCGGGATCCGGTCCGCCGGGGCCAGCCCCGTCACCGCCGCCGTCCAGCCGTGCGGGTCCACCGCCAGGGCCTGCCCCGGCAGCCGGGCCAGCAGCGGCGACGCGACCGCCCGCAGCCGCTCCAGCGACTCCAGGTGCCGGATCCGCAGCTCCCGCTCCGCGAGCCGCGCCACCGAGCTCACCCACGCCAGCGTGGCCGGGTGCATGGTGGCCAGCGGCCCGCTGACGTCCACCACGCCCAGCAGCCGCCCGTCCCGCGGGTCCCGCACCGGGGCCCCCGCGCAGGTCCAGTCGTGGTGGCTGGAGACGAAGTGCTCCGCAGAGAACACCTGTACCGGCTGCCGGGCCACCAGAGCCGTGCCCACCCCGTTCGTGCCGACCACCGCCTCGTCCCAGTCGGCGCCCACCGTGAACCCGAGCCGGTCCGCCTTGCGCAGGATCGAGGAGGCGCCCTCCCGCCACAGCAGCCGCCCCTCGGTGTCGGCGACGACCATGATGTGCAGCGCCGGGTCCAGCGCCGGCAGCAGCCCCTCGCGGAGCACCGGCAGGATCTCCCGCAGCGGCGAGACCTGCCGCCGCTCCTCAGTCTCGGCCGCCGACAGCATCCGCGAGCGCGCGTCCCGGTCCGGGTGCACCCCGCCGGCCAGCATCCGGCGCCAGGACTCGGCGATCTCCGGGCGGGGCTCCGCGGGCGGCCGGTCCCCGGCCAGCGCGGCCGCCCGTACGCCCTTGAGCAGACGCGCGGCCTCCCGTGCGTCCATGGCCGAGATGCGTGCCACATCGACCGTGCTGCCTGTGGTGTAGGCCACCGGAACCTCCCCGTGCGGAACGAAACGCAAAGAACGCAGAGAACGCAGAGAGCGCAGAGGACTCAGAGGGTTGCAACGGTATGCAACCCTCGCCAAGTCCCGGGCACCCGACCGAAACTGTCCGGACGTCGCCTCGCGGCGTGACAGCTCCTCCTCGGGGCTTTCGGATCAGGGGTGGTGCCGAGTCGGCGCGGCGCCACCTCTGCTCCCGGTCAGACGGGCCCGGATCCCGGCCCGGACCTGTTTGGGGACAGGACCCGGAACCTAGCCCGCGATCCGCGCCCGTTCGACCAGCGCACCCAGATGCAGGCTGTGCGGCAGCGTGCCGAAGGCCGCGCCCCAGTCGCCGCCCAGACGCGAGGCGCAGAACGCGTCCGCCACCTCCGGCGGCGCCCACCGCACCAGCAGCGATCCCTGCAGCACCAGGGCCATCCGCTCCACCACGCGGCGCGCCCGGGCCTCGATGCCCTCCAGGTCCGCGAGCTCGGTCAGCAGCCCCTTGATGGCCGAATCCAGCCGGTGGTCGGCGCCGCGCGCCCGCCCCACCTCCTGGAGGAACGCGTTCAGCGCCATCGGCTCCCGCTGCAGCGCCCGCAGCACGTCCAGGGCCTGCACGTTGCCCGAACCCTCCCAGATCGAGTTCAGCGGGGACTCGCGCAGCAGCCTCGGCAGTCCGGACTCCTCGACGTAGCCGTTGCCGCCCAGACACTCCAGGGCCTCCGCCACCATCGGCGTACAGCGCTTGGTCACCCAGTACTTCGCGACGGGCACCGCGATGCGCAGGAACGCCCGCTCCTGCTCCGTCCCGGCGTCGTACGCGGCCGCGAGGCGCAGCCCCAGCGTCGTCGCCGCCTCCGACTCCAGTGCGAGGTCGGCCAGAACGTTGCGCATGAGCGGCTGCTCGATGAGCCGTGCTCCGAAAGCAGAGCGGTGCTCCGCATGGTGCACGGCCTGCGTCAGCGCCTGCCGCATCTGTGCCGCCGCGCCCAGCACGCAGTCCAGCCGGGTCGCCGCGACCATCCCGATGATGGTCCGCACCCCCCGCCCCTCCTCGCCGACCCGCCGCGCCCACGTCCCGTCGAACTCCACCTCGGCCGACGCGTTCGACCGGTTGCCCAGCTTGTCCTTCAGCCGCTGGATCGCGAACACGTTGCGCGCCCCGTCCGGCAGCACCCGGGGCACCAGGAAGCAGGTCAGGCTCTCCCTCCCGGAGGCGGAGGCCTGCGCGAGCACCAGGAACCCGTCCGACATCGGCGCCGAGCAGAACCACTTGTGCCCCGTCAGCAGGTACTCGCCCGCCGCGTCCAGCGGCTTCGCCGCCGTCGTGTTCGCCCGTACGTCGCTGCCGCCCTGCTTCTCCGTCATCGCCATGCCGAACAGCACGCCGGCCTTGCGCCCGGCCGGCCGCAGCCCCTGCTCGTACACGTGCGAGGTCAGCAGCGGCTCCCACTCGGCGGCCAGCTCCGGGTCCGCCCGCAGCGCCGGTACCGCCGCATGGGTCATCGAGACCGGGCAGCCGTGCCCCGCCTCCGCCTGCGACCACACGAAGAACCCGGCCGCGCGGCGCAGGTGACCGGCCGGCCGTCCCCACGCGTCGGTCAGCCCGGCGCCCACCGCGTGCCCCAGCAGCCGGTGCCAGGCCGGGTGGAACTCCACCTCGTCGATCCGGTTGCCGTACCGGTCGTGCGTACGCAGTTCCGGCGGGTTCTCGTTCGCCAGCGCACCCCACCGCTGGGCCTGCGCCGAGCCCGCCGCCCGCCCGAGTTCGTGGAGCTCCTCCCGTACCTCGCCGAGGAGTTCGGGCGCCGCGGCCGACAGGTGCCGCTCCACGCCCTCCCGCAGTGCCCGGTCGGTGCCGTAGACGTCGTGGCCCACCAGGGGAGGGGCCTGGTTGGTGACTGTGTGGGTGGTGGCTGCCATGCGGATACCGTAAGGACGTGCAGCCAGCAAAAGAAACACCCGAGCGGGTCCACGAGCGGGTCCCCGGGCGACTCCACCGGGCCCGTGCCCTGTACCGCAACGTCTCCAAGCGCAAGATGGCGTGGCTGCTGCTGAAAGACACCGTCAATTCGTGCATCGAGTACCGGATCCTCGGCCTGGCCGCCGAGGCGGCGTTCTTCACGCTGCTCTCGCTGCCGCCGCTGTTCCTCGGCCTCCTCGGCCTGCTCGGGTACGTCGACGGCTGGACGGGCGGCACCTTCGTGGCCTCCATCGAGGAGAACATCCTCAACGCGGTCGGCACCGTCCTCTCCGACCGCGGCGTCAACGACATCGCGAAACCGATGCTCGACGACGTCACCAAGGCCGGCCGCCCGGACCTGATCTCCCTCGGCTTCGCCTTCGCCCTCTGGTCGGGCTCGCGGGCCGTCAACGTCTTCATCGACACCATCACCGTGATGTACGGGCTCGACGGCCAGCGCGGCATCGTCAAGACCCGGCTGCTGTCCTTCCTGCTGTACGTGGTCGCCCTGGTGATCGGCGCGGTCGTACTGCCCCTGATGGTGGCCGGGCCGGACGCGGTCGTCCGCTGGGTGCCCTGGAGCACCGAGGTGATCGCGGTCCTCTACTGGCCGATCGTCACCCTGCTGTCCATCGCCTTCCTGACCACGCTCTACCACGTGTCCGTCCCCGTGCGCTCCCCGTGGATCGAGGACGTCCCGGGCGCGCTCGTGGCGCTCGCCATGTGGGTGCTGGGCTCGTTCCTGCTGCGGATCTACCTCACGAACACCGTCGAGGGCCCGACCATCTACGGCTCGCTGGCCGCGCCCGTCGCCGTCCTGCTGTGGATCGGGGTGTCGGCTTTTGCCGTGCTCGTCGGCGCGGCCGTGAACGCCGCCATCGACCGTGTCTGGCCTTCCGTGGCCACCGCCGCGGCCCGCGAGGCCAACGAGCGGGCCCGCGAGGTGGAGGCCGCGCAGTTGGTCGCGCGCGCCGCCGCGTGGCGGGCCCTCGCCGAGGGCGAGTCGGAGGACGACGAGGACGGGGACGGCGCGATGCCGTCCGAGTTCCCGGAGCGCTGGTCGAAGTTCCTGCCGCCCGAGGACTACTCCTCCCGGCTGCGCAAGCACTGACCGGCGCCGTGCTCCGCGGCCCGCGGGCGGCGGAGCACGGGCCGCGGCGTAGCGTGGTGGCCGTGTACGAGGAGCGGCCGTCCCCGCTGGTGCCCGGCGCGATCGTCTGGCGGCGCACCGCAGCCCCCGGCGGGCCCGTGCTGCCCGACGGCTGTATGGACCTGCTGTGGGTGGGCGGACGGCTGCTGGTGGCCGGCCCCGACACCGGTCCGCACCCCGCCGGGGAGGTCCCGGGCGGGTTCTTCGCCGGGCTGAGGTTCGCCCCCGGCACGGCTCCCGCGCTGCTCGGCGTACCGGCGTACGAGCTGCGCGACCGGCGGGTCGAGCTCGCCGACCTCTGGCCGGAGCCGCAGGTGCGCGCCCTCGCCGAGCGTATGAGCGCGTACGAGGACCCCGGCTCGGGACTGGAGCGGCTGGTCCGCGGCCGCGCGGCGCGGAGCAAGCCCCCCGACCCCCTCGCCGCACGGGTGGCGGCCGGGCTCCGCGCGGGGGAGTCCGTCGCCGCCGTGGCGGCGGCCGTGGACCTCGGGCCGCGCCAGCTCCACCGGCGCTCCCTCGACGCCTTCGGCTACGGACCCCGCACGCTCGGGCGGGTGCTGCGGCTCCAGCGGGCGCTGGAGCTGGCCAGGCGGGGGCTGCCACAGGCCGAGGTGGCGCACCGGGCCGGGTACGCAGACCAGGCCCACCTCGCACGCGAGGTGCGGGCGCTGGCCGGGACCACTCCCGGGGCCTACGCGGCGGCCTACGCCTCGGCCCGTGCCTCGTCCGGCTCCGCGACCGGCTCCGCGACCGGCTCCGCCGCGGCGGCGAACAGGGAGACCCCGCAGCCGTCCGGGTCGAGCACGACCGCGTAGCGCTGCCCCCAGAAGGCGTCCCAGGGCTCCAGATGGCCCTCGTAGCCGGCGTCCGTCAGCTCGGCGTACACCGCGTCCACCTCGGCGGGGGACCCGCACAGGAATGCGAGCCCCAGCCGGTCGCCCCCGGCGGGGCGGGTCCAGGACGGGTCGAAGGAGCGGATCACGTCCTCCGTGTCCCAGCCGATCCGGAGCCCGCCGGGGAGGACGGCCTCCACGTGGGGCTGCTCCTCCGCCCCGGCCGGGAGGTCGAGGCCCAGACGGCGGTAGAAGGCGAGCGAGGCGGCCATGTCGGAGACGACGAGGCCGATCATGTCGAGTCGGGGAGCGGTTCGGGGAGTCGTTCGGGAAGTCATTCGGGAAGTCATGCGGCCAGGCTAGGAGCGGCCGCGCCCGCCGGTCTTGAACGAATCGGACATGCGCCCGGCCGGGGTGGCCGGAAGAAGCCGGAAAGGGAGCCGGAAAAAGAGTTGGCGTGCGCCGGAGGCCACTTGCTACGGTGATCGAGTTCCCGCCGATCCGCGCGGAACCGCCAGTACGTGCATGACCCGGAGGTGAGTTCATTGATGACTGTCGTCGCGCAGGGCGCTGCCCGCACCCAGAAGACCATCAATGTCACTTCCGTGGTCTCCGGCTGACCTCACACCTCTTCGCGCGCCACCGAGCGCGCGCTGCCGGGGCCACCCTGTGAAGGGTTCCCCCTTGTCTTTCTCTTCTTCCCGCCCGTCTTCCTCCACCTCTTCTGCGTACGCGTCCGCCCTCGCCCCGTTCGGCTGGGACGAGGCCTGGGAGGCCGAGTTCGCCCCGTACGCCGAGCAGGGCCTGCTGCCCGGCCGCGTCGTGCGCGTGGACCGCGGCCAGTGCGACGTCATGACGGCCGACGGCATCCTCCACGCCGACACCGCCTTCGTCACCCCGCACGACCCGCTCCGCGTCATCTGCACCGGCGACTGGGCCGCCGTCGAGGCGTTCGGCAACCCCCGGTACGTCAAGACGTACCTGCCGCGCCGGACCGCCTTCGTACGCTCCACCTCCTCGAAGCGGTCCGAGGGGCAGATCCTCGCCGCCAACGTCGACCACGCGATCATCGCGGTCTCCCTGGCCGTCGAACTGGACCTCGGCCGCATCGAGCGCTTCCTGGCCCTGGCCTGGGAGTCCGGGGCGCAGCCGCTGGTCGTCCTGACCAAGGCCGACCTCGTACCGGACCCGGTGACGCTCGCGCACCTGGTCCAGGACGTGGAGACCGCGGCGCCCGGCGTCGACGTCCTCACCGTCTCCTCCCACACCGGGGAGGGCACGGACGTGCTGGCGGCGATCGTCGCCGGAGGCACGAGCGTGCTGCTCGGCATCTCGGGCGCGGGCAAGTCCACCCTGGCGAACGCGCTGCTCGGCGCCGACGTCATGGAGGTCCAGGCCACGCGCGACGCGGACGGCAAGGGCCGGCACACGACGACCACCCGCAACCTGCTGGCGCTCCCCGGCGGGGGCGTCCTCATCGACACCCCCGGACTGAGGGGCGTCGGCCTGTGGGACGCCGGGACCGGGGTCGGCCAGGTCTTCTCGGAGATCGAGCAGTACGCCGCCGACTGCCGCTTCCACGACTGCGCGCACGAGGCCGAACCGGGGTGCGCGGTGCTCGAAGCGCTCGAGAACGGCGAGCTGCCGGAGCGGCGCCTGGAGAGCTACCGCAAGCTGCTCCGGGAGAACCAGCGGATCGTCGCCAAGACGGACGCCCGGCTCCGCAACGAGATCCGCCGGGACTGGCGCATCAAGTCGGCCGAGGGCCGGGCCAATTACGCGGCGAAGCGCACCGGCCGCTACTGACGCCCGCCCCTTGGGGCCCGGACGCCTGCCCCCTCCCCCGAGGAGGGCGGACGTCCGGGCCCCGTACCGGGCCCGCCGTCAGGGTCAGGCGTCCTCCAGGCCCCACGCGAACACCCGCTCCGGGTGGATCCGGATCACCTCCGGGCTGAAGTGCGGGCCCAGCGCGTGCGGGCCCACCTCCAGCGTGGCGCGGCCGCGGATCTCCACGCCGCGGACCTTCCACGGGCGGGTGCTCGCCAGATCGTCCACCACCAGCGAGAGCCTCGGGTTCTTCCCGAGGTTCCGCCACTTCTTCGTCGACCCCATGGCCATGCCGCCCACCAGGACCGTTCCGTCGTCCTGCGGGAAGAACCCCACCGGATTCGCCTGCGGCTGCCCGGCCGCGTCCACCGTCGCCAGCCGCCCCAGCCGCTGCGACCGCAGGTACGCCAGCTGCGTCTCGCTGAAACCCTCGAACTCCGTCATGCCACCCAGCCTCGCAGCGCCACGGACCACCCGCATGGGGCCTTCGGCCGAGCAGACGTAGATCCCTGGCCCTAGGTCGTGTCGTCAAAGTCCCGTCTGGCCGGCGGGGCCTGGCACGCACGCTCGCCGCGTTGTCGTCGGTCACCGACGTCCCCCAGCTACCG
>NZ_JBHYXN010000081.1:0-13459 GCF_042752335.1 Streptomyces sp. NPDC059355 | reverse complement strand
GCCGGGGCGGGCGGCGCCGCGATGCCGGTCATCGGGCGCGGCCCGTCGCGCGGCGGGCCGCCGCGGCGTCCGTGACGTCGAGGAACACCTGGTCCAGCTCGGGCCAGCGCGTCTGCAGCTCCTCCTTGATGCGGACCATCGCGTCCTCGACGGTCTCGCTGTCGTACCCGGGGGTCAGGTCGACGCTCGCGGCCAGGAGCGCCGAATCCGGGCTCAGCCGCATGGTCAGCAGGGCGGTGACCGAGTCGATCTCCGGCTGCCGGCGCAACAGCTCCCGTACCCCGCGCTGCACCTCGGGATCGGCAGCCTCGCCGATCAGCTGGGCCCGGGCGCCCTTGCCGAGCGTGTACGCCACGTAGACGAGCAGGACGCCGATCAGGATGGAGGCGGACGCCTCGTACGCCATCCGCCCGGTCGCCATGTGGAGGCCCATCCCGGCCATGGCCAGCAGGACACCCGCGCAGGCCGTGCTGTCCTCCGCGAGGACGGTCCGCAGAGCCGGGTCCCGGCCCACCCGGATCTCCTCGCGCACGCTGTGGTCGGCGGCCGCGGCCGCGCCGCGGACCTGGAGGACGGCCCGCGCCAGCGAGGCCCCCTCGGCGAGCAGCGCCACGAAGAGCACGGCGAAGCCGATCAGATACCCCTCGTGGGACTCGGAACCGCCCGCGCGGAACGCCTCGATGCCCTGGAGCACCGAGAAGCAGCCTCCGGTGACGAAGATGCCGACGGCGGCCAGCAGGGACCAGAAGTAGCGCTCCTTGCCGTAGCCGAAGGGGTGGCGCCGGTCGGCCGGACGCCGGCTGCGCTTGACCGAGGCCAGCAGGAAGACCTCGTTCAGGCTGTCGGCCACCGAGTGGGCCGCCTCGGAGAGCAATGCGGGAGAGCCGGCGATGACGCCGCCGACGGCCTTGGCTACGCAGATGGCCAGGTCGGCCACGCGCACGCCCTCGTCGACCAGCTCGTCGCCACCGGGGTGCCGGCCGACCTGCGCCGCGACTTCACCGTCCCGTACTCCACCGGACTGCACTGCCACATCCTCGGCATCCCCCAGAGCGACGGGCCCGACCTCTACCGGTCGCTGCACGTCGCGTTCATGAACAGCCCGCGCCCCATCCCCGCGGCGGGCATCAACTGGGACCGCGACATGGCCCACATGGTCGGCCGGCTGGACGACCCGGTGACGACGGGCCTCATGGCCGAGCTCGCCGCCCTGCGCGAGGACCCCGACTACGCGCACCTGACCGACGAGATGCTCGCCACCGTCGGCGTCACGATGTTCGGCGCGGGCGTCATCAGCGTCATGGGGTTCCTCACCATGGCCCTCGTCTCGCTGATCCAACACCCTGAACTCAAGGCCGAGTTGATCGCCGACCCGACGCTCGTGCCCGCCGCCGTGGACGAGCTGCTGCGCATCAACCTGTCCATCGCCGACGGGCTGCCCCGAATCGCCACCGAGACCATGAAGCTCGGCGATGTCACCGTACAGAAGGGGGAGTTGGTCCTCGTCCTCGTCGAGGCCGCGAACCACGACCCCGCCGAGTTCGAGGACCCGCACACGGTACGCCTCGACCGGCCGAACCCGAACGCGCACCTGTCGTTCGGCGGCGGCGGCCACTACTGCCCCGCGACCGCCCTGGGCAAGCGGCACGCGCAGATCGCCATCGAGGTGCTCCTCGAGCGGCTGCCCGGCCTCGACCTGGCCGTGCCGATCGAGCAACTCGTCTGGCGCACGGGGTTCATGAAGCGGATCCCCGAGCGGATGCCCGTCCTCTGGTGAGCATGGGCATGGGCATGGGCATGGGCATTCGCCCGAGCTGAACGCACGGCGCCGAGGGCCGGGTCTGACCAGCCCGGCTCTCGGCGTCACCCGCATCCGTCCGTCACCGCTCCGCCACGGCCTCCAGCGGGCTCAGCGAGGCGGCGCGGCGGGCCGGCACGGCGGCCGCGAGCACGCCGATCGTCAAGGACACCAGACACACGAGGAGCAGCGTCCCCCAGGGCAGCGCCAGGGAGTACTCCTTCATGGCGCCGTTGGTCAGCGACCCGACCGCCCAGGCTCCGAACAGCCCGCCCGCCAGGCCCAGCAGCGTGCCGAAGGCGGCCACGGTCACCGATTCCAGGCGGATCATCCGCCGGATCCCGGCGCGGTCCATGCCGATGACACGCAGGACGCCGATCTCGCGCGTGCGGTCCGCGACCGACATGGCCAGGGTGTTGACGATGCCGAGCAGCGAGATCACCGTACCGATCGCGAGCAGCCCGTACATCAGGGTCAGCAGGTCGGCCAGGGAGCCGGCCGCCTCGTCCACCAGTGCCTGGCGGTCCTTCACCTGTACCAGCGGGCTGTTGCCCGCGGCGGCGCGCAGCCCGTCCTCGGTGGTCTTCGAGACCGCCGCGCCGTCGGTGCGTACGAGGATCCGCTGGACGGAGTCGGGCAGGAAGCTGTCGCGCTGTACGTCGGCACGCGAGCCCAGCACCTCCCCGGCGGTGGGGTTGTCCTCGTAGACGCCGACGACCGTGTACTGCGTGAACTCCTGGTTGCGGCCGATACGGGCCTTGACCTGGCCGCCCGCGCTCACGCCCTGCTCCCGGGCGACGGCGGCGGAGAGCGCGATCCGCCCCGGTCCGAGGTCCTTCAGGGAGCCGCCGACGAAGTCTAGTTTCATGACGTCGTCCACGGTGGCGGGGTCGATGCCGGCGATCTTGCGGACGCCGCCGCCGGTGAAGACGGTGGAGTCCGCGATGCCGGCCGCCGTCCTCACCCCGGGGGTGCCCGCCACCCGCTTCTCGGTGCCCGGGTCGAGGGCGGTCATGTTGACCCTGCTGCCGATCACGTAGTCGGCGCCGAGGCCGGCCGCGGCCTGCCGGTCCAGGGCCTGCCCGGTGGAGTTCCCGATGACCGCGAGCCCGGCGACCAATGCCGTACTGACGATCAGGGCGGAGGCGGTGGCCGCCGTGCGCCGCGGGTCGCGCAGCGCGTTCTCGCGGGCGAGGTGCCCGGTGACCCCGAAGCGGCCGGTCGGCCGTCCCGTCAGCCGGATGACGGGGACGGCGAGCAGCGGCGCCAGCACGATCAACGCGACGACGAGCAGGGCGCAGCCGAACATCGCGTGCTGCAGGTTCTCCTCCGAAGCGTCCTTCGCTCCCGTCAGCGAGACCAGCAGTCCGCCTCCGCCGAGGAGCAGGACCAGTCCCACCACGCCCCGGACCCGGGATGCGGTGGCGGTGGGCGGCTGCTCGCTGGTGCGCAGCGCCTCGATGGGCGCGACCTTCGCCGCCTTGCGGGAGGGCAGCCAGGCGGCCAGCACCGTGACGGCCACGCCCACGCCGAGCGCCGCCATGACGGGCAGCGGGCCGAACACCAGGGGGCCGTCGGGCAGGGCGTCCTGCGAGGTGCTCAGGAGGCCGGGCAGTACGGAGGCGATGCCGAGGCCGAGTACGAAACCGGCCGCCGACGAGACCAGGCCGAGCAGGACCGCCTCCCACAGGACGGAGCGGACCACCTGGCGGCGCGAGGCGCCGATCGCCCGCAGCAGCGCGATCTCCCGGGTGCGCCGGGACACGGCCATGGTGAAGGTGTTGACGATGAGGAAGGAGCCGATGAAGAGCGAGACCCCGGCGAAGAGCATCGGCATCTTCTGGTGGCCGCGGGTCAGCGTGTCGGTGTAGGTGGCCTGCCGGGTCGCCTGGGCGGTGGCGGTGACGGCCTCGGCCCGGTCGGCCGGGAGCAGGGCGGTGATCCGCCCGGCGAGCTCGAACTCGTCCGTGCCGGGTTTCGCGGACACGTCGATCGACGTGTACAGCCCGGGGGGGGCGTACAGCTCCTGGGCGGTCGCCTTGTCGAACACGGCGAGGGTTCCGCCGGCGGTCACCCGCGAGTCCTGGGTCTTCACGATGCCGACGAGCCGCTTCTTCAGGACCGGGCCGTCGGTGGCCAGCGTGACCATGTCGCCGATCCTGAACCCGCCGGCCGCGGCGGTCCCGCTGTCCACGGCGAGTTCCCCGCCCCCGAGCGGGGCGCGGCCCTCGACCAGCGGATGGCGGCCGTCCTTGCCGTCCTTGCCGGGTACGTAGGCGGCGGCCAGGTTCGACCATGCCTTGCCGGCCCGCAGCGGACGGCCGTCCGCGTCGTTCAGGGTCGCCGAGCCGTCGGCCGCGGGCCGCGCGGCGGCGACGCCGGGTACCTCGGCCAGCTTCCGTACGAGCGCGTCGTCGAGGGCGCCGGGCTTCTCCTCCCCGGCCCCGGGCGGGGCGTACTTCGGGGTCACGGTGACCGCGATGCCCGCGAAGTCCTTCGACGCGGCGGCGCGGTAGGCGGCGGCGGAGGACTCCGCGAAGACGAGGGTTCCGCAGACGAACGCGACACCCAGGCAGACCGCGAGGACGGTCATGACCAGACGGGCCTTGTTCGCCAGGACGTTGCGCAGGGCTGTTCTCAGCATGGGCAGCTTTCGGGGACGTGGGCGTACGGGGAGAGCAGGGGGAGTCGGGTCGGGGTCAGCTGGTGCGGGCGTGGGTGTCGAACGCCTTCATCCGGTCCAGCACCCGCTCCGGGGTGGGGTGGGCCATCTCGTCGACCAGGCGGCCGTCGGAGAGGAAGACCACGCGGTCGGCATAGCCGGCGGCGACGGGGTCGTGCGTCACCATGACCACCGTCTGGCCGAGCTCGCGCACCGAGTCGCGCAGGAAGCCGAGCACCTCGGCGCCCGCGCGGGAGTCGAGATTGCCGGTGGGCTCGTCGCCGAAGATGATCGCGGGCCGGGAGGCCAGGGCGCGGGCCACGGCCACGCGCTGCTGCTGTCCGCCGGACAGCTGTCCGGGCCGGTGGCCGAGCCGCTGGGCGAGCCCGACCATGGAGACCATGCGCTCCAGCCACTGCTGGTCGGGGCGGCGGCCCGCGATGCTCAGAGGCAGCGTGATGTTCTCCAGCGCGGTCAGAGTCGGCAGCAGGTTGAAGGCCTGGAAGATGAAGCCGATCCGGTCGCGCCGCAGCTCGGTCAGCTGCCGTTCGCCCAGCGTGCTCAGCTCGGTGGTGCCGATGCGTACGGAGCCGGAGCTGACCGGGTCGAGCCCGGCGGCGCAGTGCATCAGGGTCGACTTGCCGCAGCCCGAGGGGCCCATGATCGCGGTGAACTCGCCTTCCTGGAAGGCGATGCTGACGCGGTCCAGGGCCACGACACGGGTGTCGCCGCTCCCGTAGACCTTCGACAGCTCGCTGGTGGCGGCCGCGAACCCGGTCGTCGGGTGCGGTGCGAGGGCGTCAAGGGGTGCGGCGGTCAAGGGGACTCCTCTTCGGTGCGGGTGGATGCACTTCGAAGGGTGTCCGGGACGTGTATCGGGGGCCGGGGCCGCCGTGTGTCGGCTGCCGCGTCGCTTCGTATCGGTCGTGTAGCGGGTGGGGTGGGGCGGGCCCGTCAGGACGCGGGCAGGCCGAGGGTGGCGACGGCGCCGCCGGCCGGGTCGTTGTCCAGGCGCAGCGCGGCGCCGAGCACCCGGGCCTGGCCCAGGGCGATGGTCAGCCCCAGGCCGTGGCCCGAGCCGCGTTCCGCCGCGCCGGTGTGGAAGCGGCGCGGACCCTCGCGCAGGAGGTCGGCGGGGAAGTCGGGGCCGTGGTCCCGTACGACGACCGTACGGCCCTCGACGGTGACCTCGACCGGGGTCGCGCCGTGCCGGTGGGCGTTGACGACGAGGTTGCCGACGATCCGTTCGAGGCGGCGCGGATCGGTCTCGACGGTCTCGGCGGCCGTCGTACCCGCGGATTCGGCCACCGTGACCGACGCGTCGAATCCGGTGCGCGCCACGGCCTCGCGGACGACCTCGCCGAGCGGCACGCGGGCGCGTACCGGGCGCTCGGCGCCCGCGTCCAGCCGGGAGATCTCCAGCAGGTCCTCGACCAGGCCGCGCAGATCGCGAACGCGGCCCCGTACCAGGTCCTCCGTCTCGCCGGCCGGCAGCAGGTCGGTGGCGGCCAGCAGACCGCCGACCGGGGTGCGCAGCTCGTGGGCCACGTCGGCCGTGAACTGCCGCTCGGTCCGAAGCCGCCGGCCGAGGCTGTCGGCCATGAGGTCGACGGGGCGGCCCAGAAGCTCGGGCCGACGTTGTTGTCGACGTGGCCGTCGTGGGCGGTGTGCCGGGCGCCGTCGGCCGGGTGGGCCAGTACGCGGGGCAGCTCGACGGGATCGAGCTCGGCACCGTCCACCAGCGTCCCGGTGCGCCGGTACGTCGCCATGGCCGCGTACACCCCGTTGAACGCGCGCATCTCGGCGCGGCCGCGGATGTCGCTCGCGGTCCACAGGTGTACGAGTACGCCGACGGCCGCAGCGACCAGGCAGGCGGTGGCCGCGGCCAGCGCGGCGATCTTCCAGCGCAGGGAGACGCGGTCCGGGCGGGGGAGACGGCGGTACGGGCGCACGGGTCTCAGCGCCTGAGCTTGTAGCCGAAGCCGCGGACCGTCTCGATCCGGTCCCGGCCGAGCTTGCGGCGCAGCCGCTGCACGCACAGGTCCACGACCCGGCTGTCGCCGTCCCAGCCGTACTCCCAGACGTTGCGCAGCAGGGTGTGCCGTTCCAGTACGACGCCCGGGCGGGCGGCGAACTCCAGCAGCAGCTTCAGCTCGGTCGGGGTCAGCGCCACCGGGGTTCCGGAGACGAAGACCTCCAGGCCGCCGGTGTCGAGGGTCAGGTCCCCGAAGACGAGCAGGTCCCCCTGGGAGGGGCCCGGCTCCTCGCCGGCGGCGCGCCCGGCGCCCGGGGCCGAGGGCGCGTACGTCGCCCGGCGCAGCAGCGAGCGGATGCGAGCCACGAGCACGTAGGTGTCCACGGGCTTGACCACGTAGTCGTCGGCCCCGGCTTCCAGACCGGCCACGATGTCGAGCCCGTCGCCGCGGGCGGACATCATCAGGATCGGCACCAGGCTGGTCTCCCGGATCCTGCGGCACAGGCCGATGCCGTCCAGGCCGGGCAGCATCACGTCCAGGATCAGCAGGTCGAAGCCGTCGCCGCCGCCACCGTCGCCGTGGCCACCGTCGATGAAGCCGGTGTCCTCGCCGTCCCGGCTGCCGTCGCGGAAGAGCTCCAGCCCGGCGAGGCCGTCGGCCGCGGCCTTCACCCGGTAGCCGTAGCGTTCGAGGGCGACGGTGAAGGACCGGCGCATCAGCTCGTCGTCCTCCACCAGCAGCACGCGCACGGGGCGCGCGCAGGCCTGGGCGGGGGTGGACGAGGACACGGGGAGGACTCCTGTGGGGGCGGACGGGCGGGGGCGGCGGGCGACCCGAAAATGAACGATACGGCAGGTGGCGGGCGCGGCCACGGCGTCACCGGCCCGGCCTCCCGCTTCGATGGACGACCAAGCGCTCCCTGATACACGGCGGATACAAACCCGGCCCCGGAGGCACTCTGGTTGCCGCTCCGGGGCCGTGCGGCTTGACTGAAAGGCATGGACGAATCACGCCGGGCCTGGATCATGATCTTGGGTGTCGTCTGCGTCATCCTGGCCGATCTCGCGGCGATCGTCCTCATGAACACCGTCGGAAAGTGACCGGCGCGGATCAGGAACGGAGAAGCGCGGGGCGCGGGGCGGGAACTACCGTGTTGGTCATGGACATCACCATTCACACGAGCTCCCTGCCGCACGACGACCCGGAGGCCGCCCTGGCCTTCTACCGCGACACCCTCGGGTTCGAAGTCCGCAGCGATGTCGGCCAGGGCAAGATGCGCTGGATCACCGTCGGCCCCGTCGGCCAGCCCGGTACGTCCATCCTGCTGGCGCCGCCGGCCGCCGACCCCGGCATCACCGAAGCCGAGCGCCGCACCGTCGTCGAGATGATGGCCAAGGGCACGTACGGCTGGATCCTGCTCGCCACGCGGGACCTCGACGCCACCTTCGAGAAGGTCCGGGCCGGCGACGCCGAAGTCGTGCAGGAGCCGACCGAGCAGCCGTACGGCATCCGCGACTGCGCCTTCCGCGACCCCGCGGGCAACCTGATCCGGATCCAGGAACTGCGCTGAGTCGCGACACCGAGCAGAGACAGAGGGGGGTTCTCGCATGTGCAATCCCGCGTGGGGACGCGCACTCACCGAGGCGCAGCGCCTGAAGGACTTCGCCCGGCTGCGCCGCGTCCGCGACCGGATCGACCGGGAGTACGCGCGGCCGCTGGACGTCGAGGCGCTCGCCCGCGGCGCGGGCATGGCGGCCGGGCAGCTCAGCCGGGAGTTCCGGCTCGCGTACGGGAAGTCGCCCTACGACTATCTGATGGCACGTCGCATCGAGCGCGCCGCCTTCGGCGCCCGCCCCGACGGGCCGGCCGGCGTACCGCCGGCCGCCTGCGGACCGGTCAGGAATCGAGAAGCACCGGCCGCCCTCCCGGAACTAGCGTGAAGGACATGAACTCCATCGCATCCGTCACCCTCGAGGTGGCCGACACCACGGCCGCCGACCGCTTCTACACCGCCTTCGGCCTCGGCGACCAGGTGAGCCTGCGCGCCTCGCAGGCTCCGACGACCGGCTTCCGCGGGTTCGCGCTCTCGCTCACCGTGTCCCGGCCGTCCGTGGTCGACGGCTTCATCGGCGCCGCCCTCGACGCCGGTGCCACGCCGCTGAAGCCCGCCGCGAAGTCCTTCTGGGGCTACGGAGGCGTCGTCCAGGCACCGGACGGGACGATCTGGAAGGTCGCCACCTCGGAGAAGAAGGACCGGGGCCCGGCCCCGCTGAGGTTCGACGAGATGGTGCTCCTGCTCGGATCCGCGGACGTGCTCGCGAGCAAGCGGTTCTACCTCGACCGCGGCCTCACGGTCGCCAAGAGCTTCGGCAGCAAGTACGTGCAGTTCGAGGCTCCGTCGGGCGGCGTCAAGCTGGCGCTGTACGGGCGCCGCGCCCTCGCCAAGGAGGTCGGCGTCCCCGTCGACGGGACGGGATCGCACCGGCTGGTTCTCGGCGGCGGCGAGGCCTTCGCCGACCCGGACGGCTTCGCGTGGGAGGCCCCGTCGCGGACGCCCGCGCCCTGACCTGCCACCGACCGACGACCCGGACCCAGCCATGGAGGAAGAAATGACCGGCGTGCCGCCGCGCGGGCTCGACGAGAGGGTGCGGGACACCCGCGCGCGACTGGAGGGCGACATCGATCTCTGGGTCGCGACGCAGGGTTCCCCGGGCGCCCACCTCGTCCCGCTCTCCTACCTCTGGGACGGGGACGCGATCCTCGTCTCGACCCCCCGCGCCTCCGTCACCGGCCGGAACCTGCTGGCGGACGCGGCGGTGCGGCTCGCCCTCGGGCCGACGCGCGACGTCGTCATGATCGACGGCATCGCCGAGCCGGTGGACCTCGCCGACCTTGCCCCGGGGTCGGGCGAGGCGTTCGCGGCGAAGACCGGATTCGACCCGAGGGAACTCGACGACCGCTACCAGTACTTCCGGATCCGGCCCACGCGCATCCAGGCCTGGCGGGAGGCCGACGAGCTGCAGGGCCGCACGCTCATGCGCGACGGCCGCTGGCTCGGCTGACCGCCGCCTCCCCAGCCCGACCGGCCGATTCCCGGATCTTGTCGAGAGAGGACGCCCGCCATGGCGGACACGGAGAAGTACGACGGCTTCACGGCCGAGGAGCGGGACGCGATGAAGCAGCGCGCCGGTGAGCTCAAGGCCACCGCGCGCCGCGGCTCGCGCACGGCCAAGGCGGACGGGGACGCCGAGGTGCGGGCGAGGATCGCCGAAATGACGGACGCGGACCGCGTCATCGCCGAGCGCATCCACGACATCGTCAAGGCCAACGCCCCGGAGCTCGCGCCGAAGCTCTGGTACGGCATGCCCGCGTACGCGCGGGACGGCAAGGTCGTCTGCTTCTTCCAGAGCGCCCAGAAGTTCAAGACCCGGTACGCCACACTCGGCTTCGGCGACCTGGCGCAGCTGGACGAGGGCACCATGTGGCCGGCCGCCTACGCCCTGACCGGGCTGACGCCCGACGACGAGGCGCGGATCGGTGCGCTCGTCAAGCGCGCGGTGAGCTGAGGCCGCCGCCACGCCCGACCGCGGCTCCCGAATTCGGTGGCGGGCCCGGGCCTTCGCGGACGACCATGCGACGCATGAGCGATCAATCCGCGCGATGGACCCGGGCGACCGTCTACCCCGACATGTGGGCCGACCCGGACGACGACCCCCGCAACAACGAGAGCAGCCCTGACGGCGAGCTCGCGCCCCTGCAGGACTTCCTCGCCAACTACCGCATCACCCTGCGCATGAAGTGCGAGGACCTGGACGCGGAGCAGCTCGCCCGCCGGTCGGTCCCTCCCTCGACGATGTCCCTGCTGGGCCTGGTACGCCACCTCGCCGAGGTGGAAAGGGACTGGCGCAACTGGATCACCGACGGCGAACCGCTGCCGAAGCTGTACGGCGCGAAGGACGCGGACTTCCACGGAGCCGTCGCCGATCAGGCGGTGGTCGATGCCGCCCGTGCCGATCTGGAGCGCGAGCAGGCCGCGACCGACGCGGCGCTGGCCGGCCACCCGGACCTGGGCGAGCGCGTGGGGAAGGACGGGATCGCGATCCGGGAGCTGATGGTGCACCGGATCGAGGAGTACGCCCGGCACTGCGGCCAGGCCGACCTGCTGCGCGAGTGCGTCGACGGAAGAGTGGGCCAGTAGCGGCCCACGGCCCGGCCGGGCAGGCGCCGGTACTATGGAAGGGAAGATCTTCTGACAGTCGACCAGGGGTACGTGTGACGAACCGAGTGCCCGGCGTACCCCGGGTCCTGCGCACCTTGAACGACCGCGCTGCCCTGGAGCTCCTGCTGGAGCAGGGGCCGCTGTCCCGGGCCCAGATCGCCCGGCTGTCCGGGCTGTCGAAGCCGACGTCCTCCCAGATGCTGGCCCGCCTGGAGGAGTCCGGCCTCGTCGTGGCCGGCGGCACCTCCGCGGGGCACCCCGGACCGGGCGCCCTGCTGTACACCCTCAACCCGGCGGCCGCGTACGTGGCCGGGCTCGACGTGACGCCCGGCCTGATCCGTACGGCGGTCGCGGACCTCACCGGGCGGACGATCGGCACGTACGAGCTCACCGCCCCCGAGGCGTGCGGCGGCGAGGTCGACCAGGTGATCGCGGCCGTCGAGGGCGCCGCGCGGGCGGCCGGGCTCACCTCCGACGCCATCCACCGGGTCGTCGTCGGAGCCCCGCTGGCCTTCGACCACCGCGAGGGCCGGCTCCGCTACCCCAGCCACCTGCCGGGCTGGCAGTCGCCGACCCTGCTGCGCGAGCTGGCGGCCGGACTCCCCATGCCCGTCGACTGCGAGAACGACGTCAACCTCGTCGCCATCGCCGAGGGGAGCACCGGAGCGGCCCGCGGGCACGAGGACTTCTTCCTGCTGTGGAACGAGGAGGGCATCGGCGCCGCCATGATGTTCGGCGGCCGCCTGTACCGCGGGCGTACGGGCGGGGCGGGCGAGGTCGGCTTCATGCCCGTCCCCGGCACCCCGCTGGTGCGCAACCCCGAAGTGGCCGAGACCGGCGGGTACCAGGACCTGGCGGGCTTCCAGGTGGTCCCCGAGATGGCGCGCAGGCTGGGCATCGGCCACGTCGCGGACGGCGCGGAGTCCCCCACCGGCACGGGACGGCGCGGGGCGGCCGACCCGGCGCTCGAGGAGGCCATGGCCATCCTCAGGCGCGCCTCGAACGAGGCCGAAGGCCCGTACCGCAAGGTGCTGGAGGAGTTCGCGACGGCCGTCGCCACCGGCCTGTCCTCGATCGCCGGCGTACTCGACCCCGAGCTCGTGGTCCTCTCCGGCGGAGTGTTCCTCGCGGGCGGCGAGCCGCTGCGCGCCCTGGTCGAGGCCGAGCTCGCCGAACTGTCCGCCTGCCAGCCGCCCCTGGTCCTCGCGGACATCCGCGAACACCCCGTCCTGCGCGGGGCGCTGGAGTGCGCCCTGGCCACGACGCGGGACGAGGTGTTCGACACCTCCCGCTAGCGGGAGCCGTCAGCGGGCCGTACCGAAGTCCTGCGTCCAGTAGGAGTTCGGCTGCGCGAGGCCGACGCCGATCTCCTTGAAGGCACAGTTGAGGATGTTCTCGCGGTGCCCGGGGCTGTTCATCCAGCCGGTCATGACCTGCTCGGGCGTGCTGTAGCCGTACGCGACGTTCTCGCCGTACGTCGTCCAGGTGAAGCCGCTCCGGGTGATGCGCTCGCCCGGGTCCGATCCGTCGGAGCCGGTGTGCGACATGTTGGAGTGCGAGGCCATGTCCTGGCTGTGGTTCAGCGCGGCGGCCGTCAGCTTCGGGTTGACGGTGAGCGCCGAGCAGCCGACCTTGGCGCGCTCCTTGTTCACGAGGGCCACCACCTCGGCGGCCGGACCGGAGGCCCCGCCCGTCGGGGTGGCCGGCTGCTCCGCGGTGGCCGGAGCCGACGGCTTCGCCGGGGCCGGGCGCGCGGGCTTCGCCGCGGGGGGCCGCCGCGTCGGCTCGGTGGCCGGCTGCTCCGGCTCCGGGGCCTGCGTGGTCTGCGCGGCCGGGGTGGCCGTCGCGGTCTCGGACGGGACCGGGGCGTCCGTCGGCTCCGCCAGGGTCACGACCGACTCAGTGGGGGAGGGGGCGGTGTGGGAGGGGCGCATGCCGTGCCTGCCGCCGGCCTTCGCCCCACCCGCCTCATTGGTGTGCAGGCACGCCATGGCGGCCGTGGGGATGCCCACGAGGCCGAGGGTGACGGCGGCGATGGTTATTTTCTTGTAGTGCGTCTTCTTGCGGTGCTTGTGCATGCGTGACCTCACGTGGTTTCTGCGATGCGTCCTGCGCCTGAGCTGCTGGAGCGCGGGGGCCGGGCCGCCATTCTTAGAAGCCCCGCAACGGGCTGGCAAGTCTCGCCGCCGGGCCGCGGGGCAGAGCCGGGCGCCGGGCTTGAAAAGGGCGGACAGTCATGCTGACCGGGTGGCCGGCCGGCCGCGTGAGATCAGGATCCTCCATCAGGCACGGCTGTGACAAGGCCAGTTGCCGCTGATGGTGGCGTCGTTGCGGACACCCATGTCGGGCGAAGAGGGGAATGTCGATTCGAGTGGGACAAATATCGACATGTCGGGGAGAGGGGAACGGACGTAATGCTTCCGTGATCAGTTCGGCGATGGTGATGCATGTCACTGTTTCGCGTGGAACCAAGCGCGGCTTCGGGGGCGGGCGGTGTGCGCCCGCCTCCCGGTTGCCGGTCAGAACCAGTGGGTGGTGAGGGGGAAGGTGGTGGTGGCGGTGGTTGTGGTGGAGTCGGTGGCGGTTGCGGTGATCTGGAGGGTTCCGGTGGTCCAGGGTTTGCCGGTGATGCGGCCGGTGTCGGTGTCGATGGTGAGTCCGAAGGGGAGTCCGGTGGCGGTGTAGTGGAGGGCGGGTTTGCCTCCGGTGGCGGTGAGTTGGATGGTGCAGGTCTGGTTGAACTTGCAGGTCTGGGGGCCGGGGTTGGTCAGCTTCAGATCACCGGGGGTGGGGGTCGGGGTCGG
>NZ_JBHYXN010000080.1:0-13810 GCF_042752335.1 Streptomyces sp. NPDC059355 | reverse complement strand
CACGATCCATGGCCGCGACTGACGTTTCCCCACGCCCAGACCAACGACCACCCGGACCGAAAGTCACATGATCAACAGCTTCTGTTAGGACCTCTAAGGGCCCCTTACGCCACCCGTACTCCAGCCGCACAGTAGCGTTTCCTCGTATGAGACTCGGTGTCCTTGACGTGGGTTCGAACACGATCCATCTGCTGGTGGTGGACGCGCACCCCGGCGCGCGCCCGCAGCCGGCGCACTCGCACAAGGTGGAATTGCGGCTGGCGGAGCTGCTCGACGAGCGCGGAGCGGTCACCCCGGAGGGCGTCGAGCGCCTGGTCTCGGTGATCGGCGAGGCGGCGCAGGCCGCCGAGGACAAGGGCTGCGAGGACGTCCTCCCCTTCGCGACCAGCGCCGTACGGGAAGCCACGAACGCGGACGAGGTCCTGGCCAGGGTGCTGGCCGAGACCGGAGTCGACCTGCCCATCCTGAGCGGTGAGGACGAGGCGCGGCTGACGTTCCTGGCCGCCCGGCGCTGGTTCGGCTGGTCCGCGGGCAAGCTGCTGGTCCTGGACATCGGCGGCGGCTCGCTGGAGATCGCGTACGGCATCGACGAGGACCCCGACGCGGCCGTCTCGCTGCCGCTGGGCGCGGGCCGCCTCACCACGGGCTGGCTGCAGGGCGACCCGCCGGACCCGGCGGACGTACGGGCCCTGCGGCGGCACGCGCGGGCCCAGATCGCCCGTACGGTCGGGGAGTTCAGCCGCTTCGGGGCGCCGGACCACGTGGTGGCGACGTCGAAGACGTTCCGCCAGCTGGCCCGCATCGCGGGCGCGGCCCGCTCGGCGGACGGCCTGTACGTCCAGCGGGACCTGACCCGCAAGTCCCTGGAGGAGTGGGTCCCGAGGCTGGCGGCGATGACCACGGCCCAGCGCTCCGCCCTCCCGGGCGTCTCGGAGGGCCGCGCGTCCCAGCTCCTGGCGGGAGCCCTGGTAGCGGAGGGCGCGATGGACCTCTTCGGCGTGGACGAACTCGAGATCTGCCCCTGGGCCCTGCGCGAGGGCATGATCCTCCGCCGCCTGGACCACTTGCCGTCCTGAGGGCGTTGCGCCGACCGGGCCCCGGGTGTCGGGGGGCGGCGGTACGCGACCTGCGGCGCCGGGCGAAGCAGGTTGCGAGCGGGGTCGGTGTGAGCGGCATTCCGCTCGGGGAGGCTGCGCCTGCAAGCCCGGGAACCGGGGCGGGCGGTACCCGGCGGATCGGCATCAGGGAGGGCGTGGGGGCTTCCCGCCAGTCCCATCGTCCCTCCGTGCCGGGACGGGCCCTCAAGGGCGCTCCCTGCGGTCGCGTCGCTTCGCGACGGCCTTCGGCCGCCCTTGACCGCCCGTCCCGCCCCGGAAGGACAAGGACAGCCGGGAAGCCCCCAAAGGGACGGTCACCCGGACCCATGCCCTGAGCAGGCCCGCATCAGCGCCCCCGAGCCCCGGTTCCGGAAGCGGCCGGCTGCCCGGCCGGGCTCGTGACCAGGCCCGTCCCGGGCCGGGCAGGCCCAGCCGGAGCCGGACGGCGGCCAAGACACGGCGGGGACCCGATACGTGTCAGATCGCTACGCGCTTCGCCCGGCTTGGCGTCTGCGACCCGTCCGGGGTGGGTCATGAGGGCCGCGGTACGGATCTCGGACCGGGCGCGCCGGCTTCCGGCTGACCGCTCGGGCCCGTGGCAGGTTCGACGCTGTCGACCGACGTGGAGAACTCACGGCCGGATGCGGCCCGGATGCAGGCCAGGTCCACCCGGTACTCCCGGGCGGCCACGGCCGAGACGTTCTCGTTGATCACGGCCATCAGCTCGCCCTCCACCCCGGACGCGACGTCCCGCACCCGACGGCGCAGCAAGGGGTGCGGTTGGTACGCGTAGGCCTCAGACACCGGACGGCTCACCTGCGCTGCGCAGGAACCGTTGCCAACCGGCATCGGCGCGGGCCACCAGCCGGGGACTGGGGCTCGCCGGCGGAGCAGGCCAAGTGGGAGCCGTGTGCGTTGGCATGGGGCGTTCGTCTGCGCTGTTCGTCTTCATGGGCCGATGATGCGCGATCGCCGTGGAGACCCGGTCCGCACGTATGCGCCGTGAACTCGCCACTCTGGAGCGGGCGATGCGTCCGTGGCACGATGCCCCGGCAGGCCGGGACCCGGCCGAGATCCTGGCGCCTGTGAACGAGGGGGCTGACATGGGTGTGCCGAAGCCGCTGTCCGACGAGGAGATCACGGAGCGTCTGGCGGGTCTGCCGGGATGGGAACGGAAGGACGACCAGATCACCCGTGTGTACGAGATCCGCTACCACGCTGCGGTGGCGGCGATCGTGACCATCGCGGACCGGTCCCGACGGATCCACCATCATGCCGATCTCGATCTGCGCATCGATCACTTGCGCGCGTCCATCACGACGCACGACGCCGGATACCGCCTTACCGCCGCGGACTTCGACCTCGCGCAGCGGATCGATGCGATCGTCGCCGCACACCGAGCCCTTCCGCTGGACTGACCCCGGCTCCCGGCAGGAGCCGCCGGAGGCGGGTCCGCGCCTGTGACGCCGATGTGCTCAGCGCATGCTCCGGCGGGCGGCGTGGTCGGCGTCACGGTCGTTCTCGGCCGTGACCCGTACCCTGTCCCCGTGGCAGAACCCGTTCGGATCCCGACTGCGAAAGTCGCCCTTTCCACCGCCTCCGTCTATCCGGAGTCGACGGCGACCGCCTTCGAGATCGCCGCGCGCCTCGGGTACGACGGCGTCGAGGTGATGGTCTGGACGGATCCGGTCAGCCAGGACGTCGACGCCCTGCGGCGGCTGTCCGATCACCATCAGGTGCCGATCCTGGCCGTGCACGCCCCCTGTCTGCTGATCACGCAGCGCGTGTGGTCCACCGATCCCTGGACCAAGCTCCAGCGGGCGCAGTCCGCCGCCGAGCGGCTGGGGGCCTCCACCGTCGTCGTGCACCCGCCGTTCCGCTGGCAGCGCCAGTACGCGAAGGACTTCGTCACCGGAATCTGGCGGATGGCCGACGAGACCGACGTCCGGTTCGCCGTCGAGAACATGTACCCGTGGCGGTACCGGGACCGCGAGATGCTCGCCTACGCCCCCGAGTGGGACGTGACCAAGGACGACTACCGGCATTTCACCGTCGATCTTTCGCACACCGCCACCGCCCGTACGGACGCCACCGCCATGATCGACCGCATGGGGGACCGGCTGGCGCACGTGCACCTCGCCGACGGGAACGGCTCGGCGAAGGACGAGCACCTCGTTCCCGGCCGCGGCACCCAGCCCTGCGCCGAACTGCTGGAGCGGCTCGCCCGGGTCTCCTTCGACGGGCACGTCGTCATCGAGGTCAACACCCGCCGCGCGATGTCCTCCGCCGAGCGCGAGGCCGACCTGGCCGAGGCTCTGGCCTTCACCCGCCTGCACCTCGCGACCCGTCCCGCCGGCGCCCCGATCAGGACCCCCCGCCCATGACCGAACCCGCCAAGCCGCGCCGCGGACCCGGCCGGCCCCGCCACGACGAGGCCGAGGAAGGCCCCGGCACCCAGGAGCGCATCCGGCTCGCCGCCCGCGAGGTGTTCGCCGAGCGCGGGTACGACAAGACGTCCGTACGCGGCATCGCGAAGGTCGCCGGCGTGGACCCGGCCCTGGTCCACCACTACTTCGGCAGCAAGGACGACCTCTTCGCCGCCGCCATCGAGGTCACGATGGAGCCCGCCCTCGGCGTCCCCGCGATCGTGGGGGAGGGCCCCGAGGGCATCGGGGAGCGGCTGGCCCGCTATTTCCTGGGCATCTGGGAGAACCCGGCCAGCCGGGCCCCCCTCCTCGCCGTCATCCGCTCCGCCCTCACCCACGAGGCCGCGGCCGCGGTGCTGCGCCGGCTGGTCCTGCGCCGGGTCCTGGAGCGGGTCGCGGCCGACCTCGACGTCCCCGACCCCACCTTCCGCGCCGAGCTCGCCGCCTCCCACATGATCGGCATCGCGCTCCTGCGGTACGTGGTCCGGGTGGAGCCCCTCGCGTCCGCCGACCCGGAGGACATCGTCACCCTGGTCGCGCCTACGCTTCAGCGATACCTGACCGAGGAATGAGCCTGTCGTCCCGTCATGCGGACAGCATGTCCGCATCGCGGGCCGGGAGCGTAGCCTCGTAACCGAGCCATATCCACAGTCATGCACAGTCGCGGCGGGCGTGCGAACGCCACCGCACCCATGGGGAGTGAACCCGATGCCCGAGCTGAGGTCCCGCACCGTCACCCACGGCCGCAACATGGCGGGCGCACGCGCCCTTATGCGTGCGTCGGGCGTAGCGAGCGCGGACATCGGGAAGCCGATCATCGCGGTCGCCAACTCGTTCACCGAGTTCGTCCCCGGCCACACCCACCTGGCCCCCGTCGGCCGGATCGTCTCCGACGCCATCCGTGCCGCCGGAGCGATCCCGCGCGAGTTCAACACCATCGCGGTCGACGACGGCATCGCCATGGGGCACGGCGGCATGCTGTACTCGCTGCCCTCCCGCGACCTGATCGCGGACAGCGTGGAGTACATGGTCGAGGCGCACTGCGCCGACGCCCTCATCTGCATCTCCAACTGCGACAAGATCACGCCCGGCATGCTGATGGCCGCCATGCGCCTCAACATCCCCGTCGTGTTCGTCTCCGGCGGCCCGATGGAGGCCGGGCAGGCCGTCCTCGTCGACGGCACTGTCCGCAAGCTCGACCTGATCGACGCCATGGTCGAAGCCTCCAACGAGAACGTCTCCGACGAGGACGTGCTGCGGATCGAGGAGAACGCCTGTCCGACCTGTGGGTCGTGCAGCGGCATGTTCACCGCCAACTCGATGAACTGCCTCGCCGAGGCCATGGGGCTGGCGCTCCCCGGCAACGGCTCGGTCCTCGCCACGCACACCGCCCGCCGCGCCCTGTACGAGGACGCGGGCCGGACGGTCGTCGAGATCACCAAGCGGTACTACGAGCAGGACGACCACTCGGTCCTGCCGCGCTCCATCGCCACCCGCCAGGCCTTCGAGAACGCCATGGCCCTCGACATCGCCATGGGCGGATCGACGAACACGATCCTGCACCTGCTCGCCGCCGCGCAGGAGGCGGGCCTGGAGTACGACCTCACCGACATCGACGAGGTGTCGAGGCGGGTCCCGTGCCTGGCCAAGGTCGCGCCGAACGTGGCGCCCGGCGGTACGTACTACATGGAGGACATCCACCGGGCCGGCGGCATCCCCGCCATCCTCGGCGAGCTGCACCGCGGCGGGCTCCTGAACAAGGACGTCACGACGGTCCACTCGGAGAACCTGGAGGACTGGCTGGCGAAGTGGGACGCGCGCAGCGGCACGGCGAGCGAGACGGCCATGGAGCTGTGGCACGCCGCCCCGGGCTGTGTGCGCTCCGCCACCGCCTTCTCGCAGTCCGAGCGCTGGGACACCCTCGACCTGGACGCGGAGGGCGGCTGCATCCGGTCGGTGCAGCACGCGTACTCCAAGGACGGCGGGCTGGCGGTCCTGCGCGGCAACATCGCGGTGGACGGCTGCGTCGTGAAGACGGCGGGCGTCGACGAGTCGATCTGGACCTTCGAGGGCCCGGCGGTCGTCTGCGAATCGCAGGACGAGGCGGTCGACAAGATCCTCCGCAAGGAGATCAAGGCGGGCGACGTCGTCGTCATCCGGTACGAGGGCCCGCGCGGCGGCCCCGGCATGCAGGAGATGCTCTACCCGACGTCGTTCCTGAAGGGGCGCGGGCTCGGCAAGGTCTGCGCGCTCGTGACGGACGGCCGCTTCTCCGGAGGCACCTCGGGCCTGTCCATCGGCCACGCCTCCCCGGAGGCGGCCTCGGGCGGCGACATCGCGGTCGTCGAGGACGGCGACCGCATCCGGATCGACATCCCGAACCGCTCGATCGAGCTGCTCGTGGACGAGGCCACGCTGGCCGCGCGCCACGCGGCCCTCGGCGGCGTCTACGCCCCGAAGAACCGCGAACGCAAGGTCTCGGCGGCACTGCGCGCGTACGCGGCGATGGCGACGAGCGCCGACAAGGGCGCGGTCCGCGACGTGTCGAAGCTGGGCATCTGACCGCAGGCGCCCGGGCCGGGCCAGGCCCCCGGGCCCGCCGGTCCTGTCCGGCCCGCACCGTACGAGAGCCACTGCGAACCCCGCCGGAACACTCCGGCGGGGTTCGCCGCGTTTCAGTCCCGCCGGGCCGACCCGGCCCGGCTCCGCCCCGCCGGCGCCGAGGCGCCGGCGGGGCCGGCGGGGCCGGGCGGCGTCACCATCCCGCGGGGTCGGCGGCGCCGACCGCGAAGACCGAGCCGTCCGGTGACGTGGCGTAGACGCGGCCGGCGGCGGGGACCGGGGGCGGCAGGGTGGCCGTGAACCCGGCGCGGCCGTCGCCCGGGCGGGGGCGGGTCTGGCCCAGCAGCCGGCCGGTCCCGGCGTCGACCGCCAGCAGCCGCCCGTCCGGCGCCGTCAGGTGGATCCGGCCGTCGGCCGCCACCGGGCGGGACGCCACGGCCAGGCCGGTCTCCAGCCGCCACTGCTCCCGCTCCGCGCCCACCGCGATCAGCGCGCCCGAGACCCCGGCGGCGTAGACGACGCCGTCCGCGCCCACCGCCGCCTCCGCGTCGAACAGCGGCACCGACAGCCGGACCCGCCGTACCGCCTGCGTCGCCGTGTCCACCCGGACCACCGCGCCCGTCCTGCCGTCCGGGTCCGCGTCCAGCAGGTACAGCCCGCCCCGCGCGGCCCCGACCGGCCGCAGCCGCCCCGGCGTCCGCAGCTGCCAGCGCACCGCCCCGCTCGCCGGATCCACCTCGGCCAGCTGCGAGCTCCCGCCACCGCCGTCCGGCGTCGACACGTACACCGCCGGGCCGTCGTCGCCCCACCACACGGAGCCCACTCCGCCGAGCTGCTTCGTCCACCGCACGGCCCCGCTCGCCGCGTCGAGCGCCGTCACGCTCCCGTTCGGCGGTACGAGCAGCACCTGCCCGCCCGCCGCCACCGCCCGCGCACCGTCCGGCAGTTTCCGCTGCCAGCGCTCGGCGCCCGTACCCGGATCCAGCGCCTGCAGCGTCCCGCCGCCCGGCGCGGACACGAGCACCAGCCCGCCCGCGTGCAGCGGTGCACCGTCCGCCGCCGTCCGCGTCCGCGGGGCGGCCGCCTTCAGCGACCACACCACCGACCCGTCCGCCGGGTCGAGCCGGGCCGCCGCCACTCCCGGCCCCGCGCAGTACAGCGCCGCCGGCTCCCCCCAGGAGCACGAGCCGGTCCGACCGCCGGCCCCCGCCCCCGCCTCGCCCAGCGCGACCGCCCACGGTACGAACGGCTTCCCCGGAGCCGCGGCTGCCGCCCGATCCGCCTTCGCGCCGGTCTCCTGCGGCGGTCCGGCCCCCGCCCCGAAGTGCAGGTACCCGCCCGCGGCCCCGCCCGCCAGCAGCAGCCCGACCGCCGTGGCCACCGCCGCCCGCGCCCGGCGCCGCCCCCGGCCGGGGTGCCCGGCCTCGACCGCGATCCGCTCCCGCCGGTGCGTCGTCTCGGCGGCCGATCCCGCCGCGGCGGCCGGCCCCGCCTCGACCGGCTGCCGCGGCTGCGGCACGAACACCTGCGTGTCCTCGGAGGTCGGGTACGCCACCGCCCGCATCTCCGCGATCAGCTCCGCCGCGGTGGGCCGGTCCGCCGGCTCCTTCGCCAGGCACCGCGCGACGAGCGGTACGAGCTGCTCCGGCAGCCCGCTCAGATCGGGCTCGGCATGCACGACCTGGTACGCCACCAGGTAGTGGCTGTCGGAGTCGAACGGCCCGTGCCCGGTCGCCGCGTGGACGAGTACGGCTCCCAGCGCGAACACGTCCGCGGCCGACCCCACCTCCCGCGGCCGCTGGAACTGCTCCGGCGCCATGTACGGCGGCGTCCCGATCAGCTTCCCCGTCTCGGTCCGCAGATCGCTGTCCGCCGGCCGCGAGATGCCGAAGTCGATGACCCGGACCCCGTCAGGGGCCATCAGTACGTTGCTGGGCTTCAGGTCCCGGTGGACGACCCCCGCCCGGTGGATGTCCCGCAGCGCCTCCGCCAGCCCCGCGGCGAGCCGGGCCAGCTCGGCGGGGTCCAGCACCCGCTCCCGTACGCGCTCGGCCAGCGTCGGGGCGTCGATGAACAGGGTGGCCATCCACGGCCGTTCGGCATCCGGATCGGCGTCGACGACGGGCGCGGTGAACGCCCCGCTCACCCGCCGCGCGGCGGCGACCTCCTGCCGGAAGCGGGCCCGGAACTCCGGATCGACCGCATGCTCGGCATGCACGATCTTGACGGCGAGTTTCAGCCCCGAACCGGAGGTGGCCAGATGGACGACGCCCATCCCGCCGGAACCGAGCACCGATTCCAGCCGGTACTGGCCGGCGTACTCCGGAAAGCCCACGTAGTCCGCGCGCAGCGAATGCACCGCTCAACCACCCCCGCCGGAGCCTAGTCGATGGGCCGTACGAATCTCCAAGGGTCCTGCTACCCTGCGCGAGTTGCGCACGGCAACACCCGTGGGGGGAGATTTCACATGTCCGTGGAGAACGATTCCAGCCAAGTCCAAGGCCTCGCCGCAGGCTCGGGATTCCAGACGTTTCCGGTCGCTCCGGGCTACCGCGTGAACGTCCGCAGCGGTCCCGGGACGAACTACTCGGTCATCGACACCCTGCCCTACGGCGCGAACGTCACGATCCGCTGCCAGTGCGACGGCACGACCGTCTCGGGCCCGTACGGCACGTCGGACGTCTGGGACTGCATCGGCAACGGCCGCTTCGTCTCCGACGCGTACGTGAAGACCGGCAGCGACGGCTACGTGGCCAACAGCTGCGGCTGACCGGCCCCAGCGGGTGTCTCGTCGATCACGCCCGTCTGCCACGTGAGACACCCCCGGCCGGGTCGCCGCGGAGAGGGATAATCGCCGGTGTGAGCGACGACGACCAGCGAGACCAGACCCCCGCCGACCCGGCCGCGCCGGCCCCCGCGGCCCCTGCGGCCGCCGCCGGTCCCGAGCCCGAGCCGATCCGGTTCTTCGAGACCACCTGGGTGAACTACGACGGCGGCTACGCCCTGCGCCGCGTCGCCGTCGGCGCCGGCTCGCTCGTCACCGCCATCGCGGCGGCCGTCCTGCTCCGCCTCTCCTACGAGGGCCTGGAGATCGGCAACGTCGGCCCCTTCCTCAGCATCTCCGTCGTCGTCCTCTTCGCGATCGCCAGCGCCATCGCCTTCGTGAAGACCTGGGACTCCTTCAGCCGCCGCCCCGCCCCGTCCTCCGACGAGGCCGCGCTCAAGGGCCTGAAGGCGATCGGTTTCATCGGCTCCCTCATCGCGTACTTCCTGCGCTGCTTCTTCGAAGCCCCCGGTGAGAAGCTGCGCCGCGCCGAGTACGAGCGCGCCACCGCCGAGTTCGCCCGCCGCCGCAACGCCCGTACGGGCAACCCGGCCGCGCGCCGCCCCAAGCGCAAGAAGTAGACCGGCCCGAGCCCGCCTGTTGACGCCCCGGCACCGCCAGGAGCATTATTCATCACATGATGAATAACCCGCAGACGGCTCTCACCGAGCCCGCCTCGCCCGCCGTGCCCGCCGTGCACGCCCGCGGGCTCACCGTCCGCCGCGGCACCGGCCGCACCCCCCGCACCGTCATCGACTCCATCGCCTTCGACGTCCCCCGCGGCCGCATCACCGGCCTCCTCGGACCCTCCGGCTGCGGCAAGTCCACCCTCATGCGCTCCATCGTCGGCACCCAGGCCCACGTCACCGGCACCCTCGAAGTCCTCGGCCGCCCCGCCGGCCACCCCGAACTCCGCTCCCGCATCGGCTACGTCACGCAGGCCCCCTCCGTCTACGACGACCTCACCGTCCGCCAGAACCTCGACTACTTCGCCGCCGTCCTCGATCCCGGCCGCGCCGCCACCGACCGCCGCCGCGCCGCCGTCACCCGCGCCATCGCCGACGTGGACCTCACCACCCGCGCCGGCGCCCTCGCCGGAAACCTCTCCGGCGGCCAGCGCAGCCGCGTCTCCCTCGCCGTCGCGCTCCTCGGCACCCCCGAGCTCCTCGTACTCGACGAGCCCACCGTCGGCCTCGACCCCGTCCTGCGCCGGGACCTGTGGAACCTCTTCCACGACATCGCCGCCACCCGCGGCGCCACGATCCTCGTCTCCTCCCACGTCATGGACGAGGCCGAGCGCTGCCACGACCTGCTCCTCATGCGCGAGGGCCGCATCCTGGCCCAGGACACCCCCGACGCACTGCGCACCCGTACGCACTCCGCCACCGTCGAGGAGGGCTTCCTGCGCCTCGTCGACGAGGCCGACGCCGAAGCGAAGCCCGAGGTCACCCGATGAGCACCGCCCGCACCGCCGCCACCGCCGCCACCGCCGCCCGCGTCCTTCGCCAGCTGCGCCACGACCCGCGCTCCATCGCGCTGATGCTGCTCGTCCCCGTACTCATGCTGACGCTGCTGCGCTTCGTCTTCGACGGGAACCCGCGCACGTTCGACAACATCGGCGCGTCCCTCCTCGGGATCTTCCCGCTCATCACGATGTTCCTGGTGACCTCGATCGCCACCCTGCGCGAGCGCACCTCCGGCACCCTCGAACGCCTCCTCGCCATGCCGCTGGGCAAGGGCGACCTCATCGGCGGCTACGCCCTCGCCTTCGGCGCCGTCGCCGTCGTCCAGTCCCTCCTCGCCACCGGCCTCGCCCTCTGGCTCCTCGGCCTCGACGTCGTCGGCTCGCCCTGGCTGCTCCTGCTCGTCGCCCTGCTCGACGCGCTCCTCGGCACCGCCCTCGGGCTGTTCGTCTCCGCCTTCGCCGCGTCCGAGTTCCAGGCCGTCCAGTTCATGCCGGCCGTGATCTTCCCGCAGCTCCTGCTGTGCGGCCTGTTCGCGGCGCGCAACACGATGCAGCCCGTCCTCGAAGGCCTCTCGGACGTCCTGCCCATGTCGTACGCCGTCGACGGCATGACCCAGGTCCTCACCCACACGGACATGACGGCCGACTTCGTCCGCGACGCCGTGATCGTCGCCGCCTGCGCGCTGCTCGTCCTCGCCCTCGGCGCGGCCACCCTCCGCCGCCGCACTCCCTGACCGGGCAGCCCTGACGCGGCACTGACCGCACTGCGGACAGCACCTCGCCGTTCGTCCCACGAGTGAAAGGATGAGGAGGCAAACGCATCACGCGTGAAACGCGTGCGGAAAAGTTCGGCGAGGTGAATCGGGCATGACCCAGACAGTCGCAGTCCTCGGTACCGGCAAGATCGGCGAGGCGCTGCTCAGCGGAATGATCCGCGGCGGCTGGCCCGCCTCCAAACTCCTCGTCACCGCCCGCCGTCCCGAACGCGCCGAAGAGCTCCGCTCGCGCTACGGGGTCGAGGCCGTCGGCAATGCCGAGGCCGCCAAGCGCGCGGACACCCTCATCCTCACCGTCAAGCCGCAGGACATGGGCAAGCTCCTCGAAGAGCTCGCCCCGCACGTCCCCGCCGACCGCCTGGTCATCAGCGGCGCCGCCGGCATCCCCACCTCCTTCTTCGAGGAGCGGCTCGCCTCCGGCACCCCCGTCGTCCGGGTCATGACGAACACCCCCGCCCTCGTCGACGAGGCCATGTCCGTCATCTCGGCCGGCAGCCACGCCACCGCCGAACACCTCGCCCACACCGAGGAGATCTTCGGCGGCGTCGGCAAGACCCTGCGCGTCCCCGAGTCGCAGCAGGACGCCGCCACCGCCCTCTCCGGCTCCGGCCCCGCCTACTTCTACTTCCTCGTCGAGGCCATGACCGACGCCGGCATCCTCCTCGGGCTGCCCCGCGCCCAGGCGCACGACCTCATCGTCCAGGCCGCCATCGGCGCCGCCGTGATGCTCCGCGACAGCGGCGAGCACCCGGTCAAGCTCCGCGAGGCCGTCACCTCCCCGGCCGGCACCACCATCAACGCGATCGTCGAGCTCGAACGGCACGGCGTACGCGCCGCCCTGATCGCGGCCCTCGAAGCGGCCCGCGACCGCAGCCGCGAACTCGCCTCCGGCAACAGCTGACACGGCCGGCACGGAGGTACGGCCCCCGCGGCGAGCGGGGGCCCGTACCTCTCCCTGAGGCTCAGGGCTCCAGCAGCCCGATGGCCCGGTACGCCCGGTCCACGATCGGCCGCGCCAGGGCCCGGGCCCGCCCGGCCCCCTCGCGCAGCACCTTCTCCACCGACGCCGGATCGGCCGCGAGCTCGGCATGCCGCTCCTGCACCGGCCGCAGCAGCTCCACCACCGCGTCGGCGACGTCCCGCTTGAGCGCCCCGTACCCGCTGTACTCCTCCGCGAGGGCGGCCGGATCCCCGCCGGTGCAGGCGGCCAGCACGTCCAGCAGGTTCGCGACCCCCGGCCGCGCCTCCCGGTCGTAGACGACCCCGCCGTCCCCACTGTCGGTCACGGCCCGCATGACCTTCTTACGGATCACCCCGGGCTCGTCCAGCATGAACACGACCCCGGGGCCCGCCCCGCCGGACTTCCCCATCTTCGACGTCGGCTCCTGTAGGTCCATGACACGTGCGGCCACCTCCGGCAGCGTCGCCTTCGGCACCGTGAACGTCTGCCCGTACCGCTGGTTGAACCGCACCGCCAGATCCCGGGCCAGCTCCACGTGCTGCCGCTGGTCCTCACCGACCGGGACCTCCTCGGTCCCGTAGGCCAGGATGTCGGCGGCCATCAGCACGGGGTACGTCAGCAACGACAGCCGTACGCCCTCCCCGGACGCCTGCGCCCGCGCGGACTTCTCCTTGTACTGGATCATCCGGCGCATCTCGCCGTCGGTGGCGGTGCACTCCAGCACGTACGAGAGCCGGGTGTGCTCGTCGACGTGGCTCTGCATGAACAGGGTGCATTTCTCCGGGTCCAGCCCTGAGGCGAGGAACAGGGTCGCCACCTGCCTGCTGAGCCGGCGTACCCGCGCGGCATCGTGCTCGACGGTCAGTGCGTGGAGGTCCACGACGCAGAACAGCGCCTCGTCCGGCTGCTGGTCGGCGGCGACCCACTGCCGGAGGGCCCCCAGGTAGTTCCCCAGCGTCAGGTGCCCGGTCGGCTTGATCCCGCTGAAGATCCTCGTCATGTCCTGTCTCCCTCTTCGTGGCTGGTGTGGGGACCGCCGCGTCGGGCGACCGAGCCACTCCCGGGAGGGGAGAAACAGAAACGGCCGCCGTAAGCGGCGGCCGTGAGCGCATGCGTGCTCGCGTGGAAGGTCGGCCGCCGTCAGGCGGCCCACCAGCGAAGGCTGGACGTGAGCGCATGCGTAGTCATGGGGGCAAGGCTAGCCCTTCCGGTGGCCCCTGTCCCAGGGTTGACACACCCGTCCGAGGTCCGTATGGTTCTTCGAGTTGTCCGACGTGAGCGCCGACCCCGGTCGGTCCCCGGACAGCCATCCCGCACTACACATTCGAACGAACGACGCACTGTGTCGTCTCGTTTTCATGCGTATTTGCGAATGAGGAATCCGCGTCCGAGGACGCAGCCGCCGATTAGGTTCGGGGGCAAGGAATCCGCTACTGTCTCACTCGCCGCAAGGGCCCAACAGCCTGAGCAGCGAAACCCGCTGACTGGGAGTCAGGCCCGAAAGGATCTGATAGAGTCGGAATCGCCGGAAAGGGAAAGCGCGAAAGCGAAGACCCCGGAAAGCAAGCGGAACTGACTCTGATAGAGTCGGAAACGCAAGAACGAAGAACGAAAGCCCGGAGGAAAGCCCGAGAGGGTGAGTACAAAGGAAGCGTCCGTTCCTTGAGAACTCAACAGCGTGCCAAAAATCAACGCCAAA
>NZ_JBHYXN010000079.1:0-18652 GCF_042752335.1 Streptomyces sp. NPDC059355 | reverse complement strand
CGCCACCAGGTACGACAAACTCGCAGTCCGCTACGAAGCGACCGTGCTGGTCGCAGCCATCAACGAATGGCTGTGACCAGCACTTTCACAACACGGCCTAGCCGACGAAGGCCAGGTCCACGATCCAGAAGCTGAGCGCGGCGACCAGGGCCGCGGCCGGCATGGTGATGAACCAGCCCAGCACGATGTTCTTGGCGACACCCCAGCGGACCGCGTTGACCCGCTTGGTCGCACCCACGCCCATGATCGCCGAGGTGATCACGTGGGTGGTGGAGATCGGCGCGTGGAACAGGAACGCCGAGCCGAACATGATCGAGGCACCGGTGGTCTCGGCGGCGAACCCCTGCGGCGGGTCCAGCTCGATGATCTTGCGGCCGAGGGTCCGCATGATGCGCCAGCCGCCCGCGTACGTACCGAGCGAGAGCATCACGGCACACACGATCTTGACCCAGATCGGGATCGGCGCGTCGGCGGTCTGCACATCGGCGATGACCAGGGCCATCACGACGATGCCCATCGTCTTCTGCGCGTCCTGGAGACCGTGACCGAGCGCCATGCCGGCCGCGGACACGGTCTGCGCGATACGGAAGCCGTGCTTGGCCTTGTGCGGGTTGGACCGGCGGAACATCCACAGGATGGCCACCATCACCAGGTAACCGACGAGCAGGCCGACGACTGGCGAGACGAACATCGGGATGACGACCTTGTCGATCACCCCGCTCCAGATGACACCGGTGCCGCCGGCCAGTGCCGCGCCGACCATGCCGCCGAACAGCGCGTGCGAGGAGGAGGACGGGAGGCCGAAGTACCAGGTGATCAGATTCCAGACGATCGCGCCGACCAGCGCCGCGAAGAGGATCCACATGCCCCGGTTGCCCTGGGGCGTTTCGATCAGGCCCTCGCTGACCGTCTTGGCGACCCCGCTGCCCAGGAAGGCACCGGCGAGGTTCATCACCGCGGCCATCGCCAGGGCGGCGCGCGGAGTCAGCGCGCGGGTCGAGACCGAGGTCGCGATCGCGTTCGCCGAGTCGTGGAAACCGTTGGTGTACGTGAAACCGAGCGCGACACCGATGGTCACGATCAGAGCGAAGGTGTCCACGAGGTTCAGGACTCCTTGACCGCGATGGTCTCCACCGTGTTCGCGACGTGCTCGAACGCGTCGGCCGCCTCTTCGAGCACGTCGACGATCTGCTTGAGCTTCAGCACCTCGATGGCGTCGTACTTGCCGTTGAAGAGCGTCGCGAGCAGCTTGCGGTGGATCTGGTCGGCCTGGTTCTCAAGGCGGTTGACCTCGATCCAGTACTCGGTCAGGTTGTCCATCGTCCGCAGGTGCGGCATGGCCTCGGCGGTCAGCTCGGCCGCACGCGCCAGTACCTCGATCTGCTGCTCGACACCCTTCGGGAGCTCCTCCACCTGGTACAGGACGACCAGGTCGACGGCCTCCTCCATGAAGTCCATGATGTCGTCGAGCGACGAGGCCAGGTTGTAGATGTCCTCGCGGTCGAACGGCGTGATGAAGGAGGAGTTCAGCTGGTGGAAGATCGCGTGGGTGGCGTCGTCCCCCGCGTGCTCGGCTGCCCGCATCCGCTCCGCGATCTCGACTCGGGCGGAGGAGTCCGCTCCGAGCAGTTCCATCAGGAGCTTGGAGCCCGTGACGATGTTGTCCGCGGATGCGGCGAACATGTCATAGAAGCTCGTCTCCCTGGGGGTCAGACGAAATCGCACGTGAGGTCCTCGGGGTGCATTGGATTCGGTCAGGCTGATGCTAGGCGCATCCCCCGGCCAGGGCTAACCGGCGGTTCCGGGCGATTACCCAGTGTCCTCCATCAGGCAGAGTGAGGACCACGGGCCCCTGCCGCGCCGTTCGGGGCCCGGTACCCTATACCCATGAGGGGTATACACCCCCTCGATCCGGACCACGGGAGGACGCATGACTGCCATCGAGGCGGAGGGCTCCGGAGCCGACGTCACCGCCGGTACGGGAACGACCTCCGGTATTGGTACTGGTACTGGTACTGGTACCGGCACTGCCGCCACCACCACCGCCACCGGCGCGGTGCACGGCTACCACCACCAGAAGGACGAGCACCTCAAGCGGCTGCGCCGCATCGAGGGCCAGATCCGCGGCCTGCAGCGACTGGTCGACGAGGACGTCTACTGCATCGACATACTCACCCAGGTCTCGGCGAGCACGAAGGCCCTCCAGTCCTTCGCACTCCAGCTGCTCGAGGAGCACCTGCGGCACTGCGTCGCCGACGCGGCCGTCAGGGGCGGGGACGAGATCGACGCCAAGGTCGAGGAAGCGACGAAGGCGATCGCGCGCCTGCTGCGCACCTGACCGGCACGGCGGCGGCTACAGCCCGAGCCCCATCAGGACCTCGTCGATCCGGTCCTGGCTGAGCCGCTCCTCGTCCGCCGCGGACGCCGCGATGATCAGCTCGCCGCACAGTTCGATCTCGGCGAGCGCCACGTGGTCCTGCACCGTCGTCCCGCCTGCGGGAGTCACGCGTGTCACCTCGATCTGCCGTCATCGGTCAGGGGCCGTCTCAGCGTAGGGAGGGCGGGGCGCTGTGCGCATGACACGGATGGACCATTTCCGGATACCGGGCCATGGCCCGGTCGCGCCGCCCCGGCACCGTCCGGCCCGCTACTGGGCGATCTTCCCGGCGTAAATGTCCCCGCTCGCGGGCAATACGACCTTCACCGGCGTCCCGAACCCGTAGAGCAGCGTGGTCGAGGAGACATCGATCACGCCATTGTTGACATACCTGAAGCGGTGCCGGACCTTCCGCACCCGGCCCTCCTCGTCGAGGTACACGTCGAACGGGACGATGTCCGTGCTGAACCCTTTCGCCGCCGCCTCCAGCGCCCCCTTGACCGCCGGTGAGGCGCTCTTCGCGGCCCGGCCGATGTCGGTGGTCCCCCGGTAGTGCCGCACCTTGGTGCCCGCCACCTCGGTCTCGCCCACGTACGTCGCCTCCTGTACGCCGCGCAGCAGCTCGGCCGCGGCCAGCGGGTCGGTGGCCCCGCCCGTGACGAGGTTCCCGTCGGCGAGGGCCGTCGTGTCCACGCGGACCCACTTGTCGTCGGGCACACCCGCGCCCCGGTTCTTCATGTACAGGGCCCCGGGGACGAGCAGCTCGGTGATGGGCCGGTGCTCGTCCTTGCCGGCCGCGTCCGCCGGGAGCATCACCAGGAGCTGGCCCATCCGGTTCTTGAAGTCGACCCCGCCCTCGCCGCGGATCGTGACCCGGGTCCCGCCCGTGGCCATCTCCATCGCGGTACGGGCCTGCGCGCTGCCGGTCTCCGCCAGCCGGTCGGCGGCTGCCCGTACGGTCGCGGCCGGGTCGGCGGGGGGCCGGGCGTCGGCCCGGTCCGTGCCTCCGCACCCGCTCATCGCGGCCACGGTCACGGCCATGCCGAGGGCGAGCACCGCCTCACCCGCACGCCCGCGCCGCCGCCTGTGCTGGTGCACCACCATCGCCTGCCAACCCCCAACGCATGACCGCTGCTTGCCCGAGGCCCCCACCCGCTCCGGTTAACGAGGTCCGGGGTTTCCCGTCACGGGCCGCCGCCCTCCCGGGCCCCTCCGGGACCCGGGTACCTTGGTGGTGTGGATTCGCACAGCAAAGCGTCGCTTGTCCCTCCGCTTGACGTCGTGCCGCACTTCCGTCCCATGGAGGGGCCACCTGCCGGGCCCACCGGGCACACCACGAGCACCGCCGAACGGGGCTCTTTCTGCACGGCTTCGTGCACCTGCGGCTGGCGGGGCCCGGCCCGCCGCTCCCGCGATCTGGCCCGCAGGGACGCGGACCTGCACACCTCGACCTGAGCCCCGCGGGCCCCGCGGATCGCCCGTTCGGACGGCCCGGCTGGCCGGGCCGTCCGGGAGCGGATGCCCTGGATGCATGCCAGGACCCGCGCCCCGCGTCGCCGCCCTCCTCTGGGCCCTGCTCATCACGCTCACGCCCGCCGCCGCGGCCTCGGCACGCCCGACGGGTTCGGCGGACGGTCCGGCCGACGTGGCCCTGGCCATCGGGGCGACCACCGCGGCGGCCGTGGCCACCGGTCTGTGGCTGCGCTCGCGGTACCGCCGCGAGGAGGACACGGAGGGCCATGGCACGGAGGGCGGCGACCCGTGACCCCGCGCCCCCGCCGCAGGGCGGTCCGCCTGTGCTTCGCCGGAGCGGGCCTGTGCCTGCTGGCGGCCGTCCTGATCTCCGTATGGGACGCGTACGGGCGCCCTTGAGGCAGGACGCCCCCTGGGCCGCGAGGCCGCTTTCGTACGGGACCTACGCCGCGAGGCCGCTTTCGTGCGGGGCCTGCGGCTGCGCGAGGTCCACCGGGCGCGACAGGGCGCGCCGCTTGGCGCGGACCAGCCGGCCGGCGCGCGGCGAGCGGGCCACCGCCCGCACCACCGGGGTCAGCAGCGCCATCGCGAGCGGGGCGGGCAGCAGGACGACGGCGGTGCCGAGGGCGAAGCCACCGATGACGTCGGTGGGGTAGTGGACGCCGAGGTACACCCGGCACAGGCCCTCGGCGAGGGCCAGCCCGATCCCGATGAGCCCGAGCTTGCGGTTGGCGATGAACAGGCCGACGCCCAGGGCCATCGCGAGGCCGGCGTGGCCGCTGACGAAGGAGAAGTCGCCTGGGCCGGAGTACGGGGCGAGCACGTCCAGGCCGTTGTGTGCGGCGGACGGCCGCGGCCGGGCGACGAACGCGCGCAGCGGGACGTTCACGAGGAGGACGAGGGCGGCGGCGAGCGGAGCCCATACGAGGGCGGCGAACGACTCGGCGGCCGCAACGTCGTCCTGCCGGCGCGTACCGTGCCAGCACCACAGGAAGAGCAGCACCAGGGCCAGCGGGATCCCGTACGAGCCGACGAGACCGACGGCCCGGTCGACGGCGGCCGGGGCGTGCCGCGCCAGTCCGTTGATGTCGTACAGCAGGCTGACGTCCACGTTCGGCCCACCGTTTGTGAGTCCAGCCATGGCGATACGGCCCCTTAGCCCTTGCTCGGTTCCCCTCGGGCGCACGGCGGTGTGCGCCCCTGAACCCCCCCCCGTTGATCAAGCCTGCGTCCATGGAACGCCCGTTCTGAACGCCACGTTCCACTCTCCACGAAATGATCACGGCAACGTTATCGAAGAGAGACTCGTCGTCGCAGCTCAGGGCCTCGGGTTGACTCAGCGTGGCAAGGGTGGCGGCATCACGAGGACTTGGCGCCGGCACCGCGGTCGGGCAGGGCCGCGGCCCCGTCCTTGGTGACACGCGTCGCGCCGAAGTAGTCCGGGCTGTCGATCCTGTCGAAGCGGATCACGGCGCCGGTGTACGGGGCGTTGATCATGTACCCGCCGCCCACGTACAGGCCGACGTGGTGGATCGCCCGGGAGTTCGTCAGATCATCGGAGAAGAACACCAGGTCGCCGGGGAGCAGTTCCCCGCGCGAGGGGTGCGGACCGGCGTTGTACTGGTCGTTGGCCACGCGCGGCAGCTCGATCCCCACCGACTCGTACGAGGCCTTGGTCAGCCCGGAGCAGTCGAACCGCCCGTCCTGATCGGGCGTCCCGTTCCCGCCCCACAGGTACGGCGTCCCCAACTGCTTCTGCGCGAAATAGATGGCCCCGGCCGCCTGCTGCGAGGGCGCCACCCGCCCGACGGGCCGCTCGAAGCTCTTGGCAAGGGTCGTGATGGCCTTCACGTACCCCTGGGTCTCGTTGTACGGGGGCACGCCCTGGTGCTTGATCACCGCGCCCGGGCCGGCGTTGTAGGCCGCGAGCATGTTGCTGACGGCGTCTCCCGGGACGTTGCGTACCGAACCGGCGAGCTCACAGTCGTACGAAGCCGCCGACGGGATCGCATCGTTGGGGTCCCAGATGTCGCGGTCGCCGTCACCGTCCCCGTCGATTCCGTGGGTGGCCCACGTACCCGGGATGAACTGGGCGATGCCGCGCGCGTCCGCCGGACTGACGATGTCCGGGTCCCAGCCGCTCTCCGAGTAGAGCTGGGCGGCGAGGACGGCCGGCGACAGGGTCGGGCAGAGGAGGCCCCACTTCTGCACCAAGGCTTGGTACTTCCCGGGAACGGCCCCCTTGGCAAGGCCGACGGCGCGGCCGCCACCGGTCGCGATGCCCGCGGCGGCGGAGTACGTGCCGACCACGAGGAGAGCCACGAAGCACAGACACACTCCGAAGCCGATCCCGCCGATCATCCAGAATCTGCGCACTCGTCAACCCTCCCCCATCGTCCGGTCTTTCACCGGGATTCCCTGCGACGTGTCGGATTTATCCCTTTTGCGGCCCGCTGTCGAATCCGTCGCAGTCGAAGCTCTTGTGATCCGTATCCGATGTGGCGTGCCGGAACACCACCGTCCACCCTCCGGGATCCTGCGCGAGCGGAGGTGCCTTGACGGTCTTTCCGTTGAGCTGCATGGAGAAGTCGTCCGGGTAGACGGCGTACTTCCAGTCCAACTCGTCACCTTCGTACAGGTCCCGGGCTTTGGCAACGAAGCCGAGCTGGCGGTTGTCGGTCACGGCCGTGGACCGGCCGTTCTCGTCGACCTCGTGCTGCGGCTTCACGACGACGGCCACGTAATAGGGCGGTGCGTCCGGCAGCGCGTTCTTGACCCGCACGCCGATCTGCACCTTGCCCGACTTGAGCTGGGGGTCGTCGGGGGTCCTGGGCAACGCGCTCTGGAAGTCGAGGAGCCCCTTTTCCTCCACGGGCCGGGTGCAGCCCCGCCGGACGGGGCTGTAGTCGTCCAGGTTGGGCACGGTCTGCCGGATGTACGCGGGCGGACCGGCCGGAGCTTGCGCCGCGGGGATGCCGCTGCTCTGGCCGGCAGGGCTCGGGCCCAGGTTCAGGCTCCGGCTCGGAGCCGGGCTGTCCGCGCCGGCCCGGTCGCCCTCGCCACCCCCGCCGCCCAGCGGCAGCTTCCAGACCGCCACGGCCCCCACCAGGGCCAGCGCGGCCCCGGCCGCCACCCACACACCCGCCCTCCCCCGGCTCCGCGCCGGCGGCGTCGTGGGCGCGTACTGCGTCGGCGTGTAGCCGGCCGGCAGGCCCGGCCCCTGCGTGCGCATCTCGTGCACCGGCACGGCCTCGCCCAGCGCCCCCAGCCCCGGGTACACGGGGTCGTCGATCAGCGCGTCCCGCACCCCGCACCGGGCGATCACCTCCGCCGGCCCGGGCCGCGCCGCCGGGTCCTTCGCCACGCACGCCTCGATCAGCGCCGCCAGCCCCGGCTCCACCCCGGCCACGTCGATCGGCTCGTGCACCGCCCGGTAGCCGACCGTCGCCGCCACGCCCGTACCGAACGGCGGCCGCCCGGTCGCCGCGTACGCGAGCGTCGCGCCCAGCGCGAAGACGTCCGCGGCGGCCCCGGCCTCCGCGCCCAGCAGCACCTCCGGCGCCGTGTACCCCGGCGTCCCCGGCGCCTGCCCGTCCTGGGTGAGGGCCGTCTCCCCGACCCCCCGCGCGATGCCGAAGTCGATGAGCTGCGGACCCTGCGCGCCCAGGATGACGTTCTGCGGCTTGAGGTCCCGGTGGGTCACCCCGTACGCGTGGACGCTCGCCAGCCCCTCCGCGAGGGCCGCGAACAGCCGCCGGCAGGTCGGCGCGGGCAAACCGCCGCGCTCCGCCACGGCATGACCGAGCGTCGGCCCCGCCACGTACTCCGTCGCCAGCCAGAACGGCGGCTCCGCCAGCGAGGCGTCGATCAGGTTCGCCGTGTACGCCGAGCGCACCGCCCGTACGGTCTCGGCCTCGCGCCGGAACCGGGCGAGGGCCTCCGGATGCCCGGTGATCTCGTCCCGGATCACCTTCACGGCCACCAGGCGGCCGCCGGGCGAGCGCCCGAGGTACACCTGCCCCATCCCTCCGGCACCGAGCCGGGCCAGCAGGGCGTGCGCCCCGATACGGGCGGGATCGACGTCTCTCAGAGCCTCCACCGGCACGAGCCTGCCACACCGACTCCCCTACGGAACAGGCGGGTTGACCAGGATCGGGGTGTCAGGAACGCGGTGCGACGAACAGGCTCTGGGCGCTCCGCCCGATGGGCCCCTTCTCGTCGTGCAGCCGGGCGTCCGCCAGCCCGATCCCGCCCGCGTCCACGCTCGTGGCGGCCTCCACGCAGGCCCACTCGCCCACCGGGTGGCGGTGCAGGTGCACGGTCAGGTCGCCGTTGACGAACACGTACCGGCCGAAGTCCATCACCGAACTGATCCCGTTCCCCGAATCGGCGGCGACCAGCACCCGGTCCAGCGGCCGGGTCTCCTCCCCTGCGATGAGCGGCACCTTCATCCGCATCCAGCAGGTGCCCGGCCCCAGCGACACGAACGCGCCCTCGGTGAACCGGGTCTCCATCGCCGAGTGGTAGCCGGTCTCCCACGGCACCGGGAAGAACGGCGTCGGCCCCACCTCCCCGGGCGGCGGCAGCTGCGGCCCCGGCGCCACGCCCGGTACGGCCTCCCCGGCCACCCGGATCCGCAGCGCCCGCGCGAGCATCACCGGCGCGGCCCCGGCCGGGGCGAGGGCGGCCTCGACCACCTCGGTGCCGCGGCCGGCCCGGAGCACCGAGGTGGTGACCTCCAGCGGCCCGATCGGCACGGGCCGCAGGATGTCGTACGTGATCCTCGCGACCCGCATGTCCGAGCGGGCGCCCTCCCGCTCCTCCACGGCCCGGCCGAGCAGCGCGGCCGGCGGCCCGGCGTGCTGCGAACCCGGGTCCCACGGCCCGCGCGTGTACTCGGTGGCCAGGAACCGCCCGGCATCGACCCGCTCGAAGAACGCCTCGGAGATCGCCATGGCGCAGACGCTACCGACAGGTAACCCGCCCCGCCAGACCCCCGCCCCCGACCGGTCACAATGGAGGGGTGTCCGCCAACCCCGCCACCCCCGCACCTGCCGACCCCGCCCTCCCCTCACTGCCCGTCCTGCAGGCAGACTGCTCCAACTGCTTCGCGCTCTGCTGCGTCGCGCTGCCCTTCGCCAAGTCCAACGACTTCGCCGCGAACAAGGCCGCCGGAACCCCCTGCAAGAACCTCCGGGAGGACTTCCGCTGCGGCATCCACACCCGCCTGCGCGACAAGGGCTTCCAGGGCTGCACCGTCTTCGACTGCTTCGGCGCGGGCCAGCAGGTCTCCCAGGTGACCTTCGGCGGCCGTGACTGGCGCACGCACCCCGGCACGGCCGGCGCGATGTACGAGGTCTTCCCGGTACTGCGGCAACTGCACGAGCTGCTCTTCTACGTCACCGAGGCCCTCACCCTCCCGGCGGCCGCCCCGGTCCACGCGGACCTGCGCCACGCACAGGCCGAGACCGTCCGGTGGACCGCGGCCGACGCGGACGCCCTCACCGCCCTGGACGTCGGCGCCCTGCGCGGGCGCGTCAACACGCTCCTCCTGCGCGCCAGCGAACTGGCCCGAGCCAAGGCCCCGGCCCGCAAGAAGAACCACCGCGGCGCCGACCTCATGGGCGCCCGCCTCGCCGGCGCGGACCTGCGCGGCGCCAACCTCCGCGGCGCCTACCTGATCGCCGCGAACCTCCGCGGCGCCGACCTGCGCCTCGCCGACCTCATCGGCGCCGACTTCCGCGACGCCGACCTGCGCGGGGCGGACCTGAACGACGCCCTCTTCCTGACCCAGCCCCAGCTGGGCGCGGCCCGGGGCGACGCCGCGACCAAGATCCCTTCGACCTTGGCCCGGCCCGCCCACTGGTCCGCGTAAACCGGCACCGGCACCGGCACCGGTCCCGGCACCCGCTCACGGCCTGATGATCGCCGTCCAGCCCGACGGGCAGCTGAGCACGGCCGTCTGCGTGTACGTGCACTGGTTCTCGAACACGTCGCCCGTGGTCGTCAGCACCTTCACGTACACCGTGTAGCCCACGGTGTTGACCGCGACCCCGCACGCGTTGCGCGGGTGCCCCGGGTTGAGCTGCGTCGTGAGGTCCCTCCAGGTGTACGAGCCGACCGGCGTGTTCGTCTCCCGTGCGCCCAGGGAGGTCCGCCCGCGGTGCAGCACGGCGCTGAACTCCGTGTCGCTCTGCCCCAGGGTCGTATCGATGTCCTCGCACGGCCCGTGCGGCCCCTGCTGCCCGCGATCCCCCTTCGGGCCCTTGTCACCCTTGTCACCCCTGGGCCCCTGCGGCCCGCGGTCACCCTTCGGACCCCGGTCGCCCTTGGGCCCCTGGGGACCCCGGTCGCCCTTCGGCCCGCACGAGTTCGCGGGCTTGGCCGCCTTCCTGGCCTTCGCAGCCTTGGCCGCCTTGCCGGGAGCCCTGGCCGGCAGCGTCCTCGCGTCCGGCTCAGGACACTTGCCGCTGCTCCAGCCGGGCGCGATCGCCGCGCCCGTTCCCTGAGCTGCGGCCATCGCCGGAACCGAGGTGCCCGCGAGCGCGATCACCAGCGGAACTGCGAACCCGGCAGCCAGCCACGCGCGCCGACCGAAATGCATTGCGGAACCCATTGATCCACTCCTCGCCTCGTCCCAGCGTCTACCGAACGGCCTGGAGCATCTCCCGCAACACACCATAAAGATCGAACGACTGACGGAATGTCGGACGAACGTCATCGGCTCGGCCCAACGACACGCCCGCACACTGCGCCGAACGGCGGCCACCCGAGCGGCCGCCCGCACGCCGAGAGGGCAATCACTGCCCGGGGCCACCCCCCGTGATACACAGAGTGACCATATGTTCTCGCGCGTACCCGCCGCCCGCGCCCAGGTCAGAGCGCACGGGCGGGCCGAAGGGCGGGAGATCGGGTAAAGAGAGCCGTCAAGTCGACGTACGACGCCGGTTTCATCAGCGAAGATAGTGCGTGACCCCTGCCGTCGGGCACGGGCTACCGGAACTACCCATACAGGGGCGGTGAGTTACATGATCCTGGCAGCCGAAAAGGGCGACATCACCACCATCATCGGCGGAATCGCCCCGAACTGGGGGCCGTTCGGCAGTCTCGGCAATGAAGCGAAGGTCATGGTCGAGGTGGTCATGGCCGTCGCGATCCTCCTCTGCCTCGGCATCGCCATCTGGGGCGCGGCCAAGCAGCGCATCGGCGCGACCGCCCTGCGCGACACCTTCAGCGCGGAGCAGGGCAAGGGCCTGATCGTCGCCGGCCTGACCGGCGTGTTCATCATCGGCTCCCTCGGCACCCTCTTCACCATCGTCTACGGAATGGCCGTCTAGCCGGGCCGCCCACCGGCTGCCGGACCTGAAGACAACCAGCGCTACCGTCGTACGAGGCGGAGGGGGCGGACACGGAATGAGCAACGACGACCAGTACGGTGGCGGCGGCGCCGGCGGCAGCGGGTACGGCGAAGTCGGCGGCACGGGCCAGACCCGCACCCGCCTCCCGGACTCCGCCTCCGACTCGTACGGCACCCCGCCCCGCCGCACCCCCCGCGCCTCGCGCGGCCTGGTCACGGTGGTCGGCGTGGTGGTCCTCCTGATCGCCGCGATCGCCTTCGCCAACCAATCCGGAGACACCCCCGAAACCCCGGCCGACCAATCCCCACCGGCAGCCTCCTCCACAGAAGCAACGGGCACCCGCCCGGTGGACGGCAAGAACGGCGGAATCCCCTCGGGCTTCGCCCAAACCGAGCAGGGCGCCCAGTCGGCCGCAGCCAACTTCGCGGTAGCACTGGGTTCTGACGGCATGTTCGACAGCGCCCGCAGAAAGGCCGTCGTCCAGGCCGTGTACGTGCCGAGTGTGGCCGCCGCGCGCCAAAGCGACCTTGACCGCGTCTACACGGATGCGCAGTTCCTGGCGCGCATCGGCCTCGATGGCGCCGGCAAGGCCCCGAAGGGCCTTCAGTTCATCTCCCGTACGAGCCCTGTCGGGACCAAGGTGGAGAAGTTCTCCACCGACGCCGCCACCGTCTCCGTCTGGCACTCGACCCTGTTCGGTCTCGCGGGCGAGGGCTCGAAGAACCCGGTCGCGGAAAGCTGGTACACCAACACGTTCGAGCTCCGCTGGATCAACGGCGACTGGCGCGTCGCCGACTTCACACAGAAGGACGGCCCGGCCCCGGTCGGCCGGGACCAGAGGGCCGCCTCCGCCGAGGAGATGGCCGCCGCCGTGTCGCAGTTCGGGGGGCTCACCTATGCACGCTAGTCGTCGCGGCTTGTCCTTCGCAGCCGTCGTAGCCGCCTTGCAGACCACCGCGGTCCTCCTGGCCACCCGCGCGGTCGCCGCTCCCACGCCCGACCCGACGCCCAGCCCGCAGGCGAGCAACGACCCCTGCGATCTGATCCGAGGTCCGGCCAAGGACTACTGCGAGCGCGGCGATGGCGCCGCAGGCGCCCCCCGCACGGGCCTGGCCCCCAACGACCCGGCCGATGCCCTCAACCCCCTCGCCTCCCTCTCCAAGGGCTGCGCCGACGCCGCGGCCTGGATCGTCACCGAGCTCAGCAAAGCGATCAACGGCACGGCCAACGTCGACTTCACCAACGGCGCCTTCCTCAAGCAGTACGCCGTCGTCTTCGCCGCCTCCACGATCCTCACGCTCGTGCTCTGGCTCTTCGCGGTCGCCAAACGCGCCATCCGCGGCGTCCCCCTCACCACCGCCATCTCCGAAGCCGTCGGCTTCCTCTGGCTCACCGTCCTCGCCTCCGCCTTCACCCCCCTGATCCTCTACACCGTCGTCTCCGCGACCGACGGCGTCACGGAAGTCATCGCATCGGCGAGCGGCGGCCAGACCGACGTCTTCTTCGGCTCCTTCATCGAGGCCCTCAAGAAGGGCGACTCCATCGGCGGCGGCCCGATCATGCTGATCGTCGTCTCGCTCGTCACCGTCCTCGCCGCCGGCGTCCTCTTCCTCGAACTCTTCATCCGGGCCGCCCTCCTCTACGTCGGAGCCCTCCTCGGCGTCGTCGTCTACGCCGGGCTCGTCGACCGGAACCTCTGGGGCCACGTCCGCCGCTGGGCCGGCATCATGATCGCCGTCATCCTCGTGAAGCCGGTCATCGTCATCGTCCTCGGCCTCGCCGGAGCCCTCGCGGGCGAGAAGGGCCCGAACGCCTTCTCCGCCGTGGTCTCCGGCCTCGCGATCATCCTCCTGGCCATCTTCGCCTCCGCGATGATCTACCGCTTCGTACCCGGCTTCGGCGACGAGATCGCCTCCGCCCGGTCCAACCGCAGCAAGGCCACCGACGGCGCCCAGGCCGCAGCCGTCATCAGCTCCCCGGCCTCCCTCGTATCCCAGGGCATCAAGACGCACAGCAGCCGCGGCGCCCACCGCGGCGGCGGTGACGGCGGCGGCTCCAGCGCCCCCCGCCCCGCCAACCCCCTCTCCGGAGGCGTGGCCGCCCACAGCAGCCGCCCCACCTCCGGCGGCGGGGCCGGCGGCGGATCCATCCCCTCCGCCACACCCCCGCCCCGCACGAGCTCGAGTACGAGGAACACAGGAGGTGACGGGCGTTGACGACCCAGTCACACCAGCTGCACCCGATCGCGCCCCGCCGCACGTATCTCATCGGCCGGGCCCGGCCGAACGCGATCGTCGGCAAGAACCGCGAGAGCGGCGAGATCGCCCTGATCATCGTCGGCGCGTTCTTCGGCATGATGAGCGGCCTGCTCGTCCCCGGCCTCACCCTGCGCATCGTCAGCCTCGCCGGGTTCCCCATGCTCGCGCTCGCCGCCGTGTACGTCCCGTACAAGGGCCGAACCTTCTACAAGTGGTTCGAGATCAACCGCAGCTACAAGCGCACCCTGCGCCGCGGTACGACGTACCGCTCCTCCGCCATGGAGGCCGGCGTCCGCGCCGCCGACGGCCGCGAGGTCGAGGTCGGCCCGCCCCCCGGCATCGGCCGGATCAACTGGCTCGCCGCCCCCTTCGGCCCCGACGAGATCGCCGTCCTCCTCCACGCCGACCGCAGAACCGTCACCGCCGCCATCGAGATCGAGGGCCCCGGCGTGGGCCTGCGCGACAGCGAGGACCAGGAAGCCCTCGTCGACCGCTTCGGCACCCTCCTCAAGCACGTGGCCAACGGCGACGGCTTCGTCACCCGCCTCCAGATGCTCGCCCGTACGCTCCCCGCCGACCCGGACGCCCACGCCAAGGACGTCGCCCAGCGCGGCGACACCAACGCCCCCGTCTGGCTGCGCGACTCGTACGACCAGCTCCAGTCGATGGTCTCCACCTCCTCCGAGCAGCACCGCGCGTACCTCGTCGCCTGCATGCACTACACGCGCGAACTCGCCGCCGAGGCCCACACCATCGCCCGCGCCGGCACCCCCCACAAGGGCCGCAAGCTCGACCGCGACGCCGGCCTCGCCATCGTCATGGCCCGCGAGCTCACCGACATCTGCGCCCGCCTCGCCGAGGCCGACATCCGCGTCCGCCAGCCCCTCGGCCAGGGCCGCCTCGCCTCCCTCCTGCACTCCATGTACGACCCGGACCACCCCATCGACCACATCCAGGCCATGACCAAGCGCAACGCCTGGCCGGCCGAACTCGACGCGGTCGAGCCCACCTTCCTCCAGGCCAAGACCCGCGAGTCCTCCACCCGCGCCCCCTGGTGCCACGCCACCGCCTGGGTGAAGGAGTGGCCGATGACCCCGGTCGGCGTCAACTTCCTCGCGCCCCTCCTCGTCCACACCCCCGACGTGATCCGCACCGTCGCCGTCACCATGGATCTGGAGCCCACCGAGGTGGCCATCGAGCGCATGCTCACCGAGAAGACCAACGACGAGGCCGACGCCAGCCGCGCCGCCAAGATGAACCGCACCGTCGACCCCCGCGACATCGCCGCCCACGGCCGCCTCGACCAAAGAGGTGAAGATCTCGCCAGCGGTGCGGCAGGAGTCAACCTCGTCGGGTACATCACGGTGTCCTCTCGTTCTCCGGAAGCCCTCGCCCGCGACAAGCGCACCATCCGCGCCTCGGCGGGCAAGTCCTACCTGAAGCTGGAGTGGTGCGACCGCGAGCACCACCGCGCCTTCGTCAACACCTTGCCGTTCGCCACCGGCATCCGACGCTAGCTGGAGGGAAGTGCCGCCCATGCGAGATCCCATGTCCGCTCTGACGGACGCCTTCACCAGCTTCCTGTTCGGCAAGGTCGAGACCACGCGCCTGCCCGTACGCACCTCCACCGGGCAGGCGCAGGCCGTCTACCTGCCCACCGCCGCCCCCGGACTCGGCGACTCCGGCGTCATCATCGGCCGCGAGGTCTACAGCGGCAAGGGCTACATCTACGACCCCTTCCAGCTGTACGGCCAGCAGCTGCCGGCCCCGCACTGGCTGGTCCTCGGCGAGTCCGGAAACGGCAAGTCCGCCCTGGAGAAGACGTACGTCCTGCGCCAGCTCCGCTTCCGGGACCGCCAGGTCGTCGTCCTCGACGCCCAGGGCGAGGACGGCGTCGGCGAGTGGAACCTCATCGCCCAGCAGCTGGGGATAACCCCCATCCGCCTGGACCCCATCGCCGCCAACGACGACGGGATCCGCCTCAACCCCCTCGACCCGGCGATCACGACGACGGGCCAGCTCGCGCTGCTCCGGACCATCATCGAAGTCGCCATGGGCCACGGCCTCGACGAGCGCTCCGGCTTCGCGCTCAAGGTCGCGCACGCGTACGTCGTCGACGCGATCCGCGACCGCCAGCCGGTCCTCACGGACATCGTGGAACAACTCCGCCACCCGGAGGCCGAGTCCGCGGAGGCCATGAACGTCGACATAGACGATGTCCGCGCCTGGGGCCTCGACGTCGCGCTCGTCCTCGACCGCCTGGTGGACGGCGACCTGCGCGGCATGTTCGACGGCCCCACGACGGTGGGCATCGACCTCGACGCCCCGCTCATCGTCTTCGACCTCTCCCACATCGACCGCAACTCGATCGCCATGCCGATCCTGATGGCGATCGTGGGCGTCTGGCTGGAACACACCTGGATCCGCCCCGACCGCAAGAAGCGCATCTTCCTGGTCGAGGAAGCCTGGCACATCATCAACAGCCCGTTCGTGGCCCAGCTGTTCCAGCGCCTGCTGAAGTTCGGCCGCCGCCTCGGCCTGTCCTTCGTGGCCGTCGTCCACCACCTGTCCGACGTGGTCGACGGGGCGGCCGCCCGCGAGGCGGCAGCCATCCTCAAGATGGCCTCCACGCGCACGATCTACGCCCAGAAGGCCGACGAGGCCCGAGCGACGGGCCGGGTCCTGGGCCTCCCCCGCTGGGCGGTGGAGATCATCCCGACCCTCACCCCGGGCATCGCGGTCTGGGACGTCAACGGCAACGTCCAGGTGGTCAAACACCTCATCACGGAGGCCGAACGCCCCCTGGTCTACACCGACCGCGCCATGACGGAGTCCTCGTCCGGACCCCAGCTCCCCGACGACCTGCTGGCAGCCGAACTGGAGGCGGAGGAAAGAGCCCTCCTGATGGAACGCCACCGCAACGGCGGCCCGGGCTCGGCAACAACGGTGGCCTAAATGCACGAGGAACGGAACGCCAAACCGGGCGGTATCCCGGACGCCCTCCTGATCGCCCTCCTGGCGTTCCTCCTGGGCCTGGCGGCTCTGGTCTGGACGTCCACGGGCCTGGCCGCGCTCTTCTCGAAGGGCGCCTGGCCGTCCGCGGTGACGTTCACCCGTACCCCGGGCGCGGTCCGCGCCCTGATAGCTCAACCGCACGACATCCCGGGAGCCTGGCCGGACACGGCCCCCTCGGCCCTCTCGGGCTGGGGCCTGTTCTGGGGCCTCTTCATCAGCCAGCTCCTGATCCTGCTCGTCCTGACGATCTTCGTCATGGGCGTCATCGCCCGTACGAGGTCCCGCCGATCCACGCCGGCCCCGCCGCCCGTCCCGGCCGATCCGCACCCGGCGGCACATCCGGCCCCGCCGGCCTTCGAGACCCGGGGGTCCGGGGGCAGCGCCCCCGGCAGCGCCGGCACCAAGATCCCGGCCGCTCCGCACCACGCACCCACGCCGCCCGTCCCGGCCGCGGTGCCCCATCCGGCCCCGCCGGCGTTCGAGGCCCGCGGGCACGGGGGCGGCCCCCCCGACCACAGCGGCGGCAACGGCAACACCCACATGGCGTACGGCACTCCGGCCCAGCGACACCCCCTGGCCCTCCAAGCCCTGGCGGCAGCCGAAGGCGCGGCCCTGGTCGTCACCTCCTCGCCCGCCCTCTGGGCGGAGACGAAGGACGCCCGCGCCAAACTCGGCCCGGTCCTCCTCTACGACCCCTCGCACCTCTGCGACACCCCGGCCCGCATGCACTGGAACCCCGCCGACTCCTGCGCCGACCGCGACACCGCCGCCGCCCGCGCGATCGCGCTCCTGGCCTCCGTACGCCCCCAGGCCCGCATGGACGCGGCCATCGCCGACACGGCGGAAACACTCCTGCGCAGCTGGCTGCAAGCAGTGGCCCTCGACGACCGCCCGTTCAAGCAGCTGCACCGCTGGGCCCAGGGCAACAGCGCCCAGGACCCGGTCCGCATCCTGCGTACGCACCCCCAAGCCGCCCCCGGCGCCGCCGGCGAGCTGGAGAGCGCCCTCACCGCCCACCCCGAACGCCGCGAACAGGCCCAGCACCTGACGGCCCGCGCCCTCTCCTGCCTCACGTCGATCCACATCCGCGAGGCCTGTAACCCGAACCGAACAGATGCACTGACGCTGGCATCGTTCGTCGCCGAAGGGGGCACCCTCTACGTGGTGGGCGAATCGCTGGAAGATCCCCGTACCCACCCGGGTGCGATGCCGCTGCTCACCGCACTCGCCGCGAGCGTGGTCGAGCACGGCCGCCGCATGGCCGCACGGTCATCCCACGGCCGGCTCGACCCACCACTCACGCTGGTCCTGGAGGACGTCGCGGCCGTGGCCCCGATCCCCCAGCTCCCGGAGCTCCTGCAGGAGGGGTCCCTCCCCCTGCTCGCCCTGTCCCGCAGCCGCGAACAGGCCCGCGCCCGCTGGCCGGAGGCAGCAGCCCTCCAGCACTAGGGGGGTGTCCGCTAGGGACGCGGCAACACGTACTCGAGCTCCTTGGCGCCCGGATCCGCCGGTACCGGCAGGACCTCCCCGGTCGCCCGGAATCCGAACCGCCGGTAGAAGGCCGCGGCGCGTGCGTTCTCCTCGTGCACGAAGAGCCGTACGCGCTCCAGCGCCGGCCCCTCCAACGACCAGGCCCACTCCAGCGCGGCCGCGAAGAGCCCCTCGGTCAGCCCGGTACCGCGCTGCTCGGGACGTACGAACACACCCACCAGGTGCCCCTGGGTCCGCTCGATGGCGCGCTCGAAGAAATCGGTGGCCCCGCCCTCTTCGACGAGGACGGTCACGGACCCGGCCCACTGCCCGTCAGGTGCTTCGGCCACGAACTGCCGCGCGTACCGCCCGTGCGAAGCCCTCTTCGCCCGGTCCTGCCAGAACTCGTCGGGCCTGGCCGCGGCCTGGTCCAGGGTCTCCAGGAAGGCCACAGGCGCCGCGGGGTCATTGAGCGCGGCGATCCGCAGCTCCTTGACCTTCTCCCACTCATCGGCCCGCACGGCACGCATCACAAACTGATCCATGCCCCGGATCCAATCACAGGACTGCATGCCCGTAAACGCAGAAAAGCCCCGTACCGGATAACCGGTACGGGGCTTTCTACAATGATTGTTCGGCGGCGTCCTACTCTCCCACAGGGTCCCCCCTGCAGTACCATCGGCGCTGAAAGGCTTAGCTTC
>NZ_JBHYXN010000078.1:0-19739 GCF_042752335.1 Streptomyces sp. NPDC059355 | reverse complement strand
CGGTCGCCCCCCGCCCCCTGCACCGCGCCCACCTCTCGGGCGCGGTCGGGGTCGGTCCCCGGTCGGAACCGGGTCGCCGGGGGGGGAGGGGCGGGGGAGAGGTTCCCCGGCAGGCCCCCGCCGGTCGGCTAGGGCAGGTCGCAGCTCGTGGGGCCGCAGTTGGCGAAGCCGGGCACGTCGAGAAAGTAGGCGTCCCCGTCGTGCAGGCGCATGGCCGTCGTGAAGCGGCCGATCTCACCTCCCGCGCCGGTGTTCTGGAGCAGCGGGATGCTTCCGCGGCCGCACGGCTCCTGCCAGGTCGGCAAGTTGAAGTTGGTGTCGTACTTCAGCTGCCAGCGGTTCCCGGACTTCTCGGCGTAGAACTGCGCGCATTCCTTCCCGGACGTGAGCGTGCTGCCGCCGCTCTCCCGCGACTTCGCGAACGGGTACTCGTCGCACGACGGTTTGTCGGCCGTGCCCGTCGGATGCGGGATGAACGTGCTGTCGCAGATCTTGTCCCTGTTCCTCTGCGCCGCCGTCTCGTCGGCCAGGCGGTGCAGCGGGCTGTTGTACTTCTTGCTGCCGGGATGGCTCTTCAGCTTCTCCATCAGCAGCCAGTACAGGGCGTTCGCCGCCGGACGCTTGGCCGTGTTGAGCGTACGGGTGGGGATGTACCGATTGAAGACGCAGCCGGGCTTGGTCTGCGGCACTTCCTCATTGCCCATGATCACGTCGCAGCGCACCGCGGCGTCCGGATCCGACCAGTTCAGGATGCCGGTGTCGGGCGAGGACGGCGTGCGGAACGTGAACTGCCAGGACAGGTTCAGCTGGCTGACACCGGTCGTGCCGGTCCAGTACTGGGCGGCGCCGACGGTCGACGAGTGCTGGTCGACACCGGTCACCCAGGTCGGCGAACCGTTCCACAGCACCTTGCCGGTGGTGCAGGCACCGGTGCACTTGGGCACCCACTCCACCGTCACGCTGGCGAGCGCCGGGTCCACCTTCAACGCGTTGATCGTGATGGTCTGGTCGATGCTGTTTTCGTCCTTGTACAGCTGGATGCGCTGTTCGATGTTCCAGAAGGCGCTCCCCACGGGCCTGCCGTTGTTCAGCAGCACCACCTCGATGGGCGTCGTGTTCGCGAAGCAGGCGAGGTAGCGGTTGAAGACGTTCTGCCGCAGCGGACACGACGCTCCGGCGGCCGGGGCAGCCGCGCCCGGGGCGGCCGTGTCCCCCGCAGACGGCGCCTGGGCGGGTCCACCTTGTGCGGGAGCCGCCGCCGGCGCGCCTTGCCGTACGCACAGCGACTTGCCCGCCTTGGCCTTCTTCATCGCGTCCGCGCAGCTCTGCGGGGTTTCGGCGGCGGCGCTGCTCAGTGCCTTGGCCGCCCCGGGAAGCGTCGCCGACGTGAAGACGGGAGCGGACGCCGGATCCAGCGGCTGGACGTCGTAGTCGATGTCCGGCGCGTTCGGGTCGTCGTCCGGGAAGGAGATCGACGGCATGCCGGAGTAGTCGCCGGGGACGAACGCGACGGCGTCGAACGCGATGTCGTCGCTGCCGTTCCCCTGGATGCTCCAGCTGCTCAGCCGGACCTCGGGAACGGACTGGTCGAACTGGTACGCGCCCAGCTCCACCCACCGATTGGTCCCCTTCGCCCCTGCCAGCAGCTGGTTGAGCGGCGCGACACGTTGCCAGCCCTGCGCCGTCTTGACCTCGTACGTGGCCTCCTGGGTCTGGGATCCGTGGTCGGGCAGATGGACGAGGACCTTTGCCTGGCCTCCGGGCATGGGCCTGCCGAGGTTCCACGTACCGGTGAGCTTCAGCCGCCGGCCCGTCTCGTCGTCCGCGCGCGCGTGCCCGAACCAGAAGTGGCCGCCGAAACCCGCCCCGAGCTGGTGCAGGTCGATCTGGGCGGACTCGGAGCCGAAGTCGAGGCTGAACGTGCCCGTGGTGGTGGGCACGGTGCAGGCGGGCCGGTGCACCGGGGTTCCGGCGGGGACGTCGTCGACGATCAGGGCATCGGCCGGAAGCCCCCCGACGCCGCAGTTGGGCGGGTACGCCGTACCGTCCGCCTCTTCCGGATAGGTGGCGTTGAACCGCAGGGTCTCGTTGCCGCACTCGCCGTTGGCGCAGTTCTTCCACGTCACGGGCTGATGCCACCAGCAGTAGAGGTCGTCACGGGTACAGGCGCCCTTGCCGGGATCGTTGCTGTCGTCCGGGCCGATCTTGGAAGGGTCGCACTGGTTGTCCGCCGTGCAGAAGAGCCCCTCCGGCGGCTTGACCATGGTGCGGTAGTAGTCGTTGTTCCACCAGGCCTGCCGGTACCCGGCGACCATCGTGCCCGGGGACTCCATCGCCGACAGCGGCCGGGCGGCCCAGCCCAGCACCTTCTCCTGGTACGGCCAGTCCTGCGGGTGCGCGGCGTCGGCGTAGTTGTCCCCACCGCCGGCCGCCTGCAGGAAGGGCCTGCGGTTCGCCTTCCACAGCGGATTGGCCGGGTTGTTGGTGAACCCCAGTCCCCAGGCGCCGTGGTTGTCGCCGGCCTTGGACTGGGGGTAGAAGCCGGAGTTGTACGCCCACAGGGCGAAGAACCAGTTCTCCAGGTACTTCGGATCCCCGTTGTTGACGACCAGCCCCGCGCGGCGGGTGTCGTTCCACTTGTCGGCGAGGATGTTCACGCCTGCGGCGATGTTGGCCGTGTAGTCGAGCGCCACGGCCTCCTGCCGGGTGACGCTCATCGCCGTCTCGCCCGTCTTCTCCTTCCCCGCGAGGCGCATGCCGTCGGTGACCTGCGTGACGCCGTAGCCGCAGTCCGCCTCGGACCAGTTGATGCCCCAGGGGTCGATCTGCTGCCCGCTGGAGGCGTACTTGATGCCGTAGTAGTTCCCGATCAGCGCGTTGCCCGTGACCCCGGGAACCACCACGCGGGAGGCCTGCCACATGTTGGATTCCTGCGCGGTGATGCCGAGCATCACCTGGGCGGGGATGCGGCCGCCGCCGTCGAGGTCGTGGAGCGGGAAGAGGAACTGGGGCTGGTACGCCGCCATGCCCAGGTTCTTCCAGTTCGCGGGCCGGGAGATCCACTTGTTGAGGTTCCCGGTGATCGCCTGGTCCACCGCCCATTCGACCTGGCGCGGTTTGGGCTGCATCGCCTGCTTGGCCGGGTCGTTGCGGGCGACCGCGCAGTAGCGCTGGGCGTCGTCGAAGCCGCCGCCTGCCGCGGCACCGGCCGCCGCGACACCGCCTGCCGTGACTCCGGCCGCCGCTGCCGCGGCCTGTCCCCTTGCGCGGGCCGCCGTGCCGGGGCCGGCGTCAGGACCGGGCAGTGCCGGGGAGCGCCGGGAGCCCTCGTCGGAGGTGTTGAGGGCTCCCGCGTTCGGTCCGACCGTGAAGCCGTACGGCTTGCCCGTGGCCGCCGTCGCCAGGGTGACGGCCGCCGGCCGGCCGGGCGACGAGGTGGCCATGGCGTTTCCGTCGGCCCAGGCCGTCCTGGTGACGAGGGACTCGCCCCGGGTCGTGGCCACGGAGTCCGCCGGGGCGTCCGGTCGCAGGTGCACCGTGGCCGGGAGCGTCGCGGCCGCCTTCGCCTTGCCCGTGACGTACACGTGCCCGGTGGCACTGGACGTGAGGTCCATCCCCGTCAGATCACCGGTGGCCAGCAGCTCCGGCCCGGCCGGCGCCGCCGCGGGCGGGGCGGGCGCTGCCGCCGTGAAGGGGATGCGGCTCACGGTCGCCGGAGCCGTCGCCGCGACGCGCAGCACCCGGCCGGTCGAGCCCGCCTTCCGGCCCCGGTCCATGTAGACGACGCCGCCCTGCGCGTCGGGCTTGAGGAGGAAGGGGATCGCCTGTGTACGGGCGATCTGGGTGCGGTTGCCGTCGGCGGTGATCCGTACCAGGCGGTTGGCGTCCGCCGCGACGATCGCGTCGCCCACCGGGACGGCGGACGTGACCTGCCCGGCCAGTTCCAGGGGCCGGGCCGCCGTACCGGTCGCGGCGTCGACGGTGATCAGGCGGGTGGCATTGCGGCTCTCGCCGCCGGCCTGGGTGAAGACGGCCTTATCGCCGGTGCCGCAGCCCGGGGAGAAGTACGCGAGCGACACCTGGTGGGCCAGTTTGGTGACGGCGCCCGTCTCGAGGTTCACGACGGCGGCGAAGGCTCCGCGCGCCATGAGATCCGGCTTGTTGGTGAACGTACGGGGCGCGTACGCGACGACGGCCCGCGTACCGGAGCCGGTGACGCAGGCGTTGCCTATCCAGGTGTCGGCGTCGAAGCCGGGCTCCGACAGGGTGGCTGCCGTGCGCCACGCGTACCCGTCGCGTTTGACCGCCGTCAGGACATGGAAGCCGGTGCCGTCGCCGCTGGTGGTCCAGGCCCGGTCGGCCGACTTCTGCCAGCCCTTGCCCAGGACCTTGTCGCGGTCCGGGGCGGGTATGCGCATCGGGTCGGCGGCCGCCTTGGCCGAGGGCACCGGTGCGGGCGTGCCCGAGTCCTGGGCCCGAGCGGTCGTGTGGAGCAGCGCGCTGAGTGTGACCCCGGCGGCCAGGGCCGCGAGGGGCGCACGCGCTCTGCGGTGCAACTTCATCTCTCTCCTTCGGAGTTGATGCGGGCGCGCCGGGGCGACCGGACGAGTGGATCAGCCCCGGGCCCCCGCGGCGGGGGCGCTAGGTCGTGTCGTCAAAGTCCCGTCTGGCCGGCGGGGCCTGGCACGCACGCTCGCTTGGCCGCGGCGGACCTGCCGCGGCCGACACCTGCGCGGCGACGGTCAGGGAACGGTCGAGGGCCTGACGGTCGGCGTCCAGCGCGCCTCTGTGCCCGGCGATGGACTCTTGCTGGACGCGGACTTCCGCCGCGTGCCAGGTCTCGGTGACGTGTCCGGCGGTGCGGCAGCCCGGGTCCGCCACGGCTGTGGCGGTCTCCACCGAGGCCACGGTGTGATCGGGCCGAGGCCGGAAACGCGGGTCGTGGTCGGCGTCCATCGGCTTGGCGTAGGTGAAGTCCTTCTCCGCCATGCAGCGCGACCACCGCCCGCTCTGGAGCTGTGGAACTGGAACTGGAACCGGAGCTTGCCACGGAGGTCGATCACGCGAGGGTTCCCGACTGCCGGGTCACCGCTCGCCCGCGGTGAGCAGCCGCACGATGTGGCAGGACAGCGGCTCACCCCGGCGGCAGCCGGTCAGCAGATGGTCTGGGCGGTGGTGCTCCAGCGGTCCAGCAGGTTCCACGTGACCGGACCGACGATCCCGTCGACGTCGATGTCCATGCAGTCGCTGTTCTGGAACCTGATCACGGCGTTGTACGTCTGCTGTCCGAAGATCCCGTCGACGTCGAGGTTGCTCCAGCGCAGGTTGCGGTTCAGCTCGCACTGCAAGGCCTTGACCGCGGGGCCGCTGTCGCCGTACCGGAGCATCGGCTCGTCGGTGGTGTACTGCCCGCAGACCGCTCCGGGACGGGCGGCGGAGGCGGCGGGTGCGGTGGCCAGGCCGAGTCCCGCGATCAGTACGGCGGTGCCGAGGGCGGTGAGCCTTCTGCGCATCAGGGCTTCTCCTCTTGCGTGGTGAGGCCGTGTCAGCAGCCCGGCCATGACGAACCGCGGCTGGGATGTGCGGCGGCAGGGAGGACTGTTCCACACCGGGTACGGCCCTACGGACCCCCGGCGGTCCCAGGGAAGAAGTCGGGCACTTCCCTGGGACGGGACACCCGTCCCAGGCCCGTGACCAGCACCCTCTCGCCCGAACCCACCCCACCGCGGGACACTCGCACCACCCCCGGGACCCCCGGACGCCGCGAGCCCGGCCTGATCGACAAGACACCCCCTAGTGCATCGGAGGGAGGCGGGCGAGGCGGGGCGCGGGCACGGGGGGTGGGGGAGGGCATGCTGGGGTGTCGTCGGCCAAGGGCTTCGCCCGGTCGTCGACTCGACCGCTGCCGCCGACCGCCTGCCACTGACCGCCGACCGCCGACCGTCGTTCGATGCCCGCCCACCGGGAAGCAACGGAGACCCATGTCCGCGCCCGCCGCCCCCGAAGCCACCGCCGCGACCCTGCTGCGCCGCCCTCAGATCTGGGTGGTCCCCACCATCCTCACGGGACTCCTCGCCCTCCTGCTGTCCCTGCTCTACATGGGCGGCATCGTCAATCCCAACGGGCACCTCCGCGACCTGCCGATCGCTCTCGTCGACGACGACACCGGAAAGCAGGACCTCGGCGGGCAGGTCACCGCCGCCATCGCCTCCGACACCGCGGGCGGCAAGGCCGACTGGCGCGTGATGACCCGTGCCCAGGCCCAGGACCAGCTCGACTCGGGGAAGGTCTACGGCGCACTCGTGGTCCCGGCCGGATTCTCGGAAGCCGTCGCCGCGCTGACCACGTCCGGGGCCACCCACCGGCCGACCATGATCGTGCTCACCAACCCCGGCAAGGGCAGCCTCGGATCCTCCCTGGCGAGCCAGATCAGCACCAAGGCGGCCCACAGCGCGTCGCAGTCGGTCGGCCGCCGGCTCACACAGGCCGCCGGCGCCCAGGCGAGCCCGACGACGAAGGTGCTGCTCGCCGACCCGGTCGACGTGGTCACCCAGGTCGGGCACCCCGTCGGCACCCACAGCGGTCTCGGCCTTTCAGCCTTCTACTACACCCTGCTGCTGGTCCTCGCCGGGTTCATGGGCGGCAACGTCATCAGCAATGGCGTCGACACCGCCCTCGGCTACGCCGACAACGAGATCGGCCCGTGGCACACCCGGCGTCCGACCGTACCCATCAACCGCACACAGACGCTGATGCTCAAGATGGTGATGACCGCGGGCATCACGCTGGTCAGCTCCGCACTCGTGATGCTGGCCTGCATCACGATCCTGGGGATGGACGCCTCCCACCTGCCGCTGCTGTGGATCTACTCCTACTGCGCGGCCCTCGCGGTCGGCCTGGGGGTCCAGGCCATCAACGCCGCCTTCGGCGGGATCGGTCAACTGGTCTCCATGTTCGTGTTCATCGTGCTCGGCCTGCCGTCGTCGGGCGCCACCGTCCCCCTCAACGCGGTCCCCGCGTTCTACCGGTTCCTGTCCTACTTCGAACCGATGCGCCAGCTCAGCGACGGCGTACGCGCCATCCTCTACTTCGACGCCCGCGGCGACGCCGGACTCACCCGCTCGTGGATCATGATCGCGATCGGCATCGTCCTGGCACTGCTGTTCGGCTTCGCCATGACCAGGTACTACGACCGCAAGGGCCTCAAGCGCCTCACGCCCCAGCCTGCGTGAACCGGAGGGCCGGTGGCTCCCACGACGATCCGCCGGACCCGTTTCCGTACCGGGGGACCGGCGCACTGCGTCCACCCCGTCACCGCGCCCGCGGCTCCGCCGCTGCGCCCTCCAGCAGTTCCCGTACCAGCCCTCCGACCTGCTCGGTCTCCAGCAGGAATCCGTCGTGCCCGTAAGGGGAGCGGACGACCCGGACCTCGTCCGCCGACGCAATCCCCGCCGCCAGCTCCTCCTGCTGCGCGAGGGGGTAGAGGCGGTCGGAGTCCACCCCGGCCACCACCGTCCGGGCCCGCACCCGGGCGAGGGCGGCGTGCGTGCCGCCGCGGCCCCGTCCGATGTCGTGGGTGTTCATGGCCTCGACCAGGGCCACGTAGCTGGCCGCGTCGAACCGCCGCACGAGCTTGTCGGCCTGGTGGTCGAGGTACGACTCGACGCGGTACCGGCCGCCGAGCCGGGGCTGCTCCCCGGCCTGGGCCTCGTGGCCGAAGCGGCTCTGCAGTTCCCCGGCCGACCGGTAGGTGATGTGTGCGATGCGGCGGGCGATGCCCAGACCCGTGTGCGGCCCCCGCCCGGGTCCGGCGCCGTGGTAGTCGCCGCCCCGCCAGTGGGGGTCGGCGCGGATCGCGTGCAGCTGCGCGCCGGCCCAGGCGATCTGCTCCGCGCTCGCCGCCGCCGGGCAGGCGAGCAGCAACAGCGCGGCCACGCGCCGGGGTTCCCCGACCGCCCACTCCAGCGCCCGCATGCCGCCCATGGAGCCGCCGATCACCAGGGCCCAGCGCCCGATGCCGAGCGCGTCGGCGAGTCCGACCTCGGCCCGTACCTGGTCGCGCTGTGACAGACGCGGGAAGGCGCTGCCCCAGGCGCCCCCGCCGGGGCCGGGGGAGGCGGGCCCCGAGCTTCCCTGGCAGCCGCCCAGTACGTTCGGCGCCACCACGAACCACCGGTCGGTGTCGAGTGCGCGGCCCGGACCGACCAGCGCGTCCCACCAGCCCGCGGTCGGGTGGCCGGGGCCTGCGGCGCCGGCGACGTGGCTGTCCCCGGTCAGCGCGTGCAGGACAAGGACGGCGTTCGAACGGTCGGGCGCGAGCCGCCCCCAGGTCTCGAACGCCAGCCGTACCCCCGGGAGCACGCCGCCCGCCTCCAGCGCCAGAGGTTGTGTGCGCCGGTACCACTGACGGCCCCCGGACGGGTCCCCTTCCCGCCACGCACCGGTGGCGGGAAGGGGGACCGCGATGGCCGGGGCCGCCCCGGCCGGGTTCAGGACGCTTCCTTCGCGGCGCGGAAGCCTGCCTCCAGGTCGGCCTTCAGGTCGGCCGCGTTCTCGATGCCGACCGACAGGCGCACGAGCCCCGCGGTGGTGCCGGTGGCGGCGAGCTGCGCCTCGTCGAGCTGGCTGTGGGTGGTGGACGCGGGGTGGATGACGAGGCTGCGTACGTCGCCGATGTTCGCGAGGTGGCTGAACAGTTCCAGTCCGTCCACGAACCGCCGGCCCGCCTCGACGCCTCCGCGCAGCTCGAACGAGAGGACGGCCCCGGCCCCGCGCGGCAGGTAGCGGCGCGCAGCCTCGTACCAGCGGTTGGACGGGAGGCCGGGGTAGTGCACCGCAGAGACCTCGTCACGCGCTTCGAGCCACTGCGCCAGTGCCAGGGCGTTCGACGAGTGCCGCTCCAGGCGCAGGCTCAGCGTCTCCACGCCCTGCAGGAGCAGGAACGCCGAGTGCGGTGCGATGGCGGGGCCGAGGTCCCGCAGCAGCTGCACGCGCAGCTTGACCGCGTACGCGCCCGCGCCGAGGGCGGGCCAGTAGCGCAGGCCGTGGTAGCTGGGGTCGGGCTCGGTGAAGTCGGGGAAGCGCTCGGGGTGCGCGCCGAAGTCGAAGGTGCCCGCGTCGACGACCACGCCGCCGATGGTGGTGCCGTGCCCGCCGAGGAACTTGGTGGCGGAGTGGACGACGACGTCCGCCCCGTGCTCGATGGGGCGCAACAGGTACGGCGTGGGAACGGTGTTGTCGACGATGAGCGGCAGCCCCGCCGTGTGCGCGACCTCGGCCACGCCGCGGACGTCGAGGACGTTGCCGCGCGGATTGCCGAGGGTCTCCGCGAACAGGGCCTTGGTGTTCGGGCGTACGGCGGCCCGCCAGGCGTCGAGGTCGTCGGGGTCCTCCACGAAGGACACCTCGATGCCGAACTTCGGCAGGGTGTGGCGGAACAGGTTGTACGTACCGCCGTAGAGGGAGGCGCTGGAGACGATGTGGTCGCCGGCCGAGGCCAGGTTCAGGATCGCCAGGGTCTCCGCGGCCTGCCCGGAAGCGAGGGCGACGGCCGCGACACCGCCTTCGAGGGAGGCTACGCGCTGCTCGAAGGCGTCCTGGGTGGGGTTGTGGATGCGGGTGTAGATGTTCCCCGGTTCGGCGAGGGAGAAGAGGTCGGAGGCGTGCTGGGTGTCACGGAAGACGAACGAGGTGGTCTGGTAGATCGGTACCGCGCGGGCACCGGTGGCCGGGTCGGAGGCGGTGCCGGCGTGGAGCTGCTTGGTCTCGAAGGACCAGGCCGGGGTCCCGGATCCGGCGGGCTCGCTCTCGGGGGTGTGGCCCGCGGTGACGGCGTCGATGGGCTGGCTCATGGGTCTCCTCGGCGGTGGGTGCGGATGGCGGGGCAGACGGGCGCAGGAAGCCGGAAGGGATGCGCGGCATCCTGTGCGGTGGTGCGGACATGGGCGGCCGGCGCGGCGGCGCGTGGGGTTCGCCTCAGGGCGCAGTCCGCCACGTGACCAGCGCGTCCGACAGCCGCGGCCGCAGCAGGCTGGGCGGGCGGGTACGCGGGTCCGCGTACGACTGGACCGCGTACGACGGGAATGTGGGGTGCTTGGTGAGAAGCGCGGGACGGTGCCGCGCGGCGCCGCGTCAGCCGGTGACGGGACAACCCGTGGTCGTGACACGCACGTAGTCGACGTGGCGACGGGTCACGAGTACGGTCATGGGCCCAGACAACCACAGACGGGGCGGGGCGCACCAGGTCTCTCGCCCGAACCGGTGAGACGCGCCACCGCGCCCGCATCGACGGGGAGTTCGTCGATGCGGGCGCGGGAAGCGATGCGGCCGACATCGCTTCGGGCAAGGTGTCGTGGTCAGCGCTTGGAGAAGCGGACCACTCCGGTTTCGGTGCCCTGGTGGAGGGTGCCGTCGGGGGCGGCCGTCCCCCGCATCTGGAGCGGGTTGTAGATCCAGTCCGATGCCCAGGTGGGAGCCGCTGAGCCGGGCGCCGGTGGCCGGGTCGATGACGGCGTGGTGGTACTGGGCGAAGGTGTTGAGGCCGGCGCTGCCGGTCGGCCCGGTCACCGAGACGGTGTAGATCTTGCCGTCGGCCAGCGAGCGGCGGGGCAGCGCGGCGGACTTCACCGGGCTGTTCCACACCACCTCGCAGCCCGTTCCCCGGTCGTTGACGTAGATCCGGCTGAGACCGCCGTCGAAGTTCGCGGAGGAGGGCCGGCTGGCCGGCGCGCCCTCGGGCAGGGCCGGGTAGGGGTAGCCGTAGGTGTTGGTGACGAAGACGCTGCGGCCGGAGGCGATGACGGCGTCCTCGGTGCCGCTGCGGGCGTGCTGGGTGAGTACGGGGATCCGGCAGATCGGGTCCGCTCCGCCGGCCGCCCGGTAGACGAGCAGGTTCGCGTGGGGGGCGGCGTTGTCGACGATGGTGACGTACTCGGTGCCGTTGCCCGGTCCGAAGAAGCTCGGGGTGGTGCCCGTGCCCCAGCTGAGCTGGCCGGGCTTGCGTGCCGGGCCGCGGTCGTAGGGGGCCCGCCAAGTCCACGACGGGTGTGCCGTCGGGGGCCGCGGAGAAGAGGTAGAGGGCGTGGTCGGTGGCGACGGCGGTGCGGCCGGGGACCGTGGAGATGCTGTTCTGGACGCCCTCGCCGGTGCTGATGCTGCGTACGGCCCCGGTGCCGGTGTCGACGGTCCCGATCACGCCGCCGCTCGTGGCGAACCACACCCTGCCGTCCCAGGCGGGGGTCAGGCCGACGATGTTGTGCCCGGCCGGGACGGCGTCGCCCAGGGGGTGGACTGGTCGATCCGGAGCGCCCATCCGGAACCGGAGCGGTGGTGGCCGATGCGCAGGAGGTCGTTGTCGTCGTCGACCACGACGAGGCGGTCGCCGTTGTCGAGGTAGGCGTAGACGCCGCCGAAGAGACTGCCCTTCGGCAGGGCGAGGGAGGCGAGGTCCGCTCCGGTGGCGGGGTCGAGCAGGTGGACGGTCGGCGTCTGGCCGAAGACGGTGGTGCACGGGGCCGTCACGTAGCCGTCGCCGCCCACGACCACGGTGGGGCAGGCCGAAGCCAGCGCCGTACGGGCGTAGTTGACGTCGGCTACCCCGGGCCCGGGGTAGCCGGTGGTGCCGCTGTCGCCGTGCATGGTCGCGGCGCCGTTGGCCGCGGTGGCCGGGTTCTGCGGCGGCTGCGGACCGTACGGGGCCACCGGGTCGGCGGCGGAGGCGGTGGCTCCGGTGAGGCCGGCGGCGCTGAGGGCCACGGCGAGGGAGCAGGCGAGCACGACGAGGCGCCCGCGGGCAGGGAAAACTGCATCAGGGGGTCCTCGGAACTGAAGGGGGAAGTAGCAGCTGCGGGGCGGCCGCGACAGGGCGGCGTACTGCGAACAGCGCTGCGTTCTGGGGGCGGTGGCGGGTGCCACGCCTGCCACGGGGGCCTACGGGCGTCGCGGGTGCGCCCGGCGCCGCGGGGTCGGCCGGCGTGGCCGCGGCCGATGGTGCGGCCGGACCCTCGGTTCCGTGCGGCGGTTGCTCCTCGGAACGGCTCCGGGAGGAACGCCAACCGCTGCCGGCGTGATCCGGATCTTGGCCGGGCAGCCTGCCACAGCCTGTTCATCCGGTTCACGTTTCCGCAGCACGTGTGCAACACGGAGCCGAAGACCGACGGGTGAGCACCGCCCCGTGAGGCCGGGCGGGGACGCCTCAGCCGCGCATGATCTCGGTCAGGCGGCCGCGCAGCCGGGCGAACTCGGGCGATGCCCGCAGCGCGGAGACGTCCGTGTCCGGCTCCCGGGCCAGGCCCGAGTGGAATCCGGCCTGTTCGGTGGAGCAGGGGAGGGGTTTCCGGCATGGGAAGACCTCGTCGACGCGGCAGCATGACACGAGTCATCGCCCAGGGAGGTGATACGTGTACACGAGCGGGAGGGCAGGCGGCGTGAGGCGCGCGGGAACGCGCGATCGCCCGTGCGATGTCAGAAGCGGCGGATCAGCGGATCAACAGCCGAGCGCACGGAGGTTGTCGGCCCGACACCGCATGGTCGAAACACGCGGCAGATCTACGTGACGACGCGATACGAGTACGGGGGCCATGGCCGCATCCGGTCGGCGCGCTCGGCCCGCATGCAAGCGCTGTCCGAATATGGGACGAAACCGTCCCGTATCGAGGACGCCTGCCGTGCACTCGGCCGGCTCACCGTGGGATGCCGCTGAGGGTGGTGAGCCACAGTCAGTTCCCTGTGATTCTGCGGAACTTCTTTTCCTGCATGTTGCCAATTCCTGTGGCATCTGTGTCGGCGCGTATCGGGATCTTGTCCATCCCGTGAAGAGGTGGGCGGCGAATCCGACATGAGTGGCCGAACCGCCATTTGCGCCCCGTGACATGTCCACGGCCTCCTGCGAGTCTCCGTGCTCATCAAGGCATTCCTCCTTGCAGAGGTGGACGGCGATCCCGTCCAACTCCCCACGACTCGCTGGAGAAAACGCATGTTCTCGATCACCCCCACCGCCGGCAGGGCTCGCCGCCTCGCCCTCGTGTCCGGCGCCGCCGTCCTCACCGGCAGCCTCCTCGCGGCCGGCGCATCCGCCGCGTCGGCGGGTGCCGTCCCGGAGCCCAACGAAGCCAACTCCCCTGCGGCAACCGCCGTATCGCTCGGCCTCGACGGCGAGGAGAAGCTGGTCGTCAAGGACGTCGTCAAGGACGCAGACGGCACGGTCCACACCCGCTACGAGCGCACCTACGCCGGTCTTCCGGTCCTCGGCGGCGACCTCGTCGTCCACAGCGGCGCCGACGGTGCCGTCACATCGGTCACCAAGGCCACCGAGGCCGACATCAAGGTCGCCTCGGTCACCCCGAAGCTGCCCCCGACCGCCGCCGATTCCGCCGCGGTCCAGGCTGCCGAGGCCGCGAACACCACGGGTGCCGCCACCGGCGAAGCCCCGCGCAAGGTCATCTGGGCCGCCGACGGCAAGCCCGTCCTCGCCTACGAGACCTTCGTCACCGGCACCCAGCGCGACGGCGTCACCCCGAGCCGACTGCGCGTCGTCACCGATGCCAACACCGGCCGGAAGCTGTACGAGGCCCAGCTGATCACCGACATAACCGACGGCATCACCGCCAAGAGCGGTTCCGTGGCCGCCACGCCGAGCAGTGCGGCGGCCGCCACGGCCGGTACCGGCGCCAGCCAGTACAGCGGCACCGTCAGCCTCAACACCACCAAGACGTCGTCGGGTTACTCCCTGGTCGACAGCGTGCGCGGCGGCTCCAGCACCGTGGACCTCAAGCACAAGACCAGCGGCAAGGGCACCGTCTTCACCGACGCGGACAACAAGTGGGGCACCGGCCTGCCCGCCAACAACCAGACCGCCGCCGTCGACGCCGCGTACGGCGCAGCCCAGACCTGGGACTTCTACAAGAACGTCCTGCACCGCAACGGCATCAAGAACGACGGACGGGCTCCGGTCTCCCGGGTCCACTACGGCAACGCCTACCAGAACGCCTTCTGGGACGACCAGTCCTTCACCATCACCTACGGCGACGGCGCGAGCAACCAGCACGCCCTGACCCAGCTCGACGTGGCCGGCCACGAGTTCAGCCACGGCGTCACCTCCGCCACCGCGAACCTGCAGTATTCCGGCGAGTCCGGCGGCCTGAACGAGGCCACCTCGGACATCTTCGGCACCGCGGTGGAGTGGAACGCGAACAACGCCCAGGACCAGGGCGACTACCTGCTCGGCGAGAAGATCGACATCTTCGGCAACGGCAAGCCGCTGCGCTACCAGGACAAGCCGAGCAAGGACGGCCGCGGCTCGGCCGACTACTGGAGCACCGATGTCGGCAACCTCGACGTGCACTACTCCTCCGGCGTCGCCAACCACTTCTTCTACCTGCTGGCCGAGGGCAGCGGCGCGAAGGACATCAACGGCGTGCACTACGACAGCCCGACCGTGGACGGCTCCACCGTCACCGGCATCGGCCGCGACAAGGCGGTTCAGATCTGGTACAAGGCGCTGACCGCGTACTTCACGTCCACCACCGACTACCACGGTGCCCGCGAGGGCACTCTGAAGGCGGCCACCGACCTCTACGGCGCGAACAGCGCCGAAGTCAACGCGGTGAACGCCGCCTGGGCCGGCGTGAACGTCAAGCCCTGACCGCCTGACCGCCTGACCGCTGAACCACGCAGCGCCGCGCCGGTGTGCAACCGGTGCGGCGCTGCCGCGTCTCGCCCGGACCCTGCCCGTCCACTTTCCGCCATGGCAGGGACATCGGTAATGATCACCGCATGAATCTCACCAGTCGGCGCAGTGTGCTGACCTCTGCGGCGGCGACGATCGCCACCCTGCCCCTGCTCAACGACCTGGCCGGAAACGGCAGTACGGCCGCAGCGGACGAGGGCACCACCGCTTCTCCCGTCCCGGAGCGCTTCTCCTCGAACACCGATCTCTACACCAGCGGTGACTTCAAGGAAGGAACTGACTGGACGCGCCGCTTCCGGTGCAGTGCCCGGCCCGACTTCGGTGACAATCTGCGGTCGTCCAGCATCGCCGTCCGCAGCACGGCGATCCTCGCCCCGCACGGTGGCGGCATCGAAGCGGGCACGAGCGAACTGTGCCTGGCCATCGCGGGCTACTCCCACAAGGAGGGGCCGGGTGCCACCATGCCCGCTCCCGTGACCGGGCTCGTACAGCGGGGTTCAGCCCCAAGGGCGGCCCGAAAAACCAGATCCTCATCGGCGGCCGTGACCGGCGGCTGATGGCCAACCTGGCCTGGGCCTTCGACAAGAACGGTCTGGTGCTCCGCGGCGACAACGCCGATCTGTCCGTCCAGGTGACCATGGCAGCGGCCGACTCGGAGATCAACGGCGATGACCCCCAGAACTTCGTGAACCGCACCCGCACCGGAGCCGGGGCCCAGCTGGAGATCTCCACCGAGCTCCGGCGGGCGATGTTCGGCACCTTCGACGGCGGGGAGAACCGCAGGGCCACCGCCGGCACGGGCAACGGCGTCACGACCAAGAACGAGGCCCATTTCTGGAACGGCTTCACGAACGCCGTCCGCGAGGCCATCGACGTGCACGAGCTCGGGATGGCGAAGCCCGCACCCGCCATCGGAGCCTGACGCCCCCGTCCACGAGGAACCACATGTCATCGGGACCGATGTCCTGACAGCGCGGCGGTAGCCCGCGCCCGGCGACCCCAGGGGGGTGGGGTCCGTCCCTCGGCGGCGGCAACTGGGAGATCGACGGGTTCGCGGCGCCCCATTTGCCGCAGGGCAGTCCCCTACGCCGCGTCAGCGGGTGAGGAAGCGGGTGGCGCCCACGTAGACGCGCCCGGTGGAACCGATGGGCTCCTCCCGGACGGGGTCCCCGGTACGAGGCGAGTTGATCATCATGGGTTCGCCGTCCCTCGTCCCCGTATAGATGCCGACGTGGGTGACCTCGGTGCCCGTGGCGGGCCGGAAGGCGACGATGTCGCCGGGCCTGAGGTCCTCCGTACCGTTGATCCGCACTCCCGCGGCCGAGCCCGCGGGAACCTGCCCGCCGCCCGCGTCGAACTGCGGCTGGGCGTCCCGGGGGATCGTCACGCCGAGGGCGGAGTAGACCTGGCCGGTGAGACCGGAGCAGTCGTAGCCGAATCCGGAGGTGCCCGACCACAGGTAGGGCAGACCCAGGAAGGCGCGTGCGGCGGCGACCACGTCCGCGCCGCTCGGTGCGGCCGGCACCCTCGCCAGGTCGCCGGCCCGGAAGAACAGCGGGCCACCGCCGGGGGAGTAGGCGGTGACGACTCCGGGCAGCGGGCCGGCTTTCACCGGGAAGGAGGTGTTGTACGAGTACTCGCCAGCCTGCCCGGATTCGTGGCCGGCCAGGGCGGCCCGGGCGGTGGCGTAGCCCCGGGCCGTGGGGCGGGTGACTCGTTCCTCGTGCGTACCGCCGGGCGCGCGCCGGTGCTCCGAGGTCAGTTGCCGGTCGGGAATCCAGCCGGGGTAGGCGCCCAGCCCCGCCTGGTCCCTGGGAGTGGGCTGGTCGTGCACCCATACGTGGTCCCAGAGCAGACCGCCGTGCCACTCGGTGCGGTCGACGGTCACGCGGCCGCCATGGAGAGCCTGCGTCTCCCCGGCGACCTCGCGCCGCTCGTCCAGGGACATGGTGGTCAGCCAGCTTCGGATGTCAGCGGGATTGGTGGTGGCCGGAGCGTCCACGGGCCGGACCTGTTCGGGGCTCACCCAGACCTGAGCGACCGTCACATCGACGTAGCAGGTCGGGGCGCCGTGGCAGGGGCGGGCGGCGGACGAAGGGGGGTCGGCCGCGGCGGTGGGGGCCGCGGGGAGTGCGGCGGCCGGAGCGGCGAGGGCGAGGAGCATCGCGGCGGTGGCCGTCAGGACGGTCTTCACGGAGTACATGCGTCGATCCTGTCCAGGGCGGCGCGGCCGCGAACCCCTGCGAACCCCTGTGACCCGGACGGCCCCCGCGGGTCGTGGGAATGACCGGGCGCGGTCCGCTCCGTGCCGTGGCCGACGGCACGGGGAGAAGGTGCCCCCCTCCGTTCCCGGTGCCCCAAGTCGCCTGGGCGGTGACGGCAGTTGTCTCGGCGCCACCCCTTCTCGGCCTATGGTGATCCCCGTGAACGCTACGGGCGGGGAATTGATCGGGGGTCGGTACCGGCTCCTGGAGCTGATCGGCCAAGGCGGCATGGGCCGGGTCTGGCGCGGGCGCGATGAGACGCTGGGCCGTGAGGTCGCGGTCAAGGAGGTCCTGCTCCCGCAGGGCGTCTCCGACGCCGAACGCGATCATCTCGTACAGCGGGTGCTCCGTGAGGCCCGCGCCAGCGCCCGCCTCAACCACCCGGGGATCATCACCGTGCACGACGTGGTCGAGCACGGGGGAGCGCCCGTGATCGTCATGGAGTACGTCATCGGGGTCTCCCTCGGCACCGCCCTCACGCGGAACGGACCGCTGCCGGTGCCGCAGGCCGCCGGGATGGCTCTGGCGATGCTCAAGGCGCTGCGCAGGGCCCACGAGGCCGGTATCGTCCACCGGGACCTCAAGCCCGACAACGTCCTGCTGATGGACGACCGGGTGATCATCACCGACTTCGGCATCGCACACATGGCGGACGCCACCACGGTGTTGACCCGGACCGGCATGGTGATGGGCACTCCCGCCTTCATGGCGCCCGAGCAACTGCTCGGACGGCCGCCGTCCCCGGCCAACGACCTGTGGGCCCTCGGAGCCACGCTCTACACCGCCGTGGAGGGCGAAGCGCCGTTCAGCGGCGAGACGTTCAGCGCGCTGTGCATCGCGGTGGCGACCCAGGACCCGCGTCCGGCCCTGCGGGCCGGAGCGCTGGCGCCGCTGCTGGCCGCTCTCCTGACCAAGGATCCGGACCGGCGGGCCACGGCGGAGATCGCCCTGGCCGAGCTGGAGCGGCTGGCGCACGGCAGCCGGCCCGGGCCTGCGGACGGCCCGGTGGATGCCCCGGCTCCGCCGCCGGCGTCCACCCCGAGGATGACGGCCCCGGCGGCCTCGGAGCCCGCCTTCGTACCGGCTCCGGCTCCGGCTCCGGTCCCGGCACCGGCACCGGTATTCGCCCCGCCCGCGGCCGAACCGCGGGCGGCCGGAACGCCGCAGGCCGCCAGTTCCGCGGTACCGCCGACCGCCGCCGCGGCCGTCGCCCCCGGGCCGTCGCCTTCGAGCCCGTCCCGCGCCCGGCTGATCCGCTTCGGCGGCTGCTTCGCCCTGCTGCTGCTGATCGGAACCCTGCTCCCGTGGAACTTCATGAAGCACTACCTCCGCGCTTTCAACATTCCGACCCTGGTCGTCCTGATCCTCTTCGCGCTCGGCCATGCCCTGCCCCGCCCCCGCTGGCGCCCCGAACGGGTCCTGCCCGTACTCGTCGTCGCCGACGCCGTCCTGTGGTTCACCCTCCAGCGACTCCTCGCCGCGGGGGTGCATCTGACGGACCTGGGAACCTCCTGGCACCCCGGGCTGATCGCCACCAACATGCTGATCTTCGCCACCGGCGCCTGGCTCCTGTGGTGGAAGGTGCCGGGCAGCCGTCCGGAGACCGCCCCCGCGGTGACCGCCACGCTCCGGAGTTGACAGGCGGAGGCCGCGCACCGAGGGCAGTCGCCCCGCGCGGCCTTATGGTCCACGCGAAGCCCGTCGAACGGCGAAGGCTTCGCCGGTACCCGTCCTCACGCCAGGAGCCTCCGCATGCCCGCACCCACCGGTCTGATCGACGTCCACCACCACGCCATCCCGCCCTTCTACGCTGAGGCCCTCGGCGACCGGAAGGCCATCCCCGGCGTGGACTACCCGACGTGGACCCCCGAGCAGAGCCTGGAGGTCATGGACGCCCACGGCATCGCCGCCTCCGTCCTGTCCATCACCGCCCCCGGTGTCACCTTCCTCGACGGCCCGGACGCCCCGAAGCTGGCCCGCCGCGTCAACGAGTACTTCGCCGAACTGGTCCGCGAGTACCCCACGCGCTTCGGCGCCTTCGCGATCCTGCCCCTGCCCGACGTGGCCGCCGCGCGCGAGGAGCTCCGCTACGCGCTCGACGAGCTCGGCCTGGACGGCGTCGGCGTCCTGACCTCGTACGGTCACCGCTACCTCGGCGACCCCGAGTTCGAGCCGCTCTTCGCGGAGATCGCCGAGCGCAGCGCGGCCGTCCACGTCCACCCGGCCGCCCCGCCCAGCCGCGACCTCGCCACCTTCGACCTGCCGGTCTCCCTCTACGAGTTCACCTTCGAGACCACCCGCACCGCGGCCAGCCTGCTCTTCAACGGCGTTCTCGACCGCCTGCCCGACCTGCGGATGATCCTTTCGCACGCAGGCGGCACCCTCCCGTTCCTGGCCCGCCGCCTCACCTACGGCACCACCATCGGCGCCTACCTGAAGGACCGCGCCCCGGAGGACGTCATCGGCACCCTCGGCCGTCTCCACTTCGACATCGCGATGTCCGCCAACGACTTCGCGCTCCCCGCCCTGACCCGCCTCACGGGCACGGACCACATCCTCTACGGCAGTGACTACCCCTTCATGCCGGCCGCCCACACCACCGAGAACACCAACGGATTCGCCGAGTTCGACGGCTGGACCGACGCCCAGCGCGCCGAGATCGGCCGCACCAACGCCCTCCGCCTCCTGCCCGCCCTGGCCGCCCGCCTCACCCCCTGAGAATCCGCCCCATGCCGGTCATGCCGGTCATGCCGCCGTCGCGGGCCGGGCCGGGCCGACCCGGCCCGGCC
>NZ_JBHYXN010000077.1:0-20350 GCF_042752335.1 Streptomyces sp. NPDC059355 | reverse complement strand
CAACTTTTGGCGTTGATTTTTGGCACGCTGTTGAGTTCTCAAGGAACGGACGCTTCCTTTGTACTCACCCTCTCGGGCTTTCCTCCGGGCTTTCGTTCTTGCGTTTCCGACTCTATCAGAGTCAGTTCCGCTTGCTTTCCGGGGTCTTCGCTCTCGCGCTTTCCCTTTCCGGCGGTTCCGACTCTATCAGAAGTTTTCCACCGGATTTCCCGGCTTCGGATTCCTGAATGAGGAGTCGATTGTGCCCCACGGGAATTCAATTCCTGTTGGGGGCGAGAGAGACTTTAAACCATCGCTGCCGAACTTGTCCAGTTCGAGGCAACCGTTCGAATCTACCTCCCCACCGCGACGGTGTCAACAGTCGCTGCGGGACGACGAGGAGACTAGCAGCTGAACGGGGTCCGACGCACATCAGGCCGCCGTGGGCAGCGTGGCCGTCTGGTCCGCGGCTTCCACATCCCCCACCTCGCCGGCGCGCGCGGCCCGGCCGCCGAGGACGTAGACGTACGTCAGGAACAGGCCTCGGCGGCGACGCCGATCGTGATGCGGGCCCAGGTCGGGAGGCCGGACGGGGTCACGAAGCCCTCGATCAGGCCCGATGCGAACAGCACCACCGCCAGGCCGATCGCCATGCCCAGCGCGGCACGGCCCTGCTCGGCGAGGGCGGCCCGCCGGGTGCGCGGGCCCGGGTCGACGACCGTCCAGCCGAGGCGCAGGCCCGTGCCCGCGGCCACGAACACCGCGGTCAGTTCGAGCAGGCCGTGCGGCAGGATCAGGCCGAGGAAGACGTCGAGGCGGCCGGCCGAGGCCATCAGGCCGATGCCCGTGCCGAGGTTGAGCATGTTCACGAAGAGGATCCAGAGCACCGGTATCCCCAGGAACGCCCCCAGGACCAGGCAGACCGCGGCCGCCTGGGCGTTGTTCGTCCAGACCTGGGCGGCGAAGGAACCCGCCGGGTTGCTGGAGTAGTACGCCTCGTACCCGCCGCCCGGCTTCGTGAGCGCCTTCAGGTCCTCGGGGGCCGCGATGGCGCCCTGGACCTCGGGATGCGTGGCTATCCACCATCCGAGCAGGACGCCGACCGCCGTGGAGATCAGCGCCGTCGGTATCCACCAGCGGCGGCTGCGGTAGACGGCGGCCGGGAAGCCCTCGGTGAAGAAGCGGGCCGCGTCGCGCCAGCCGGCCTTGCGGGCACCCGTCACGGTGGCACGGGCACGGGCGACGAGCTGCGTCAGGCGGCCCGTGAGCATCGGGTCCGGGGTGCTGGACTGGATCAGCGAGAGGTGCGTGGAGGCCCGCTGGTAGAGCGCGACGAGCTCGTCCGCCTCGGCGCCGGTCAGCCGGCGGCCGCGGCCGAGGAGCTGTTCCAGGCGGTCCCATTCCGCCCGGTGGGCCGTCACGAAGACGTCGAGATCCATCCGGTTACCGCTCCCCTGCCCCAGGACCTGCCTGCTACCGCTTACTTCTACCGTGGTCAGCTTGGCAGACTGGATGAACCAAGGGGCGGGTCCGGTCACGGGAAAGGTGTGCAGGGTGAGCGATCTGGTGACGGGGGACGCGGTCGTCCTGGGGTTGCGGCCGGCGAGACTGCCGAGCCGGGCGCTGGCGATCTTTCTCGACCTGCTCGTCTACCTCACCGGGTACCTGCTCATCTCGATCGGGCTGACCCTCGCGACCGCCTCGCTGGATCCGGCCGCGCAGGCCGCGGTGTCGGTGGCGAGCTTCCTCCTGGTGCTGGTCGGCATACCGATCGCGGTGGAGACGCTGTCCCACGGGCGCTCGCTCGGCAAGCTCGCCTGCGGGCTGCGCGTCGTACGCGACGACGGGGGGCCGATCCGGTTCCGGCACGCGCTGGTGCGCGGGGCGATGGGGGTCGTGGAACTGCTGGCCACCTTCGGTGCCATCGCCTGCATCGCCTCGCTGGTCTCCGCGCGGGGCCGGCGGCTGGGGGACGTGTTCGCGGGGGCGCTGGTCGTACGGGAGCGGGTGCCGGGGGCGCGGGCGATGCCGGTGCCGCCTCCGCCGCCGTGGCTGGCCGGGCGGTTCTCGGGGCTGGACCTGTCGGCCGTACCGGACGGGCTGTGGCTGGCGATACGGCAGTACCTGACGCGGATGAACCAGCTGGACCCGCAGGTGGGCGCCGCGATGGCGGTGCGGCTCGCCGATGATCTGGTGGCGCGTACGGGAACTCCGCCGCCGGTGGGGGTGCCGGCTCCCGCGTTCCTGATGGCGGTGGTGCACGAGCGGCAGTCCCGGGATGCGGCCCGCGCCTTCGGTCAGGGCGCGCCTGCGTACGCTCGGCCCGTCACGCCCGTCACGCCCGTCACGCCCGTCACGCCCGTCACGCCCGTCACGCCCGTCACGCCCGTCGCGCCCGTCGCGCCCGTCACGCCCGCCGCGTACGTCCCGCCCGTCATGCCGGTGATGCCCGTCGTGCCCGCGGCCGCCGTCGTCCCGCCGACCGCCCATGCCGCTCCGGCAGTGCCCGCCGCGCCGGTCGAGCCGGTACGCCGGACCGGGTTCGTTCCGCCCGCCTGAGCGGCCAGGGGGTGCGGACACCCCTCAGGCCTGCTGGTCCTCGAACGTCGAGGGCGGGGTCTCCAGGTGCTCCAGCTCGATGCCCGGGGCCGCGAGGACCACGTCCCCCGCGATGTGGACCGTGTGGACCTCGCCCGTGTCCAGGGCGGTGACCTGGTACTCGTCCACCACGAGCGGTCCGCTGTCCGTCGCGTGCCCGGCGCGGCCCCGCAGCGCCCAGGCCTGGTCGACCGTACGGGGCGCCAGCACCGGGTCGGTGAGCGCGACGAGCCGGACCCGGGTCGCGGGGGCGCCGGGGGTCAGCCGCAGCAGGCGGGCCGTCGCGACGAGGAAGGCCGGCGAGGTGCCGGTGAAGCCCGCGGCGGGGACGTTGCCCTCGGTGGCCTCAATCCCGGCGGGGTCGGAGCGCACCCAGGTGACCCCGTCGATGGCGGCGCCGCGGACCTGCCAGCTCGAAGCGTTGGCTTCGAGGCGGATGGGGCGGCCGAGCTCGTCGATCGCGAGGTCGACCGAGCCGCGGTGGTCGCCGTCCGGGCCGGTGAGCTGGGAGACGTAGCGCCAGCCGGAGGGGCCGGGCGCGCAGTGGAAGTGCTCCTCGCCGAGGGGCGTGTGGTCGTGCGGGTCGTGGAGCGAGTAGCGGCCGCGGGGCATGGGGTGCCGTCCTTGCGTGCGTCGTACCGGGTCGTACGGGTCGTACGGGTCGTGCTCATGGGGCAGGCCCCCGGCGTACGTGCCGGGGGCCTGCTCGGTGCTGCGGATCCGCGGGGACCGGTGCGGGATCAGTAGCGGTAGTGGTCCGGCTTGTACGGGCCCTCGACCTTGACGCCGATGTAGTCGGCCTGCTCCTTGCGGAGCGTCGTGAGCTTGACGCCGAGGGCGTCCAGGTGGAGGCGGGCGACCTTCTCGTCGAGGTGCTTGGGCAGCACGTAGACGTCGGTCGGGTACTCCGAGGGCTTGGTGAAGAGCTCGATCTGGGCCAGGGTCTGGTCCGCGAAGGAGTTCGACATCACGAACGACGGGTGGCCGGTCGCGTTGCCCAGGTTCAGCAGACGGCCCTCGGAGAGGACGATCAGGACCTTGCCGTCGGGGAACTTCCAGGTGTGGACCTGCGGCTTGACCTCGTCCTTGACGATGCCCTCGACCTTGGCCAGGCCGGCCATGTCGATCTCGTTGTCGAAGTGGCCGATGTTGCCCACGATCGCCTGGTGCTTCATCTTGGCCATGTCCGCGGCCATGATGATGTCCTTGTTGCCCGTGGTCGTGATGAAGATGTCGGCCGTCTCGACGACGTCGTCCAGCGTCGCGACCTGGAAGCCGTCCATGGCCGCCTGGAGCGCGCAGATCGGGTCGATCTCGGTGACGATGACGCGGGCGCCCTGGCCGCGGAGCGACTCGGCACAGCCCTTGCCGACGTCGCCGTAGCCGAAGACGACGGCGACCTTGCCGCCGATGAGGACGTCGGTGGCGCGGTTGATGCCGTCGATCAGGGAGTGGCGGCAGCCGTACTTGTTGTCGAACTTCGACTTGGTGACCGCGTCGTTGACGTTGATCGCCGGGAAGAGCAGGGTGCCCTCGGCCATCATCTCGTACAGGCGGTGGACACCGGTGGTGGTCTCCTCGGTGACGCCGCGGATCTCGGACGCCAGCTGCGTCCACTTCTGCGGGGTCTCGCCGAGGGTGCGGTTCAGCAGGGTGAGGATGTGGCCGTACTCCTCGGAGTCCGCGGTGGACGGGTCCGGGGCGGATCCGGCCTTCTCGAACTCGACGCCCTTGTGGACGAGGAGGGTGGCGTCGCCACCGTCGTCGAGGATCATGTTCGGGCCGCCGGTGGGGGTGTTCGGCCAGGTCAGCGCCTGCTCCGTGCACCACCAGTACTCCTCCAGCGTCTCGCCCTTCCAGGCGAAGACGGGGATGCCCTGCGGGTTCTCCGGGGTGCCGTTCGGGCCGACCGCGATGGCGGCGGCCGCGTGGTCCTGGGTGGAGAAGATGTTGCAGGAGGCCCAGCGGACGTCGGCGCCGAGGGCGACGAGGGTCTCGATCAGGACGGCGGTCTGCACGGTCATGTGCAGCGAGCCGGTGATGCGGGCGCCGGCCAGCGGCTGGGTCGCGGCGTACTCGCGGCGGATCGACATCAGGCCGGGCATCTCGTGCTCGGCGAGGGTGATCTCCTTGCGGCCGAAGGCGGCGAGGGAAAGGTCGGCGACCTTGAAGTCCATGGGTGCTGCTCTCCTCATGGGTCGAGAGGGTGGGTACGGCTGAGCCGCGCATCGCCTGTGCGGGCGGTGCACCGGGCACTCAGTCCGTCGGGGGTCCTCTCTCCCCTCGGCCGGTCGCGGAGACCGCCCGACCGCCATCAGCAGCGACGCCTGACACTGATGACGAATCTACACCGATCGGCCGAGCGCGCCCCAGTGGGCCGGGGAAGAAGTCGCCGTCCGAAGGGGCCGCCCGGCGGGGCGTATTCAGGCCTTTTGGACTTTTGATCGGACCCTTACATGTTGGACGATTTTCCGGAGGATCGTTCGTACGCGCGTGAAGGAGATTGCAAGTGACCACTCCGGCCGACTCTCCCGGTGGCGGGACCGCGAACGGGGGCGGGCGCCTGAGGCTGCTCGCCGTGACCGCGTGCCCCACCGGGATCGCGCACACGTACATGGCCGCGGAGAAGCTCCAGCAGGCCGCCGCCCGACTGGGCATCGACATGAAGGTGGAGACGCAGGGCTCGATCGGGGCCGAGAACGTGCTCACTGACAACGATGTCAGGGAGGCGGACGGCATCATCATCGCCGCCGACAAGGAAGTCGACCGCGAGCGGTTCGCCGGGAAGCGGGTGCTGTCCACCGGAGTCGCCGACGGCGTCCACCGGCCGTAGGAGCTGATCGAGCGCGTGCGGAGCGCGCCGGTGCAGACCGGGAGCGCGGCGGCTCCGGGCGGCGGTGCGGGTGGCGGTGGCGGCAAGGAGCGCAGCATCGCGTACAAGGCGCTGATGAACGGCGTCTCGTACATGATCCCGTTCGTGGTGGTCGGCGGTCTGCTGATCGCCATCTCGCTGGCCCTCGGCGGGCACGCGACGCCCGAGGGCTACGTCATCCCCGAGGGCACCTTCTGGGCCCATGTGAACGCCATCGGCGGCATCGGTTTCCAGCTGATGATCCCGATCCTGTCCGGCTACATCGCGTACGCCATCGGCGACCGGCCGGCCCTCGTGCCCGGCATGATCGGCGGCTTCATCGCGAACACCGGGGCGTTGTACGGCTCGAAGGCGGGCGCGGGCTTCATCGGCGCCATCGTGACGGGCTTCCTGGCCGGCTGTCTGGTCCTGTGGATCAAGAAGGTAGAGGTCCCCAAGGTCGTGCAGCCGATCATGCCGATCATCGTGATCCCGATCGTCGCGACGACGGCGCTGGGCCTGTTCTTCATCTACGTCATCGGCAAGCCGATCTCCCGGGTGTTCGAGAACCTGACGAGCCTGCTGTCCGGCATGACCGGCACCAGCGCGATCCTGCTCGGCGCGATCCTCGGTCTGATGATCGCCTTCGACATGGGCGGTCCGGTCAACAAGACGGCGTTCCTCTTCGGTACGGGACTCATCGCGTCCGGGAACTACGCGGTCATGGGCATGTGCGCGGCGGCCATCCCGGTCATGCCGCTGGGTCAGGGCCTGGCGACACTGCTGCGCCGCAGGCTGTACTCCGACCAGGAGCGCGAGACCGGCATGGCGGCGCTCTTCATGGGGATGTTCGGCATCTCGGAGGGCGCGATCCCGTTCGCGGCGGCGCGGCCGGCGATCGTCATCCCGGCGAACATGCTCGGTGGTGCGGTGGCCGGTGCGATCGCCGGTGTGGCGGGCGTGGGCGACCACGTGCCGCACGGCGGTCCGGTCGTGGCCGCGCTGGGCGCCGTCAGCGGCTGGGCCGGGTTCCTGATCGCCATCGCGGCCGGGACCGTGGTCACGGCGCTGACCACCAACGCGCTCATCGACCTCAAGGCGCGCCGGGGCCGGGTCGCCGCCGTGGTGCCCGTGGCCGTCCGCGCCCCCGAGCCCGTGCTCGCGGGGGTCGGTGCGGGTGCGGGTGCGGGTGCGGGTGCGGGAAGGGGAACCGCATCCGCTGCGGCCGGTGCGCCCGAGGTGTTGTCCGGATATCTGACCGCGCGGACCGTGAAGACCGAGCTGGCCTCGGACTCCAAGGAGGCGGCCATCCGCGAGATGGCCGCGATGCTGGCCGCGACCGGCAACGTACGGGACGTGGACGAGCTCGTACGGGCCGCCCTGGCCCGCGAGGCCCAGGGCACGACGGGTCTCGGCGAGTCCATCGCGATCCCGCACGCCAAGACGGACGCGGTGTCCCGGCCGACGGTGGGCTTCGCCCGCTCCGGCGCGGGCATCGAGTGGGGCTCGCCGGACGGGACGAAGGCCCGGCTGGTCTTCATGATCTCGGTGCCGGAGGCCGCCGCCGGCGACGAGCACCTGCGGATCCTCGCGCTGCTGTCGCGCCGGCTCATGGACGCGGACTTCCGGGACCGGCTGCAGTCGGCCCCGGACGTCCCGGCGGTCCTGGACCTGCTCGGCGAGATCCGGTAGCCGGCCGGCCCCGTACGCAGAAGGCCCCCGCCGGGCGCGGTCCGCGCGCGGCGGGGGCCTTCGTGCGTGGTGCGGGAACCGCCTCAGCCCTGCGCGGCGGCTTCCGCCTTGTAGATGTCCGGCTCCAGGTAGATCACGCGGGCGATCGGGACCGCCTCGCGGATCCGGGCTTCGGCGGCGTTGATCGCGTCCGCCACCTGGGTCGCCGTGTCATCGCCCTCGACGGCGATCTTCGCGGCGACCAGGAGCTCCTCGGGGCCCAGGTGCAGAGTGCGCATGTGGATGACGCGGGTGACCACGTCTCCGTCGACGAGCGCGGCCTTGATCTTCTCGACGTCCTCCGTGCCGGCGGCCTCACCGAGCAGCAGGGACTTGGTCTCGGCGGCCAGCACGATCGCGATGAGGATCAGCAGGATGCCGATGCAGAGGGTTCCGATGCCGTCCCAGACGCCGTCGCCGGTCGCGAGCGCGAGGCCGACGCCGCCGAGGGCGAGGACCAGGCCGACGAGCGCGCCGAAGTCCTCCAGCAGGACCACCGGCAGCTCGGGGGCCTTGGCGCGCCTGATGAACTGGCTCCAGGAGAGGGCGCCGCGGATCTCGTTCGACTCCTTGATCGCCGTCTTGAAGGAGAAGCCCTCGGCGACGATCGCGAAGAGGAGCACGCCGATCGGCCAGTACCAGTCCTCGATGGGGTGCGGGTGCTGGACCTTCTCGACGCCCTCGTAGATGGCGAACATGCCACCGACGGTGAAGAGCACGATGGAGACGAGGAAGGCGTAGATGTAGCGTTCGCGCCCGTACCCGAAGGGGTGTTGCGGCGTCGCCTCGCGCTGGGCCTTCTTCCCGCCCAGCAGCAGCAGCCCCTGGTTCCCGGAGTCGGCCAGCGAGTGGACGCTTTCCGCGAGCATCGACGACGAGCCGCTGAAGACGAAGGCCACGAACTTGGCTACAGCGATGGCGAGGTTGGCGGCGAGTGCCGCCACGATCGCCCTGGTACCGCCCGACGCGCTCATGGGTTTCCGGAGTCCCTTCCTCGGTACGGCGCCCCTGCCCGGGGCGCCGCGCTACGGCGGCACATTGTTGCAGTCGTGGCGGCGGACGCCACGTTCACACCGACACGGTGGCCCGGAAAATGGTGCCGATACCGGACAGTTCGACCCTTTCGCCGACCGGGACGAAGACCGACTCCCCAGGGGACAGTGTCAGTTCCCCGGCTTTCGGGCGGCCCGCCGTACAGAGCAGGATCTGCGGGGCGGCGTCCGGGAGGAGGTGGGGGGCCGCGCCGGGAGCCAGGGCGAAGCGGGAGAGCCTGAATTCGTCGACGGGACTCTCGTAGACCTCCTCGCCGTTGCCCTCGGGGCGCTGTACGGCCGGGTCGCCGGGCTCGAAGCGCACGATCTTCAGGAGTTCGGGCACGTCCACGTGTTTGGGGGTGAGCCCGGCGCGCAGCACGTTGTCGGAGTTGGCCAGCAGCTCCACGCCGAGGCCGTCGAGGTAGGCGTGCGGCACTCCGGCGCCGAGGAACATCGCCTCGCCGGGCTGGAGTCGTACGTGGTTGAGCAGCATGGCCGCGATCACGCCCGGGTCGCCCGGGTAGTGGTGGACGAGCGGGGCGTACGGGGCGTACGGGCCCCCGAGGCGCTCGATCGCGGCACCCGCCTCGGCGACCGTACGGGCCATCTCGGCGCGGTCCGCGGTCAGTACGGCGGTGAGCATCTCGCGCAGGGCCGCCTCCTCCGGGTGGGCCCGCAGCAGGTCGGCGTACGGCTTGAGCGAGTCCACCCCGAGGCCTTCGAGGAGTTCGGCGGCCTCCAGCGGCGGGCGGAATCCGCACAGGCCGTCGAAGGGGGTGAGCGCGCAGATCATCTCGGGCTTGTGGTTGGGGTCCTTGTAGTTGCGGTGGGCCGCGTCGGCCGGGATCCCGCGGTACTCCTCGTCGGCGTAGCCCGCCTCGGCCTGCTCCAGGTCGGGGTGGACCTGGAGGGAGAGCGGGGCGCCGGCCGCGAGGAGTTTGAGGAGGAAGGGCAGCCGGGGGCCGAACTTGGTGACGGCGGCCGCGCCGAGCTCGCGCTCGGGGTCGGCGGCGATGACGTCCGCGAGGGTGGTCACGCCGGCGCCGCGGTCGAGGCGGGAGGGGGCGCCGGGGTGGGCGCCCATCCACATCTCGGCCTGGGGCTCCCCGGTGGGTTCGACTCCGAGGAGCCCGGGGATCGCGGTGGTCGATCCCCAGGCGTAGGGGCGGATCGTATTCGTCAGGCGGTCCATCTTCGTCCGTCTTCCTGGATGAAGGGCCGGCACGGTGGTGTGCTCAGCCGTGTCCCCTGGTCGCCAGCGCCAGGTAGGCGGTGGCGAAGTCCGTGACGGCGAGGAGTTCGGCGAGCTGTTCCAGTTCGCCGCCCTCCTCCGGTTCGAGCTCGCTGATGGCCGTGTCGTGGCTGAGGGCGAGCTCGCGCGCGGCCGGGGCGGCGGTGAGGCCGCCCGTGGGCCGGTCGCGCAGCAGGACGATGCGGGCACGGAGGGCCTGGGGCTCCTCCACCCGGTCACGGAAGAAGTCTTCGGGGTCGGCGCCGGCCGCGAAGGAGCCGGCGAGCAGGACCCCGTGGGCGGGCAGTGCCTCGGGCAGCTCGGCGGCCAGTGCGGGGCGGCCGGCGAGCTCGGCGAGGGTGGCGGCGAAGCGGCGGCCGGCCGGTCCGGCGCCCGCGCCCTCGCTCCAGATGAGCGGGAGGGAGTCGGCGAGCTCGGCTGCGAGGGTCTTGGCCGGGTTGGAGTACGTGGCGATGGCCGGCCCGCAGCGCTCGGCGGTGCGGTCGAGCCGGTCGGCGACGCCCTGCAGGGCCTCGGGGGCGGCGGCGATCAGCCCGACCTTGTCGAGGAGCACGAGCAGCGGGGTCAGCAGGGCCCACAGGGCGCCGGGTCCGGCCGCGGCGGACTCGTCGTACTCCTGGTACGGGGCCTTGGCCATCGGTACGAGGAGCCCGTGCGCGCCGTCCACGGCCTCGCTCAGCGGCGACCGCTCGGGCGCGACGGCGACGACGGTGCAGCCCCGCCGGTAGGCCTGCTCGGCGAGGAGACCGAGCCCGGGCTCGGTGCCGTCGGTGGTGGCGAGGAGCAGCAGGTCGACGGAGCCGGCCCAGCCGGGCAGCGCCCAGCGCAGGGCGCCGGCAGCGTGGGCGACACCGGTGGGGTGCAGGCGGGTGACCGGTGCGGAGGCTCCGGCGAGGGCGCCGAGCAGGTCGGCGACGCCGGTGGCGGCGGTGCCGGACCCGGCGATGAGGACGGCTCGGGGCCGGCCGTCGGGGCGCAGGTCGGCGAGGCCGGCGTCGGTCGCGTGCCGGGCCGCGGTACGGACTCTGGCTCCGGCCTCGGCGGCGCCGCGGAGCAGACCGCGGCGGTCGGCGCGGGCGAGCTCGTCCGGTGCGTCGAGGAGCGACTCGTCGAGCATTGCGGCCTCCGGCTGATTCAGAAGGGCGGGCGACTCGGTTGCTCGGGCGCCCGGCGCTGCGACGGGCGCCCCTTGATGCCTGTGCGTCCCGGGGCTCGCGGCCCGGGGTCGCGGCCTCAGGCGGGGCGGCGGGCCTCGTCGACGAGGAGGACCGGGATGCCGTCGCGGACCGGGTAGGCGAGGCCGCAGTCCTGGCCGGTGCAGATCAGCTCGGGAGCCGCTTCGTCCGCCGACTTGTCCTCGAGGGGCGAGTGGCAGGCGGGGCAGGCGAGGATCTCCAGAAGGCCGGCTTCGAGCGGCATGGGGCGGTTCCCTTCGAACATGCGGATTGGGCGAGGTCAGCGTACCGCCGGGCCGCACCTCGCGCGGCCCGGCCGTGACACGGGCTTTATGCCCGGACGAGGGCGAGGACCTCGTCGCGGACCTTGGCGAGGGTCTCGGGGTCGCGGGCCTCGACGTTGAGGCGCAGCAGCGGCTCGGTGTTGGAGGCGCGCAGGTTGAACCACCAGTCGGCGGAGGTGGCGGTCAGGCCGTCGAGCTCGTCGAGGGTGATCCCCTCGGCGGAGCCGTACGCGGCCTTGACGGCGGCGAGCCGGCCGGCCTGGTCGGCGACGGTGGAGTTGATCTCGCCGGAGCCCGCGTAGCGGTCGTACGAGGAGACCAGCTCGGAGAGCGGGCCTTCCTGGCCGCCGAGGGCCGCGAGGACGTGGAGCGCGGCGAGCATGCCGGTGTCCGCGTTCCAGAAGTCCTTGAAGTAGTAGTGCGCCGAGTGCTCGCCGCCGAAGATGGCGCCGGACGTGGCCATCTGCTCCTTGATGAAGGAGTGGCCGACGCGGGTGCGGACGGGGGTGCCGCCGTGCTCGCGGACGACCTCGGGGACCGACCAGGAGGTGATCAGGTTGTGGATCACCGTGCCGGTGCCGCCGTTGCGGGCCAGTTCACGGGCCGCGACCAGGGCGGTGACGGCGGACGGGGAGACGCCCTCGCCGCGCTCGTCGACGACGAAGCAGCGGTCGGCGTCGCCGTCGAAGGCGAGGCCGAGGTCGGCGCCCTCGGCCCGCACGCGGGCCTGGAGGTCGACGATGTTCTTCGGGTCGAGGGGGTTGGCCTCGTGGTTCGGGAAGGTGCCGTCGAGCTCGAAGTACATCGGGACGAGCTCCAGCGGCAGGCCCTCGAACACGGTCGGGACGGTGTGGCCGCCCATGCCGTTGCCCGCGTCGACGACGACCTTGAGCGGGCGGATGGCGCCGAGGTCGACCAGGCCCTTGAGGTGCTCTGCGTAGCCGGCGAGGGTGTCCTGCTCGGTGATCGTGCCGGGGGCGGTGCCTTCGGCGACGGCCGGGGCGCCCTGCTCGGACCACTGCTCGACGAGCTCGCGGATGGTGGAGAGGCCGGAGTCCTGGCCGACGGGGGCGGCGCCGGCCCGGCAGAGCTTGATGCCGTTGTAGCGGGCCGGGTTGTGCGAGGCCGTGAACATCGCGCCGGGCAGGTCCAGCGTGCCGGAGGCGTAGTACAGCTGGTCGGTGGAGCAGAGTCCGATCAGGGTGACGTCCACGCCGCGGGCGGCGGCGCCGCGCGCGAAGGCCCCGGACAGGGCGGGAGAGGAGGGTCGCATGTCGTGGCCGACGACGATCGCGGTGGCACCGGTGACCTCGACGAAGGCGGCCCCGAACAGTTCGGCCAGCGACTCGTCCCACTCGTCGGGTACGACACCACGTACGTCGTACGCCTTGACGATGTTCGAAAGATCTGCGGCCACTGCCTGCCCTCCTGAAGTGCTGTGCGGTGGAGCAAACCTACCTGCACGGAGAGCGGCTTCTCAGACCATGTGATGTCAGGAGTCGGGCGAACGCAGGACGCGCAGGTGTCCGCGGCGCGTCTCCCCGGTGCCGTTGCCGCCGCTGCCCGGACCGGATCCGCCGGCCTGCGCCGCGCGGTCGTGCGGACGGGCCGCTTCACGGACGGCGTTGGCGAGGGCTTCGAGGTCGTCACCGCTGGGGCGGGAGGGCGCGGAGCCGTCGGTCAGGCGCACGACGTCCCAGCCCCGCGGGGCTGTCAGGCGCTCGGAGTGCTCGGCGCACAGGTCGTAACAGTGGGGTTCCGCGTAGGTGGCGAGCGGGCCGAGGACTGCGGTCGAATCGGCGTAGACGTACGTCAGTGTCGCGACGGCAGGGCGGCCGCACGCGGTGCGCGAACAGCGACGTACAAGGCTCACGACGTTGGACGGTACCGCACTCTTGACCGGGCCGCGACGACTCTCCCCCAGCGCGCTCCCCCGTGTCGTGCCCGCGGAGGGGCGCGGCGGGTCCGGAAACGCCCGGGTGGGAGGGGCCGCGAGGGCTACGCTGCGGGGGTGACCGACAGCCCCCTGCCCCCCGGCCCGCCCCGCCCCGCCGAGCCTCCCGCCGAACCGCGGCCGCGCCGCCGCGACCGGCACGGGCGGGGGATGCGGGGGCCGCTGGCCCCGCCGCAGGTGCCGTTGTCGGCGAGCCGGGCGGAGCTGTTCGGCGACCTCGTACGGGACTCGGTCGAGCGGCTGGAGCGGCGGTTCCCGCAGCTGGCGGAGGTGGAGTTCGTGGTCGCCGACGTGCCGGGGCCGCCGGGCGGTCCGGAGACCGGCTGGAACGACGAGGCGGTGCCGCTCGGGGCGCTGGCGGAGTCGGACGGAGCGGGGCGGCCGGCGCGGGTCATGGTGTTCCGGCGGCCGGTGGAGATCCGGACGAAGAGCCGGGACGAGCGGGCGCTGCTGGTGCACGAGATCGTGGTGGAGCAGGTGGCCGAACTGCTGGGGCTGTCCCCGGAGACGGTGGACCCGCGGTACGGGCAGGACTGACGGGCGGCCGTACGGCCGGACCGGCGGCCGGGCCCCGGGGCCCGGGGCCCCGGACCGTCCCGGCCGCCCGTACGGCGCCCTAGTCGGTCAGGACCGTGAGGTCCTGGGTGGCCTTGGGGACCGAGACCATCGCGTGGTCGTCCGACAGCGGCTGGATCGTGAACATCGGGATCCCCTCGTGCGGCAGCGTCAGCGTCCGGGCCGCGTACACGGGCCCGCCGGAGACAGTCTCGACCGTCAGCGCGTACGCGCCCTTGGCGCCCGCCGGGGCCAGCGTCACCGCCTGCGTCGTGCCCGCCTTGACCGTGACCTCCTTCGAGGCCGGCTCCCCCGCCTCCGTGCCCGCCGACGCCGTCACCTTGACCTTCGCGTCCGTGCCGCCCGCCGCCGTCAGCGAGAGCACCGTCGCGTTCTCGTCGGCCCGGTTGTCGGCGACCGTGGCCCGCGTGCCCACCGCAGCGGTCGCCGGGACGAAGCCCAGCTCCTGCTTGGCGCCGCTGCCGCGGACCACGCGTACGGCGGCCACCACCGGTACGGCCTTCTTGCCGTTCGCCGGGGCCAGCACCAGCGCGCCCGCCTCGCCGCGGGTCACGTCCTTGAGGTCGACGCTCGCGGTCATCCCGCCCTTGAGGTGCAGCTGTTCGTTGCCGGCCGGGCTGATCGAGCCGTTCGGCCCGGCCAGCTTGAGGGTGAGGTCCGCGTCCTCCTCGCCCGGCGCGAAGGCCACCAGCCGTACGGAGGTGGCGTCCGCCGGGATCCCGGGCAGGACCAGTGAGCCCGCCGGGTCGGCGGAGGCAGGCAGCCAGTCCGAGCCCACCCCCTCCTCGCCGACCTGCACGGAGGCGCCGACCCGGCCCGCACGGGTCGTCACATGGGCGGTGACGTCCGGGAGCTGCGTTCCGGGGGCCAGCGAGGCCAGTGAGACGGCCTTGGTGGACTTGGGGTCGATCCGGATGTTCTCGCCGGTGCCGCCGTCGGACTTCACCGCCCCGTCGGGGCCGAACATCTTGATGTCGATCACGGCCGCGGTGTCGTCCGGGTTGGTGAGGTGCACGTAGTCCTCGCGCCCCTTGGCCGTGCTCGCGCCGGGGAACCAGAAATCGGTGCCGGGCGTGGTGCAGCCGACGCCGAGGACGCCGCGCGCCCGGCCGACCGCGACCTTCGTGGTCTGCTGTGCGGTCCAGCCGGGGGCCAGGACCCCGTCGGCGACGCCCGTCAGCGCGGGCGCCTCCGCGCCGGAGGCGGTGGCTCCGGCCGGCTTGCCGCGCTCCTTGAGCTCCAGCACCGGCTTGGCCTCCTTGGTCGCGCCGAGGAGCCGGGCCGCGCCCTTGCCACCCCCGGCGGCGCCGGGGGTGATCGCCGTGTACGTGGTCTCCGCGATGTCCGAGGAGCTGGGCGCCGGGCAGACGAGCGCGGACCGCTCCACCGGCATCCGGGCCGCGGCCGCCGTCTTGGCCTCGGCGGCCGGGGCGGCGGGGGCGGTGAGGTACCCGACGCCGGTGACGGCCGCCAGGGCCGCGGCCACCGCCGCCAGCGTCAGGGGTGCGCGCTGCTTCACTGCTGGGGGCTCCCGTCGGGACGCGGCTCGTGCTGTCCGTAGGTGTCGTACGGCTGCTCGTACGGCGGGTAGGGGTACGGCTGCTGCTGGGGCGGCTGCTGCGGGTACGCCGGCTGGGCCTCGTGGCCCTGCTGCGGGTACGGGTACTGCTCGTACCCCGGAGCCTGCGCGGGCGCCGGCACGTACGGCTGCTGGGGCTGCTGGGGCTGCTGCTCATATGCGTAGCCCTGGTCGCCGTACGCCTGGTACGTGTACGCGTCCTCGCCGTACACCGGCTGCGCCGGGATCTGCGCGTACGGGTCGGCGACCGCGCCCGGGGGCTCCTCGGCGGTGGCCGTCGCGGCGTCCGCGGACTGCGCCTCCGCGCGCAGCCGGCGGGCCCGGCGGCCCTCTCCGGCCTCGCCCGCGGCGGAGCGCTCGGCGGTCTCCTCCTCCTCCTCCGGCAGGTCGTCGTCGAGGCGTGCCCGGCGGCCCGGCAGGGCCATCACGAGCAGGACGAGCGCGAGCAGGCCCTGTGCCCAGTGCCAGGCGGTCCGGGTCAGCGCGTCCTGGTGGACGAGGTCGAGGCGGCCGCCCGCGGCGGGCAGTTCGAAGCCCTGGGCCCAGCCGTCGAGCGTCTTCGGCTTGAGGGGCTTGCCGTCGAGGGTGGCCTCCCAGCCGGGGGCCGCCCGGTCGGCGATGCGCAGCACCCGGCCGGCGCCGCCCGCCTCGCCCGCCGGGATCTTGGTGTGGACCTCGACGGGGCCGGAGGCGACGGGGATGGGGGCTTCGCCCGGCTTGCCGGAGACGATGGTGGCGCGGGCGACCTGGCGGTCGACCCGCCACAGCGCGCTGCCGTCGAGCTGGCTGAGGCGGCTGAGCCCCAGGGTGGCGTCGAGGACCTTGCGCATCTGCTGCGGGGCCCCGTCGCGGACCAGGATGTAGCGGATCGCGAACCCGCTGAGCTGGTCGCTCTGGTCGGCGCCGGAGCCGGCGACGAGGCTGGAGACGACCTTGTCGAGCCGGGGGCTGCTGCCGGCGGCGGCGGCGAGTTCGGCGTCGCCGAGGCGGCCGCCGGAGCCGCGGACCAGGGTGTAGGAAACCGTGGCCGGCGAGGTGCCGCCCAGGACGAGGGTGCGGGCCTGGTCGCGGGTGCCGCTCTCCTCCGCGACGAACGCGGGGACCTGGACCGGGTCGCGCCGCTCCAGTGGGCCGTCGGCGCCGCTGATCATCCAGCCGGCCGCGCCGAGCAGCGGACCGGCGGCCGCGGCGAGCGCGATCAGCGCGGCGAGCGGCTGGCGCCAGCCGAAGCTGCTGGCGGCGACCCGCTCCTTGGCGCCGTCGGCGCCGACCACGGCGGCGGCGAGGAGGGCCAGTCCGTAGACGAGGGTGGCGGGCCCGGCCCAGCCGGTGCGGTTGACCACGACGGCCAGCAGCAGCGCGGCGAGGGCGGCGGCCCAGGCGGTGCGGACGGCGAACTGCCGCTCGGAGCGCAGCAGGGCGGCCAGGGCGGCGAGCACGACGCCGATGAGCAGCAGTCCGCCGGCGGTCCGGGGGCCGCCGGGGCTGATGCCGAGCAGGTCCAGGGCGGTGGCCGAGCCGGATCCGAAGGGCAGGCCGGCCTCGTGCAGGAGCCGTCCGGGGTGCGTGAGCAGGCTCAGCGACCAGGGGGCGAGCACGAGGAGCGGGACGGCGAGCGTGGCGAGCAGCCGCAGGCCGTACGCCTTCCACTCGGCGCGGCGCAGTACCAGGGCGGCGGTGCCGAGGACGGCGGCGAGCGGCCAGACGACGGGGGTGAAGGCGGTGGCCAGGGTCAGCAGGAGGGTGTACGTCCACACCGGGCGCCAGCCGGACCGTTCGCCTTCGGCTCCGCCGAAGCCGAAGGCGGCGACGGCCGAGCGGGCGATGAGCGGGAGCACGATCGCGAGGACGGCGGTGCCGAGGCGGCCGCCGGCGAGGGCGCCGGTGACGGCTGGCAGGAAGGCGTAGGCGACGGCGGCCCAGGCGCGTAGCAGCCGGGATTCGACGAGCGGCCGGGAGGCGAAGTACGCGGTGAGCCCGGCGAGCGGGACCGAGCAGACGAGCAGCAGGGTCAGCGCGGCGCTGGTGGAGCCGAACAGCACGGTGGCGAGGGCGCCGAGGACCGCGAGGTAGGGGGGCGCTCCGGCGGTGGAGCCGACGGCGACGGGCTGCCAGTCGTCGGTGTAGGCGCGCCAGAGGGCGAGTCCGCTGTCGGGGGCGGGCAGCAGGGCGCCGCCCATGAGGGAGCCGCCGCCGAGCAGGGCGCGGCAGGCGATGACGGACACGAGCAGGAGGAGGGCGAAGAGGACGGGCGCGGGGTTGCGGGCGATCCGCTTGAGGCGCGCGAACTGTTCGATCTCGAGGTAGTCGGCGTCGTCGCCGCCGGGACCGGATTCGACGGCTCCGCCGTGCCGGCCGACGGCGGCCGTGTCGGTTTCGCGGTCGGCGCCGAAGTAGCCGGCGAGCTGTTCGGCGTTGGCCCGCACGCTCGCGCCCGGGGGCGGGAACAGGGGGCGCAGTTCCTTGGCGGGGACGGCGGGGCGGCCGCGTCTGCGGCGGGCGCCGAGGATCCGGCCGGGGCGCAGCAGGGTGGCGAGGAGGCCGGTGATCTCGTCGACGGCCTGGCCGGGGGCCTTGCCGACGAGGTAGGCGAGGGTGCGGAGCACGGTGCCGACGAGCAGGCGGAGCAGGACGTACGGCAGGGCTCGGCCGGAGCTGTTGGCGAGGACCGTGTAGACGGCGCCGGCCTTGTCGACGCGGTGCGGGCTGGAGCTCGTACGTCCGGCGCAGTCGACGGTGCGGCGCTCGCGGGCGGCGGCCTCGGCGTGGCGCAGGACGGCGTCGGGGGCGACGAGGACGGTGTGGCCGGCGCTCTGGGCGCGCCAGCAGAGGTCCACGTCGTCGCGCATGAGCGGCAGGCGGCGGTCGAAGCCGCCGAGGGCTTCGTACACGTCGCGGCGTACGAGCATGCCGGCGGTGGAGACGGAGAGGACGGGGCGGATCTGGTCGTGCTGGCCCTGGTCCTGTTCGCGGCGGTCGAGTCCGGTCCAGCGGCGGCCGCTGCGGGCGATGGTGAGGCCGGCTTCGAGGAGCTGCTTCTTGTCGTACCAGCCGCGCAGCTTGGGGCCGACGACGGCGGCGTCGGGGTTCTCGTCGGCGACGCGGAGCAGTTCGGTGAGGGCGTCGGGCTCGGGGGCGCTGTCGTCGTGGAGCAGCCAGAGCCACTGGACGGGTTCGCCGTGGGGGAGTTCGGGGATGTCGTAGGCGTCGTCGCGCCAGGTGCGGCTGACGGGGTCCCAGCCGCTGGGGCGCTTGAGGTACGGGAGGTCCTCGGGGGTCAGGGTGCCGGCGCTGCGGACGGCTTCGCCGACGGCGGCGCCGAAGCCGGTGCGGCGGGCGAGGTGGAGGACGCGGTCCTCGCCGAGGGCCTCGCCGAGGAGGCGCGCGGAGTCGTCGGCGCTGCCGGTGTCGGCGGCGACGTGGCTCTGGGCGGGGCGTTCCTGGCCGAGGAGGCCGGCGAGCGTTCTGGGCAGCCAGCGGGCGCCGTCGTGGGCGACGAGGACCGCGGTGACGACGTGCCGGGGGAACTCGGGTGTGGCGGCAGCCTGGTGGGAGGCCGTCGACTGGCTGTGCAGGGACATCGCTCTACTGGCCCTCCGGCCTGGGGGTCCCCCCGGACGCGGTCCGGGGAGTGGATCCGGGGGTGGTGTGCTCCCGGAGGCTGCTGGACAGCGCCCCACACTAACGGCTGGAAACACAGCGGTCCGCCTCCTGCGGGGAAGGTGCAGGAGGCGGACCGTTTGCTCTGCTCGTTGCTCTGTTCCGTGCGGTGTCGCGCACGGTGCGCCGCGCGATGTTCCGCGTACCGCCGTGCGTTGCCGTGCGTCGCGCGGTGTTGCGCTGCGTGCTCAGACAGCCGCCTTTTTCAGCCGTCGGCGCTCGCGCTCGGAGAGGCCGCCCCAGATGCCGAATCGCTCGTCGTTGGCGAGTGCGTACTCAAGGCATTCGGAGCGGACTTCGCAGGCGAGGCAGACCTTCTTGGCCTCGCGGGTGGAGCCGCCCTTCTCGGGAAAGAAGGACTCGGGGTCGGTCTGGGCGCACAGAGCGCGCTCCTGCCATCCGAGCTCTTCGTCCGCCTCCTCGACCAGCAGTTCCTGAAACAGCTCGGTCATGTGCGCCCCTCGCTCTGTCTGTGCGTCCCCGTGGTGATGTCGTTACTCATCGCTACGTAACGACACGAGTGAAATTACAAGTGGGCCGCTCCCAGGCAGTCAAGCCGAGATCTGCTATTGGGCCCCTTATTCACTCTGCGGAACCAAGCGTATGCAGAAAGTGTTCATATCGCCAAAAATCGTGACACATGCAACTGGTGCCCCACAGGGCGCGTGTTCACCCGCAATCGACGTACCACTCCGCGGCGTGGTTGCGATCAAGCCAAAGAAGCGGCGCAGATCACATTTCGATCACGGGGCGGCGCGTCGGGTTTGGGCGGGGCCTGTGCGGCATCGGCGCGATGTGAGCGCCACCTCCCCTACATCGGTTTGCACAAACCTTTCTTCCAGCACGGCAACCGGATCAGATGAAACTTTTGCGGCCATACGAGGCATTGGGTTGACAGTCGGGCCTTCGACCCGGTCTCCTTGTCCCCATGTCAGTGACCTCGACCGCCACCCGGACCCCCATTCGTGGGTTCCTGAGCGCTGTCCAGGTTCGCTGTCGCTGTTGCAGCTGTTGATGCCTTCGGAGCTTCGGCTCCCCTGAGCTCCGGCCACCCCCACAGCGACCGCCAGCACGACTGACATCCGTCGAGGACACCCCCACGATGAACAGCACCGCCGCCACCGCCCCCGTCGCCGCCCCCATGGCCGTCGAGAGCGACCTCCAGATCGCCGGCGACATCCTCTCCGTCCAGCACCTCCTGCAGCCCGCCGGCGAACACCCAACCACTGTCGCCGAGTTCGTCGGCCTGGCCCGCTCCATCGCCGCGAACCGCGCCGAGTGGGAGCACCTGGTCGAGTACGACGCCACCGCCCGCTGGTACCACCGGCTGCGCACCGTCCCCCAAGCTCTCGACTCCGCTCGAGCAGGGGGTGCCCCCATCGGCTACGAGGTCTGGCTGCTCAGCTGGGTCCCCGGCCAGGGCAGCGGCCGCCACGGCCACGGCGCCTCCTCCGGCATCCTGACCGTCCTCGACGGCGAGCTCACCGAGCACGGCCGGCGCGGACCGCTCACCCTCGGCGCCGGCGCCCAGCGCGTCTTCGCCCCCGGCTACGCCCACGAGGTCGTCAACGACACCCTCGAAGGTGCCGTCAGCCTGCACGTCTACTTCCCGGGCCTGACCGAGATGCCGATGCACAGCTGCTCCCCGGCCCTGCCCGAGGCCGTCTCCGTCTGACC
>NZ_JBHYXN010000076.1:0-21157 GCF_042752335.1 Streptomyces sp. NPDC059355 | reverse complement strand
TGTGGGCGTCGGCGTGGGGGTGGGTGTGGGCGTCGGCGTCGGCGTCGTGGCCCCGTCGAAGACCTCCGTGATCGGCTGGACGCTCGCCGCGTTGCCCGCGTGCGTCGTCGTGCGGAACAGGTCCTCGAAGGTGCGCAGCAGGTGGTGGTGGTTGAAGGCCGTGGCGTACTTGCCGGTCTTCACCTTCGCCCCGTAGAACACCGTGGCGATCTGGTTGGAGCCGAGATAGTTGTCCTCGTCCCACGTCAGCACCAGCAGGCTGTTGTTGGACTTCGCCCACTGCGCGTACGCGTCGATGTTGTTCCTCGTCCACGTGTCACCCGTGTTCACCGAGCACGAGTGCATGTCGTTGCACTGGTTCGGTACGACGAAGGACAGGTTCGGCAGGGCCCCGAAGTTGTTCTGCGGGAATTGTGTCCAGGTTTTCCCTGTATTGAGGGGTACGTTCTTGAAGGCGAACCACGGGTTGTGCTTCTGCGCGTACTGGCCGTTGGTACAGGCCGTGGACCCCTCCGCCGGCAGGTCCTCGTTGTACGTGGCGAACGTCTTCCCGGCCGCGATCAGCTCCTGGCCGAGGTTGGCCGCACTCATCGACTGCGGGGTGTAGCAGCCGTCCCCGGTGATGCCCTGGGTGGCGCCGGAGAACAGGTTGAAGTAGTTCGGCTGGCTGGGGTGGGTCAGCGCCTTCATGCCGGTCAGGCCGGCGCCGCCGTTCGCGAGCTGGTTGACGTACGGGGCGTTCGCGCTGCCGATGATCTCGCCGTACTGCTTGTTCTCGTACACGACGACCACCACGTGGTCGTACGTCGGCAGGTCGGCGGCCGCGGGCGTCCGCGCGGCCGCCGAACCCGTCTCGGCGGCCTGCGAGTTGGCCACGGTGAACGCGCCCAGCAGACAGAGCGTGCCGAGTGCGGCCACGAGCGCGGACCGGCGGGCCCCGCGTCTCGTGGCGGCCATGGGTGAGGGCATGAGAGGTTCCTCCTGGGTGTGGGTGTGGGTGTCGGTGTTCGTTCCTCGCGGGTGGTTCATTCCTCCCGCCGGGCCGCACCGGCCACGGCGATGTTCAGGAAGCGCGGCACCGGCCGGCCCCGGCCGCGGAAGTCCTCGGCCACCGCCGCCCGTAACGCCGGCAGGCGCGACGCGGGCAGCAGCACCAGCACGCTCCGCCCCGGCCGCCGCCCGGGAGGCCAGGCGCTCAGCGCCCCGGCCCGGCGGGCGCGGGCCACCGCCCGGGCCAGCTCGGCAGTCCGCTCCGCCGGCTCGCCCCGTACGGCGAGGAGCACCAGCCGCCTCCCCGAAGCGGCCGGGTCGAAGTCGACGTGGCGCCCCTCCTCCCCGGCGTCCGAAGGCAGGGCCTGACCGGGCCGGGCGAACAGCACCGCCCGCCGCAGCGCGTCGTCGCCGTCCGGCAGCGCCCGCGCCAGCAGCCGGGCCAGCTCGTCCCGGTCCGGTTGCGTGCCCGACGGGGTGTGTACGTCGGCCACCGCGAGCGCCATCGCACAGTCGGCGGGCTCCGCCGTGGCCAGCCCGGCGGCCTCCGTGAGCGAGCCCTGGACGTGCAGGTCGGTACCGCCGCGCCCGTACCCGGCGCGGGCCAGTGCCCGCAGCAGGGCGTACGGGCGGACGGCCCAGGCGGGGGCTGCGGGCGGCGGTCCGCCCGGGGTCAGCGGCAGATCGCAGCTGTCGGCGGGGTGCCCGAGGGAGCTGAGCCGCACCAGGCCGTCCGTACGCGGCGCGGCGGCGGCCGCCACCGGCCAGCCGGCCGCCGCGACCAGCCCGGGCGAGCCCAGGTGGAAGGCGTAGGGGGCACTCCAGACGGCGGCCGGCGGTCGGCCGTGCGCGGCCTCCAGCGCGTAGGCCACGAGCCGGAACAGCGGATCGGCGGTGGCCCGGCGCGCCAGGTCCGGCGGCACGGGAGCGACGGGGACGGAGCCGACGGCGACCGGGCCGACCGGGACCGGGCCGAGCGGGACCGGGCCGAGCGGCGCGGGGCAGGCGGGCGCCGAGCCGTCGGTCGCGGCACCGGCCCGGGTCCCCGTCACCGGTCCTCCCCGGCCGCCGTGGGCAGCCGGTCGTCGTCCCTGCGGGCCAGCAGCCGGTAGGCGTTGCCGCCGTCCGTGCGCCGGGCCAGGGCCGTCCGCAGCGCGTCGAGCGCCGCCGCGCCGGCGAAGCACGGCAGCGCGGCCGCCCGTACGGCATGCGCCAGCACCCGCCCGCGGGGCGTGGCCGGGGGAGCCCACGGGCGGTCCGGATCCGGCGCCAGCCGGGTGGTGGTCAGGGCCACCGCGCCGAAGAAGTCGTTGCCCTGATGGGCGGGGCCGTGCTCCTCGGCCAGGACGGTGAACCCGCGGTCGGCCAGCGCCTCGCGCAGGTTCGCAGCCGGGATCAGGTGCTGGTGCTGCGGCTGGAACCACGGCAGCCACGCGGAGCCCAGCAGCCGGGCCATCCGCGACCGCGGGTCGGGAAGCTCGATCGCCAGGAACCCGCCGGGGGCGAGGACGGCGGCCGCGGTGTCCAGCTCGGCCAGCGGATCCCGGGTGTGTTCCAGGTAGTGGTACATGCTGACCACCTCGTACCGGCCGGCCAGTTTCTGCGCGAACTCCGGGAACTGGCCCTGGAACCCGGTCTCCACCCAGCCGCGCCGCTCGGCCTCGGCGACCCCGTCGCCCATGTCCAGCCCGTCGAAGCGGGTGTCCGGCCAGACGGCGCGCGCAGCGTTGCAGAAGTGGCCGTGCCCGGTCCCGACGTCGAGCCACGAGGCCGGGGCGTCCACCGTGTGCGGCCGGAGCATCTCGGCGCGCTTGCGGTACGAGTCGCCGAGCCGCCCGAACACCGTCCCGGCGCCCTCGCCGCCGCGCCCGTCGTAGAAGTCCCGGTAGTAGAACTCCAGTCCGTCCAGGGTCAGTCGGGGGTTCTGGAAGACGTGGTGGCAGTCCGCGCACTGCTCCAGGGTGAACCGGCCGGGCTTGCCCTGGAGGAGGTCGGGCACCCGGACGCGTACGAAGAGCCGCCGCGAGCCGCACCAGGGGCAGTCCGTCCGCCGCGGTTCCAGGAACCGGTCGGTGCCGAAGGCCAGTTCGGCCCGGTACGCGGCCGAGCGCGCGGTGCCGGCGTCGGTGTCCGCGTCGGCGGGCGCACGCAGGACCGCGGCGGCCGTACGGACGGCAGCGCCGAGGGAACGCGCCGGCCGGGCGGCGGTGGCCCCGGGGAGATCGCCGGGACGCAGCGGGGCGCCCGGCCCGCCGAGCACCAGGTACGGCTGCAGCCAGTACAGCCCGGCCGCGACCGCACCCCACCGGCCCTGGCGCAGGGCGAGCCCGGCCAGCAGCCCCAGCCCGGCGAGCTGTGCGGCGGACAGCACCCCGGGCGGCAGCCCCTGGGCCCGCAACTCGGCCGCCCGTACCGCCCCCGCCGGATCCCCGGCCGGGCCGACGGAGAGTGCGGGGGCGACCGCCAGGCCCGTGGAGTCGGCGGCGTACTCCTTCAAACGCCGGGTCAGCGCCAGGAGATCGGCGGGCTCCCGTCCGCCGGCCCCGGCCGGACCCGCCTCGTCCGGACTGGGCCGGAGCAGGCCGGCCCGGCCCGGCTCCTCGCCGGTCGGGCCCAGTCCCGCTCCGCCGAGGGCGATCGGGCTCAGGTCCCGGCGGCCCGGTTCCGCTGCGCCCAGGTCCGCCCCGGCCCGCGCCAGGACCTCCTCGGCGACGAGCACGGCGTACCCGGCCCCGCGCCCCTCGGCGAGCCGGTCCTCGCGGTACCGGCCGGGGTCGACCAGGCGCAGCAGCCCCAGCACCCGCTCGGCGCCGAGATCGGCCGGCAGCAGGTCCAGCACCCGCAGGCCTTCCCGGTCGGCGTGCGCGCAGGCCGCCAGGAACGTGGCCGGGTCCACCTCGACCCCGCGCGCCGTCAGCAGACGCCACCCCGCGGCACGCGGCAGCCCCTCGGCCGCGGACGGGGGAGCGGGCAGTACGGGGATCGCCCGCAGCCGGCGGCGGGCCCGGACCGTACCCGCGCCGAGCGCGGCCAGGGTCAGCGCGGAGGTCCAGCGGACCCGGTGGAAGGGGGACGGGGTCATGTCAGCTTCTCCAACCGGTCGGCCGCGGCGGCGGCCCCGCCGGCCGCGGCGAAGGAGGCCTGGATCCGCCGGGCGGCCCGGCGATGGCCGGGATCGTCCAGCACGGCCGTGAGCGCATCACACAGTTCCTCGGCCCGGGTCCTGCCGAAGCGCACCCGTACCCCCGCCCCCGCCTCGACGACCTGCCGGGCCACGATCGGCTGGTCGTCGCGGATCGGCGCGACCACCAGCGGCAGCCCGTACGCGAGCGCCTCGCAGACGGTGTTGTGCCCGCCGTGGCTGACCACGGCGTCCAGGTGCGCCAGCAGCTCCAGCTGTGGCACCCGCTCCTGGACCAGTACGTTCCCCGGTACCGGCCCGACCAGCGAGGCCGGCGCGGCCAGCACCAACTGCACATCGCCGGCGAGCCGTTCGGCCGCCCGGAGCACGACGGCGTAGAAGCGGCCGCCGGCCTCCTGGTTGAGGGTGCCCAGCGAGACCAGTACCCTGCGCCGCTCCGGATCCAGCCGCTGCCACGGGAAGTGGGGCGCGGCCGGCCTCGCCCCGAAGGCGGGCCCGACGAAGGCGTGATGGGCAGGGAACTCAGCCCCGAGGCCGACGAGTTCAGGAGTCGAGAAGACGATCACCAGCCGCTCGGAGAACCGCGGATCCCAGTCCGCGTCCGGCATCCCGCAGGCCGAGAGGAACCCGGAGACCTGCCCGGAGACCCACTCCCCGACCTTCGGGAAATCGGCGAAGGGGCGGGTCAGCTCGGCCGACGTACTGGCCGAGGTGGCCCAGGGGATCCCGAGCCGGCGGGCGACCACCGGGCCGGCCAGCGCCTGCTGGTCGGCGACCAGCAGATCCGGCCCGAAGGAGTGCACGGCCTCCGTCACTCCCGCCACCATGGCCAGGCCCAACGGCACCAGTGCCTCCTCCCACAGGAAGCGCAGCGCCCCGACCCCGCGCAGGTCCCGCCAGCGCTCGTGCAGGGCCGCGTAGCCGCCGCCGGCCTCGTCCCCGGCGGGCAGGACGCGGGCGTGCGCGGGCAGCAGCCGGGCCAGTGCCCCGGCCGGGCCGGTCCAGGCCACCTCGTGGCCCCGGGCGGCCAGTTCGGCGCCGACCGCCACCGTCGGGTTGACGTGCCCGGCGAGCGGCGGGACCGTGAACAGCACCCTCATCGGACCAGCGCTCCCGCCCGCGGGACACGCGCGATGCGCACCGCCCCCGCCGCCGTCGCTTCGAGATGGGCGAGCACGGTCTCCCGCAGGACCCCGCTGCTCTCCTTCAGCACGTCGTGGCCGAGGCCGGGAAGGATCTCGATCGTGGCGCGCGGCGCGTACCGCGCCAGCTCACGAGCTCCCGGCACCAGTTCGGAGTGCTCTCCGCAGATGATCAGGGCCGGGCAGTCCAGCCGGGCGAAGTCGGCCGCGGTGAAGGTGCGGCTCGCCGCGATGTCGTCGATGAGGCTGGTCCGGTTCAGCAGCTCGTCGGCGATCGAGGTGAGGTTGGCCGCCTTGCGCAGCCGCAGTGTGAGCAGCTCGGCGGGGACCGGGCTGTCCTCCAGGCTGAGCGCGGCCGCGGACAGGGTGTCCACCATGTTCTCCACCCAGGCGCCGCCGAGCGGCGGTTCCAGCAGGGTCAGCCCGGCGACGAGGTCCGGGCGGGCGAGGGCGGCGTGGAGGGCCAGGGTGCCGCCGTAGCTGTTGCCGACCAGGTGCACGGGGCGGTGCCCGAGGCCCAGCGCGCCGAGCAGCGACACCAGATCCCGTACGGCGGTCCGGCTGTCGTAGCCCGTGGCGGGGCGCTCGGTACGGCCGTGGCCGCGGAGGTCGTAGAGGACGGCCTCGTGGCCCGCCCTGGCCACCGGGACGCCCAGGGGGCAGTAGAAGGAGGACAGGTTGTCCACGACCAGCCCGTGCAGGAACACGACGACGGGACGGTCCGGGCCGCAGGCCCCGGCGGCGGCCGGGAGCCGCTGGACGTGGAAGCGGAGCGAGCCCGCGGGGACGAAGGCCACGGCGGGCTCAGCCGGCCGTCGGCGCGGAGGCGGTCGCGGCCGGAGCGGTCGCCGCTGCCGGGGCCGCTTTCGCCGTCGGCGACGTACGGGCCAGGGAGGCGTGGGTGATGAGGCTGATGTGGGTGACGAGTTCGCCGACCGACATGGCGAGGATCGCGTCCATGTCCTTCTCGGCGAGGAAGCCCATCAGGTCCACCCCGGACCCGTAGCGCTCGTGCAGCAGCTCGGCGAGGGCGACGAACTCGATGCTCTCCAGGGCGAGATCCTCGTTGAAGCTCGTACTCATGGTGACCTCCTCCGCGAGAAGGAACTCGTCGCCGAGGATCTCCACGAGCATGCCGGTGATCTCGGCGAGGACGTCAGTGGTGGTGGCCATGGCTGGTCTCCGTGAGGTGGGAGGGGACGGGGGAGGGGACCGCGGGGTGGGCGGTCCAGGCGACGAGGTACTCGCCCGAGGCGGAACCGGCCGCGGGGTGGGGACCGGTCGGGCCCTCGGACCCGGCTGCGGGCAGGGTGGCGGTACGGACCGGGTGCGGCAGCCCTTCGGGCGACAGCACGAGCAGCCCGCCCGAACCGGGGTCCTGCGCGACCCGCCAGTCCCGGGGCCGGCCGCCGAGCCCGGTGCCGCGGGCCTTGGCGGCGGCCTCCTTCGCACACCACAGGGCGGTGAGGGCGGCCGGCAGCCCGGTGCCCTCGCGGGCGGCCAGTTCCTCGGCGAGCAGCAGCTCGGCCCGGGTGAGGGCGACCCGGATCAGGGCGTCTGGATCCCCGGTCACCGGCTCCACGTCGATGCCGACGGGGCGGGAGGGGTGGGCCAGGGCCACGGCCACCCGGTCCTTGTGCGCGATCGACAGCCGGAAGCCGCGGGCCAGGGCGCCCTCGGCGACGGGCCGCCCGGCCGGGTCGTTGCCGACCGGGACCTCCACCGGGAACACGGGCCCGGCCCCGCCGTCCCAGAGCCGTTGCCGCAGTGCGTCCTTGGCGGCGATGCGGCCCAGCAGCCACGGCGCCCGGGCGCGCGGCGCCAGCCGCTCGTACGCCGTGCGCTCGGCGGCGCCGAGGTAGCGGCGCATCACGAGCTCCTGCGAGGCGGGATCCGTCCACCGCCGCCGGGCCAGGCACCAGCCGGCTGGCTGAGGCTCGCCGATCCCGCACACCTCGGGGGTGAACTTCATCGGCCACACCCGCTCGTCGGCCCCGAAGCGGCGGTACGTCCAGCCCTCGATCCGGGCCCACACCACATGGTCGGGATCAAGAAGTTCGAGATCCCCGCGGACGGTGACGTCGCGGACGTCCCGGATCCGGGCCACGGCCGTGACCAGGGCGTGCGGCGGGGGCGGGGGCCCATAGAAGCGGATCCGGTCGACGGTGGCCGGGAACACCAACCGGTCGACGGGGAGCCGGAGCTGCATCCAGTGCCCGAACAGCTGCCCGGCGGCGTCGAGCAGCGCACCCGGGTCGGGGAGAGCGCGCAGGACCCCGTGGATGCCGTCCGAGCCGACGGACCGGACCTCGTGGACCCCGGCGAAGCGCGGCCCGTGGAACATCCAGCGGTCCCGGTACAGGGCCTCGGCGCTGACGGGGGCGGGGCGCGGATCGCCCAGCGGCGTGAGGTCGGCCGCGGGCGGCCGCGGGTGGCCCGGGCCGAGCAGGACGACCACGGAGGCGTACGGGCCCAGCCCGATCCGGATCCGTCCGGGGCCTTCGGCGCGGGCACCGACCTCGACGTCCAGGGCGGGCGCGGCGGGGAGCCAGCGCATGGCCCGTACGTCGTCGTACCCCAGCACGACCGCGCCCGGCGGGGCGTACCGACGGGCTGCGTCGGCGGCCAGCTCCAGCATGGTCGTCATCGGCACGACGGGAAACCGGTCGGAATCCTCCGGCCAGCCGTCGGGCTGCAGGTACACACAGTGGTCGCGTACGCAGGGCATGGCCTCGAGCGACACCCGCAGCCGGTGGGTCCCCCCGGCACTCCCCGCACCTTCACGCGCGTCCTCGGACTCCGCGTCCAACGCGGAAAGCAGCACGGGCCGGCCCGTCCGCGCAGCGGAAGGCGGTACGGGCCGCCCCACCGCCGGAGCCGACGGCGGTACCGGCTGTTCCGGCGCCGGAGCAGGTGCCGGGCGGGGGGCGATCGTGAGGCTGCCCAGGCGCGTTCGGGCCGCCTCGTCGAGGTGGACCAGCGGGGAGCCGAGGTCCAGGGCGACGGGCCGGCCCCGTACGGCGGGGCCGGTGGCGGGTGCCGGGTCGCGCAGGCGCTCCCAGCGCGGGGCGTGGCCCTCGGCCCACAGCGCGGCGCAGGTGCGCCGGAGGGCGGCCAGCCCCGACAGGCGCGGGGAGGACGTCGCCACCGAGAGGTGGGGGCGGTCCCGCAGGGTGTCCTCGACGAATCCCGGCAGGCTGCCCGGACCCATCGTCACGAACGTGCGGATCCCCGCCTCCTCGTACAGGCGGAGCGTCAGCTCCCGGAAGCGGACCGGCTCCAGCAGATGCCGTACCACCAGCTCCCGCACGTGCGCGGGCTCGTCCGGGAACGGCGCGCAGGTCGTCGCCGACCACACCGGCAGATCACCCCGGTGCAGCGGCAGCCGCGCGAACGCCGCCCGGACCTGCCCCAGGTACGGCTCCCACATCGGCGTGTGGAACCCGGACCGGAACGGCAGCTCCTGCCCGAGCACCCCCTCGCGCCGCAGCCGCTCCAGAACCTGTCCGACCCCCGCCGGGTCCCCGCACACCACCGACTGGTGCGGGCAGTTGTCGTGGCTGACCACCACCCCGTCCAAGCCGTGCAGCGCGGCCTCGGCCCGGCGCGCCCCGCAGCCCAGCGCCGCGTACACGAGGTCCGGGACCTTCAGCGACCCCGGCCGCAGCGAGTCCAGGAAGGAGTCGGCCGCGTCCTGCGGGTACATCCCGCCGGCCACCATCGCCGCCCACTCGCCGAGACTGTGCCCCGCCGACACAGCGGCCGTCACGCCGAGTTCCGGCAGGACCCGCGCGAAGAACCGGCCCGTCGCGAGGGCGTCCAGCGCCCGTTCCATCAGCTCGGCGCCCCGGCCGAGCCGCGGCCGCTCCAGCCCCATCCGGTCCGCGACATCGTCCAGCACCGGTGCGAACTCCGGCTCCAGGCCCGGGAACAGGAACGCCGTGCCCCCGCCCAGCGGTTCCGGGGTGAACCACACGTCCCCCCGCCCCCGCCAGGCCCGACCGCGCTCCACCGCCTTCGCGGCGAGCGCGCGCCGCTGCGGGGTCGGCCCGACCACGGCCAGCCGGCACGGCCCGTCGCCCGCGGACGCCGACCCGGTGGCCAGCAGCTCCGCCAGCTCGGCCGGACCGTCCGCGCCGAGCAGCAGCACGTCCTCGCGCGCACCGGCCCCCACCGCCGGCCCGCCCGCGGGTCCCAGCGGCAGGAAGCGGCGTACGGGCGCCGCGGGCGCGGTGGCACCCGGGGCCTCCTCCAGGACCGCGTGCGCGTTGATCCCGCCGAAGCCGAAGGCGTTGACCCCCGCCCGGCGCGGCTGCGGCCCCCGCTCCCACGGCTCCGCCGCCGTCACCGGCCGCATCCGGGTCCGGGCCAGATCCGCGTGCGGCTCCTCCAGGTGCAGGGTCGGCGGCAGCACCCCCTCGGACACGGCGAGCGCCGCCTTGATCAGCCCGGCCATGCCCGAGGCCTGCATGGTGTGTCCCACCATGGACTTCACCGATCCGAAGCCGACCCAGGGACCTCCCGCGACCTCGGCGGGGCCGAACACCTGCGCCAGTGTGTCCAGTTCCGCCGCATCCCCCACGGGCGTGCCGGTGCCGTGCGCCTCCAGCAGTCCCAGCGCGCCCGGGGACCGCGGATCCAGACGGGCCTCCCGCCAGGCCCGCTCCAGGGCCCGTACCTGACCGGCGGCCAGCGGGCTCATCAGGCTGGCGGCCCGGCCGTCCCCGGCCACCCCGGTGCCGCGGATCACCGCGTAGATCCGGTCCCCGTCCCGCTCCGCGTCCGCGAGACGCTTCAGCAGCACCACGCCCGTGCCCTCGGACAGCAGGGTTCCGTCCGCCCGCCGGTCGAAGGGCCGGATCCGCTCGCTCGGGCTCAGCGCCCGCAGCTGCGTGAACACGCTCCACAGCGTGGCGATGTGGCAGTGGTGGACCGCCCCCGCGACCACCGCGTCGCACCGCCCGCCCGCCAGCAGTCCCACCGCCTGGTCCACTGCCAGGAGCGAGGAGGCGCAGGCCGCGTCGAGCGTGTAGGCGGGGCCGCGGAAGTCCAGCCGGTTCGCGGTGCGGGCGGCCGTGAAGCTCGGCACCAGCCCGATCGAGGCGTCCGGCCGCTCCGGCCCCAGTGCCTCCTGGAAGGCGGCCCGCACCTCGCCGATCCGCCGCTCACCGAGCTCGGGCGCCAGATCCCGCAAGGTCTGCGCCAACTGGTGTGCGGTACGCACCCGCTGGTCGAGCCGGGCCGTGGCCACGCCCATGAACCCGCCGCGCCCCAGCACCACCCCGATCCGGGACCGGTCGGCCGGCATCCTGTCCTCGCCGCCCGCGTCGGCGATCGCCTCGGCCGTCGCGTGCAGGGCCAGCATCTGGTCCGGCTCGGCTCCCTCCACGGCGGTCGGCATGATGCCGAACCGGGTCGGGTCGAAGGCCGCCAGCCCGTCGACGAAGCCACCGCGCCGGCAGTAGAACCGGTCCCCGCGCACGGGCCCGGCGGCGCCTTCCGGGTCGTAGTACACCTCGGGGTCCCAACGCCCTGGCGGCACCTCGGAGATGGAGTCCGTACCGGCGTACAGATTGCGCCGGTACGCAGCCAGGTCGGCGGCGCCGGGGAAGACGGCGCCCATCCCGACGATGGCGGCGTCGGTCGGCCGGGGGCCGCGCCACTGTCGCTCACTCATGGCCCGCGCCCTCCTGCGCCATCAGGACCACCTGTACGTCGCCGCCGTGCGCGAGTTCGGCGAGGAACGCGGTGGTCCCGGCCTCGGGGGAGATGAGCGGGATCCCGCGCCGGGCGTACGCGCGCTCCAGCTCGGGGGTGACCATCCCGCCCGCCTCGGCCGCCCAGGGGCCCCAGTCGACGGACAGCACCCGGCCCGGGAAGGTGTCGGCCCAGGTGTGGGCGAGCCCGTCGAGGGCGTCGTTCGCGGCGGCGTAGTCGCTCTGGCCGCGGTTGCCGTACACCCCGGCGACGCTGCCGAAGAGGGCCAGGAAGGCCGGGGCGGGCGCGGCGCCGTGCTCGGCGGCCGCGGCCGCCAGGTTCCGGGCCCCGGCCACCTTGGTGGTGAACACCTCCGTGAACACGTCCGGTTCCTTGTCGCGGAGCAGACCGTCGCGCAGGGTCCCGGCGCCGTGCACGATGCCGTCGAGCCGTCCGTGCCGGGCCCGTACGTCGGCCACGACGGCCCGTACGGCGTCGGCGTCGGCGACGTCGGCGCGGTGGTACCGGACGGACGCGGCGGTCCCGGCGAGGGCGGCCAGCGTGGCCCGTACCTCCCGCTCGGCCAGGATCCGCGAGGCCGCGGCCTCGATCTCGGCGGGGGTGCGCAGCCCGCCGCGGATGAGGGCGGCCCGCAGCGCCACCCGGTCACCGGCGTGCACGAACTCGTCCCCCTGGCCCGAAGGCTCGGGCGTGCGCCCCATCAACTCGACGTGACACCCGGTGACCCGGGCCAAGGCGACCGCGGTCCGCGCAGTGATCCCCCGTGCCCCGCCGCTCAGCAGGACGACGGACCCGGGCCCGAGCGGGCTGCCGGCCGCCGGGGGGAGCGGCGCCGGTACCGGGCGACGGGCGATCCGGAGCCCTTCGGCCGTGTACCCGACGGAGGCGAGTCCTTCACCCGGATCGGACAGCTCCGCGAGCAACTGGGCCGCGATCCGACCCGGGTCCTCCTTGGGGTGGAGGTCGACAGCGCGGACGAGGGTGCCGGGGAACTCCAGGGCGGCGCTGCGGGCGAAGCCGTGCAGGCCGCTGCCGGGGGTGGAACCGAGGATCAGCCGGCGGACACCGCCGGTGAGGGCACGCCGGTACCCGGGGAAGGCGGCGGGGAGCACGGGCTCCTGCCCGGCCCGGAGCGCGGACAGGTCGACGATGCCGTCGAATCCGGCTTCGGCCCGGGCCAGTACTTCTCCGCGGACCCCCTGCGCCTCCAGAGCCCCGCAGAGCGCGGCAGCCACCCCCCGGCCGTCCTCCACGACCCCGACCCGCAGACCCCGAAGCGCACCGGGATCCCCGTCGGCCGCCGCGATCGGCACCTCGTCCACCCGCATCCGCCGAAGCGTTGCGGCCGGTGCGGATCCGGCCGGCGGCGAAGCCGAACCCGGAGCGGGTCCGACCGGCGCCGGGGCCGCCGCCGGCCCTGGAGCCGGCCCGGCTGCGACCTGAGCCGTTGGCGGTGTCGAGGCCGCTGCCGATGCCGGTCCTGCGGCTGCGCCTTCCGCTGCCGGGGCCGGATCGGACCCGGGGGCGTGGGTGGTCACCCAGTCGACGATGCCGCGCAGGGTCTTGATGCGGGACAGCTCCTCCACGGCCGACTCGGCGGAGCCGCCGGGGTCGGTGGGAAGCCCGATCCTGTCGGCCAGGGCGCCGATGATCTCGACCCGCTTGATGGAGTCGATCGAGAGGTCCGCCTCCAGGTCCAGCTCGGGGTCGAGCATGTCCCTCGGGTATCCGGTCCGGGTGTGCACGATCTCCAGAACGGCGTCCATCACCTCCTCCGCGGACCCGGCCCCGACCTGCGCCCGAGAACCTCGGTCGCCCGCGGGGGCAGGATCGTCGGCGTCCCCTGCCGACTCCGCCCCGTCGAGCCCCCCTTCGGCGCCGGCCCCGGCCCCGGCGCCGCCGCCCGGCCCGTGGCCGTTCACGCCGGCTTCCCCGGCGCCGGGCCGGACCGGGGCACCCGTCGGAGCCGCCCACCCTGCGGGGCCCGCAATGCCGCCCGGCCCGTTGCCGTTCGCGCCGGCTCCGGTGGTGCCGGGCCAGGCCGGGGCGCCCGTGGGGGCGGGCGGCGGTCCGAGGCCTGTGAGACCGGCCGGCCCGTTGCCGTTCGCGCCGGCCTCCCAGGCATCGGGCCAACCCGGGCCGCCCGCAGGCCCTTGGCCGTTCGTGGCGACCTCGCCGGTGCCCGGCCAGGCCTGCGCGGCCGTCGGGGCTGCCGTGTCGTCGACTCCGGCCGGTACCCCGGCCGGGGCCGCGGTGGCTCCCAGGTAGCCGAGCAGGACCGCCCTCTGGGCCTCGATCAGCTCGCGCGAGCCGCGCAGGTACTCCAGTACCGCCTCCTGACGCCGGTCGGGCCCCGGCACCGCGGGCACCGCGTATCCGGGCGCGGGAGCGGCGTCCGGTGCAGTGGGTGCCGCGTGCCACACGGCGCCGGGCACGGCCGTCGCGGAAGCCGTGTACGCCGCGGGCGACGCCGAGCCGGCCGAGCCGGTCGCCGCATACGGGGCAGGGGTGCCCACAGGCCCCGGTGCGGGGCCGGAAGCGAGGGGAGCCGCAGGTTCTGCGGGCCACGCCACGGCGGGCGCCTGCTTCCCCGCGCGCTGCGCATGCGCAGCGGTGGAGGCCGCCGGCTCCGTGTGCCGTGCCGCCGGGGCGGGCGGGGCAGCCGCCGCATGGGCGGGATGCGGGGTCTGGCCCGCCCCCGGCACCGGTACCGGCTCGGAGGTGGCGGGCGCCGCGTGCCATGCCATGGCGGGCGCGGGCGCGGGCTCCGGCGCCCGGGCGGGGGCCCCGACGCGGATCGCGGGCCGGAGGCCGCCCGGGATCGGGGTGCCCGCGGCCGTGCGCGTCAGGTGGCCGTCGACCAGCCAGCCCGGGCGGCGGGGGGCTCGGTCCGGAAGGGCGGCGGTGCGGCCGCGGAACAGGGGTTCCGGGGTGACCGGGACGCCGGCGGCGGCCAGTTCGGCCAGGGCCGTGACCAGCCGGGTCAGCCCGTGCTCGCCCGGGACGTCCAGCGGGACCGCCGTATGGGGGCGGTCGGCGAGGATCCGGCCCACCAGGCCCGACAGGACCCGGCCCGGGCCCGCTTCCACGAAGGTCCGGACACCGGCCGCGTACATGGCCTCCACCTGGTCCACGAAGCGGACCGGCTCCGCGACCTGCCGGGCGAGGAGCCCCCGTACGGCTTCCGCGTCCTGCGGGTACGGAGCCGCCGTCGTGTTCGACCAGACCGGGACGGCGGCGTCGGCAACCGCCGTCCCGGCCAGCTCGGCTGCCAGCCCGGCCGCCGCCTCCGCGACCACCGGGCTGTGGAACGCGCAGGCCACCGGCAGGGGCTGCGCCGAGATGCCCGCCGCGTGCAGCGACCCCACGGCCACCGCGACCGCCGCCGTCGGACCCGAGACCGCGCACTGCCGCGGCGCGTTGTGGTTCGGGACCACACACCCGGCCCGCTCCGCGAGCTCGCGGACCTCCTCCGGCGCCGCCAACACCGCCGCCATCGACCCCGGGTCCTCCCCCGCGGCCGTGAGGATCGCCTCGGCCCGGCGCGTGCTCAGTCGCAGCAGGCTCGCCGTGCCGTACACCCCGGCCGCCCACAGGGCGGTGAGCTCCCCGTACGAATGCCCCGCCACGCAGTCCGGCCGTACGCCGAGCCGCCCCAGCAGCAGGTGCGCCGCCGCGCCCGCCAGCCCCAGCGCGGGCTGGGCGATCCGGGTGTCCGTGACCGCCGCCCGCTGCGCGGCCCGTGCCTGCACCGTGAACGCCCCCGGCGGGAAGACGGCCGTGACCACCGCGCGCGGAGCGTCGTCGAGCAGGACCCGGAGTCCCGGGAAAGCCGCGTACAAATCGCCCAGCATGCCCACCCGTTGGCTGCCCTGCCCGGGGAAGAGGAACGCCACCTGCCCCGGGTCCGCCGACTCCTCCCGTACGTGGACCCCGTCACCCGCGGTGAACCCCCGGGCCCGCTCCAGCCGGGCCGCCAGCTCGTCCAGGTCGGCGGCCACGACCGCCACCCGCACCGGCCCCGAGCCGGAGCCCGCCTCCGCGGCCAGGTCCCGCAGCGCCCACGGCCGCCCGGCCGCGTCGTTCTGCTCCAGCCGCGCCGCGAGCCGGCCATCGCCCGCCCAGCCGCCCGCCGGTCCTCGCCGCGGAAGCAGAACAGCTCCGCCGGCCACTCCTCCCGGCCCTGCTCCGGCTCCTCGGCTCCCGCGTAACCGGCCAGCACGGCGTGGTAGTTGGTGCCGCCGAAGCCGAACGCGCTCACGCCCGCGATTCGCCGCTCCACCGGTACCGCCCACGGCCGGGCCTCGGTGTCGAAGGCGAACGGGCTGGTCTCGGCCTGCCAGGCCGGATTCGGCCGGTCGATGTGCAGCGTCGGCGGCCGGACCCCCGAATGCACCGCGTGGGCCGCCTTGATCAGCCCGGCCAGACCCGCCGCGCACTTGGTGTGCCCCAGCTGCGATTTCACCGAGCCCAGCGCACACGCGCCCACCTGGGCCCCGGCCTCGGTGAACACCGCTCCGAGCACGCCCAGTTCGGTGCTGTCGCCGACCACCGTGCCCGTACCGTGCGCCTCGACCAGACCCACCTCGCCCGGCGAGATCCCCGCCCGCGCATAGGCCCGCTCCAGCGCCCGCCGCTGCCCCTCCGGCCGCGGCGCGGTCAGCCCGAGGGAGCGGCCGTCGCTGGACGCCCCGACCGCCTTGACCACCGCGTACACCCGGTCGCCGTCCCGCTCCGCGTCCGCGAGCCGCTTCAGCACCAGCGCGCCCACGCCCTCGCCGAGCGCGATCCCGTCGGCCGCGGCGTCGAAGGGCCGGCAGCGCCCGCCCGGCGACAGGGCGCGGACCGAGGCGAACAGCAGGTAGTCGTTGATCCCGTTGTGCACGTCGGCGCCTCCGCACAGCACCATGTCGCTGTCACCGTCGCTCAGTTGGCGACAGGCCAGGTCCAGGGCGGCCAGCGACGAGGCGCACGCGGCGTCGACCGTGCAGTTCGCGCCGCCGAGGTCGAGCCGGTTGGCCACCCGGCCCGCGATCACATTGGCGAGGATCCCGGGGAAGGAGTCCTCGGTCAGCCGCGGGAGCTGCTCGTCCAGGGCGGGCGGCAGCTCCCCGAGGTACGCGGGATGCAGCGCCCGCAGCCCGTACGCGCCCGCCAGCTCGGTACCGGCCTCGGCGCCGAAGACCACCGAGGTCCGCGAGCGGTCGAACTCCCGCTCCTTGCCGTAACCGGCGTCCTCGAGAGCCCGCGCCGAGATCTCCAGGGCCAGCAGCTGCACCGGCTCGATCCCGGCCAGCGAGGACGGCGGGATCCCGTGCGCGAGGGCGTCGAAGGGCACCGGGTCCAGGAACCCGCCCCAGCGCGAGGGGGTGCGCTCGCCGGCCCGCGCCGGGTCGGCGTCGTAGTAGAGCGCCGGGTCCCAGCGCTCGGCCGGGACCTCGGTCACCGCGTCCCGCCCGGCCAGGATCTGCGCCCAGTACGCGGCGAGATCGGGTGCGCCCGGATAGGCGCAGGCCATCCCGACGATGGCGATGTCGAGCGGGTCGGCGGCCCCGTCGGAGGCCCCTTCCCCGGCGCCCGTGGCGGCAATTTCCCGGGCCCGCCGCTCCAGCAACTCCGTCGCGCCTTCGGTCACCTGGGCGTGCAGGGCGGCGACCGTCGTCGTGCCGTGACGCAGGGCGGCGGCCTGGCCCAGCATGAACAGGCCTTCCGCGTACTGCCGTTCCTCGTCCACGGCCTCCAACTCCGCGCTCTCGCCCCGGCGCAGCCCCTTGCTGGCGATCCGCAGCCGCCCCAGGTTCAGCCGCTCCAGCTCCTCCCACATCTCGCGCGGCTCGGTCCCGCCCTGCGCGAGCCGCCGCCGGGTCTCCTCGAAGGTGTGGGCGTACGGCGTGTCCGCGCAGCGCGTGGCATGGCCGGGCGCGGTGTGCAGCAGTACGGTGTCCGCGCACTCCACCGCCGCCCGCTGGAACCGGGGGGTGACCGCGCCCGCGGCCACGGCCTCCTCGGTGAACAGGTAGGCCGTGCCCATCAGTACGCCGATCCGGGCGCCCCGCTCCGCCAGCGGGGCGGCGGCCGCGACGGCCATCGCCGCGGAGCGCTCGTCGTGGATCCCGCCGGCGAACAGCACGTCCAGGGCGGCCGGTTCGCAGCAGGCGAGCAGCCGCTCGATCTGCTCCTCCCACAGCGGGAACGAGGCGCGCGGCCCGACATGGCCGCCGCACTCAAGCCCCTCGAACACGAACCGCCGCGCCCCTTCCGCGAGATACCGCTCCAGGAGGCCCGGCGAGGGCACGTGCAGATGGGTCAGCGTCCCGGCGGCCTCCAGCGGGGCCGCCTGCGCCGGGGTGCCGCCGGCGATGATCGCGTACGGCGGCCGGGTCCCGGCCACGGCCGCCAGCTGTTCCCGCCGCAGTTCGGGCGGGGCGAAGCCGAGCAGGCCCACGCCCCAGGGCCGGTCCCCGAGCCGCTCGGCGGTCTCGGCCAGCAGGCGCCGTACGTCCGGCCCCTCCATCACGGCCAGCGCCAGGTACGGGATCCCGCCCGCGGCCGCCACCGCCTCCGCGAAGGCCGCCTGGTCGCTGACCCGGGTCATCGGTCCCTGGGCGACGGGCCGGGCCGCCATGAGCGGCCGGGAGCGCACCACGGCCGCCAGATGGCCGGTGACGGCGGCCCGGACGGCCTGGAGCACACCGCCGGTCGTGCGGTGGCGCGCGGCGAGCCGGGCCGCCGCGGCTCCGTCCTGGCCGACGGGCAGCAGCTGCGTACGCAGGTCCCGGGCCCCGAGCAGGGCAGCGGCCGGACCCTGCGGCGAGGGCAGATCGGGCCGCGCGTACACCCGGTGGCCGTCGACCAGCCGGGTCTCCGAGCCGTCCATCGCCCTGATCGCGGCCGCCACTTCGACGGGCAGCCCGGCTTCACCCTCGGTCGTCAGGGCCAGTTGTACGTCGACCAGCACCCCCGAGGCTCCGCCCGCGACGGCCGCGGCCGCCGTATGCGGGCCGATCCCGCCCCGGGCCACGACGGGCACGCCGACGCCGGGGTCGGCGAGCAACTGCTGGACCAGGACGAAGGTGGTGGCCCCGCCCACCCGGCCACCGGCCTCGTGCCCTTTGGCTACGACCGCACCGGCCCCGGCGGCCACGGCGGCCCGGGCCTCCGCCGGGCCGGTGGCCTCGGCCCAGACGCGCGGCCGCCCTGGAGCCGCCGCCCAGCCGGCGACGCGCTGCGGGGTGTGCTCGGCGGGGTCGGCGAGCAGCACCGTGTCCACCTCGGAGGGCAGCTGCTCCGGCCCGAGCGGGCAGCCGGCGGGCACCCGTACGCCGTAGCGCCGACCGGGGCCGAGCCGCCGGGAGAGCTCCGCGAAGGCGGCCCGCGCGGTGTCGGGGTCCCGGCCGAGGTCGAGCAGTCCGAGGCTGCCCGCCCGCTCGGCGGCGATCACGATCCGGGGCTGCGGCTCTTCGAAGGGGCTGAGCGCGACCACCAGATCGCGCGGGGCGGCGGACCGCGGGGTCGGCTCGCCGGTGTGGGGGGACGGCATGGGCTGGGGGGTCACGGGCGCTCCTCATCGAGTGCTGTGTCACATGTCGCCGGTTGCGCAGGGCCGGGCAAGGCGTGGCGGTGCACCCCCGGGCAAGCCGGGGCGCAGGGGCGAACGGGGTGAGCCGGGTGCGGGGCCTGCGGGGGCACAGGGGTGAGCGGGGGCGGGCGGGGGCGCAGGGGCGAGCGGGCCGAGCGGGGGCAGCGGGGAACGCGCGCAGGCAGTTCCCCGCCGGTACAGGTGGCCGGGCGACCCGTCTGGGTGGGACGGGCTTGAACGGTGGTCAATTCCCCTGACGCCGGGATGCATCGTGCGGTGGCCGCCGTGCACTGTCAACGGCCATGCGGAGTAAGGTCCTTCACGTACCGGAGGGATATCGGGCGGCCCCGGGGCACCCCGCGAGCATCACCCGCGGGCTCCCTTCGGACCGCTGACCTGCGATGTTCCCCGTCGGGGCAAGCGCCGGCGGAGCGGCGGCCGAGGTGCGGCGGGGGTCGGGGCTCATGCCCGGCCGGTATGCCTCGGCACCCCCTGAGCATGAACACCCGGCGAAATTCGTGCAGTTGTTCACCATGACGCCCCTTACGGGGTCAACCTCACGCGGTTACCGTCCGGTCATGACCCCCACACTCGCGCAGCTTCGTTATCTCGTCGCCGTCGCGGACTGCGGTTCCATCACCGGCGCGGCGGCCTCGGTCTTCGTTGCCCAGTCCGCCCTGTCGCGGGCCGTCCAGGCCATGGAGCGCGACCTCGGCGTCGAGCTCCTCGCCCGCCGGGGCAGAGGGGTGGACCTCACGCCCGAAGGCACCCGGGTGGTCCGGCTGGCCCGCACCGTGCTCGACGCGGTGGACGCCATCGACGACATCGGGACCCCGAACGGCACGGGCGGGCGGGTCACCCTCACCCTCGTCACCACGCCCACCCTGGCCCTCGACCTGGCCTCCGAGCTGGTCCCGGCCTTCACGGCGCGCCACCCCGGCGTGCAGGTGCGACTGCACCAGCACGACGGACGGGAGCCACTCGTCCGGGAACTCCTGGACGGGACGTCGGAGTTGGCCCTGGTCGACCTGCCGGTCGACAAGGAGCTCTCCACGCACCACATCCAGGAGCGCGAGGTGGTGCTGGTCTCGCCCCTCGGTGCCCGCCTGCCCGACCCGGTGCCGTTCCGGCTGCTCGACGGCCTGCCGATGGTCCTGCCGACCCCGGGCACCGGGCGGCGTACCGAGATGGAGGCGATGTTCAGCTGCCTCGGGGTCCGTCCCGTGCCCGCGTTCGAAGTCGACGAGCGGCTCGCCTGGGTGACCGGCGTGACCGACGGCCGCGGCTCCCTCATCTGGTACCGGGACGTGGTGCTGAGGGCCTTCGGCAGCCGCGCCGAGATCCGCTCCTTCACCCCGCCGCTGCTGCGGCCGGTGGGCATCGCGCACGCCCGCCGGCCGCTGACCCGCGCCGCCCGGGCGTTCATCGCGCACGCCCGCCACAACGCCCCCGTCCGGGAGCCGGCGCGCTGACCGGGAGCCGTCGGACGTCGCCGGAAGCCATCGGGAGCCGGCGGAACCCGCCGAGTTTCGGCCAGATATGCCGGTCCGGCATTGAACGATGCTCAAACGGGGGGTCGCCGGGTCTGGCGGTCACCATCTGATGTGCCATCACATGATGTGCATGTCTCGACTCCTCGCACCCCCCTGGGCCGCCGCCCTCGCGACCGCGGTCCTCGCCACCGTGCTGTCGGCCACCGCATGGCAGACCGCCGGCCCCGCGGGGGCCGCCACCGGCCCGGCCACCGCCCCCGCGGCCGCCCCTGCGGCGGCCGCGCTCGCCCCGGAACGCAGGTGCACGCTGCCCGGAGGCATGGCCGAACTCAGCGGGCTCGCCATGAGCCGCAAGCACCCGGGCGTCTTCTACGCCGTCAACGACAGCGGCAACACCAACCAGGTCTTCGCCGTCGACTGCACGGAGGCGACCGGCCGGCTCAAAGCCGCCTACACCCTTTCCGGCGTGGGCAACACCGACTGGGAAGGGCTCACGATCGGCAAGGACGCGGCCGGGCTCCCGGTGATCCTGGTGGGCGACATCGGGGACAACTTCAGCAGCCGCGCCGAGATCCTCGTGCACTCCTTCGCCGAGCCCGACGAACTCGCCGACGCCACCGTCACCCCGGTGACCTACACGTTCGCCTACGCGGACGGCCGGCACGACGCCGAATCCCTGCTCGCAGACCCCGTCACCGGACGGCTGTACATCGCGAGCAAGCTGATCGGCGCGGCGGGCCAGTTGTACAAGGCCCCGCTGCCTCCGCAGAGCGGCCAGGTCAACACGCTCACCGCGGTCCGGCCCGGCCCGGCCTTCACCACCGACGGCGCGTTCTCGCCGTCGGGCGCCTCGTACACGCTGCGCAGTGGCGGGCCGCTGGGCGCGAACACGGCTTCCGTGTACGACACCGCGGGGACCAAGCTCGCGGACGTCGCCCTGCCGGCGCAGTCGCAGGGCGAGACGGTGACGTACTTCGACTGCACGAGCCTGCTCGTCGGCTCGGAGAACGACACCCGGATCTGGCGGGTCCCGCTGCCGCCGGAGGCCACCCCGGGCTGCGGAACCACCCCCACGCCCACACCCACCCCGACG
>NZ_JBHYXN010000075.1:0-21360 GCF_042752335.1 Streptomyces sp. NPDC059355 | reverse complement strand
TCTTATGGCATTCCGGGGCGGGGCGGTCGGTCAAGGGTGGCCGAAGGCCATCGCGGAGCGACGCGACCGCAGGGAGCGCCCTTGACGGACCGACCCGACACGGAATGCCATAAGACTGCCGGGAAGCCCCCGAACACCATCCCGACCCCGCCCCACCGGGACCCCGCCCCCCGAAGCCCCCGCCCCGCTACCCCGTACGCCGGATCAGCGCCAGGTACATCGCGTCCGTCCCGTGCAGGTGCGGCCACAGCTGGACGTCCGGGCCGTCGCCCAGGGCCGGGACGCCCGCCATGTACGGCCTGGCGTCGATCAGTTCGGCGTCCACCGGCGAGGCGCCGGCGCCGCGGCCGCGCAGGACGTCGTCCACGACGACCCGGGTCTCGGCCAGGTGCGGCGAGCACGTCGCATAGCCCACGACCCCGCCCACCCGGACCGCCGACAGGGCCTCCCGCAGCAGTGCCCGCTGGAGCGGGGCGAAGCCCTCCAGGTCCTCTGGGCGCCGCCGCCACCTGGCCTCCGGGCGGCGGCGCAGCGCGCCCAGCCCGGAGCAGGGGACGTCCATCAGGACCCGGTCGAAGGAGCCCGGCCGCCATGGCGGCCGGGTGCCGTCGGCCGCGATGACCTGGTACGGGCCCGGGTTGCCGGCCAGGGTGCGCTCCACGAGCCGCGCCCGGTGCGGCTGCTTCTCGGAGGCCAGCAGGAACGCCCCGCGCTGCGCCGCCAGGGCGCCCAGCAGGGCCGCCTTTCCGCCGGGTCCCGCGCAGCCGTCCAGCCAGCGCTCGTCGCGGCCCTCGACGGGTGCGGCCGCGAGGGCCATCGCCACCAGCTGGCTGCCCTCGTCCTGCACGCCCGCACGCCCGTCGCGCACCGCCTCCAGCGCGCCGGGCTCGCCGCCCTCGGCCATCCGCACGGCGTACGGCGACCAGCGCCCCGGCAGCGCCGAGTCCTCGCCGACCGCCTCCACCAGCTCGTCCGTCGTGGACCGCCCGGGCCGCGCCACCAGCGTGACCTCGGGCCGCTCGTTGTCGGCTTCGAGGAGGTCCTCGATGCCGGCCCGGCCGCCGCCGAGGGCGTCCCACAGGGCGCTGACGACCCACCTCGGGTGCGAGTGGTACACCGCCAGGTGTTCCTCCGCGTCATCCTCGTACGGCGGGGCCACGAGCTCCAGCCAGCCGTCCAGGTCGTGCGCGGCGATCTTGCGCAGCACGGCGTTCACGAACTTGGCGCGCCCGTCCCCGAGCACCACCCGGGCCAGCTCCACGCTGGCCGACACCGCCGCGTGCGTGGGGATCCGGGTCCCCAGCAGCTGGTGGGCGCCGAGCGAGAGCACGTCCAGAACCGGCGGGTCCACCTCCCGCAGCGGCCGGTCGATGCAGGCCTTGATGACCGCGTCGTACGTGCCCTGCCGGCGCAGCGTCCCGTACACGAGCTCGGTGGCCAGCGCCGCGTCCCGCGCCTCGAAGCCTTCCGTCTGGCGGGCCTTGCGCAGCAGTGGGGGCAGGACGAGGTTCGCGTACGCGTCGCGCTCGCCCACCGCCCGCAGCGCCTCGAAGGCCAGCATCCGGACGGGGTCCTTCTTGGGGCGGCGGTACGGCTTGGCCTGCTGCCGGCCTGCGGCGCTGCGCGGGGGACGGGACTGATCGCTCACGTGAAAGGTGCTCCGGGTTTACGGGGTGTACGAGGTGCGGCGTTTGCGGGATGTACGGGATGCGGCTGAGTCGCCGGTGCTGAACCGCCGGTACGGATCAGCCTACGTCGGCGGCGCCGACGCGCTCGCCGGGAGCGATGCGCACCCCGCGCGCCCAGTCCGCGCCGCGCATGGGCTTCTTGCCCTGGGGCTGCACCCAGAGCAGCTCCACGGCGTGCGAGCCGGTGCCGACGTACACGTTGTTCTTGGCCGCGGCGAGCTCGCCGGGCGTCAGGTCCGTGCGGTCGGCGACCAGGCCGACGGAGATCAGCTTGAGCCGCTCCCCGCGGAAGACGGTCCACGCGCCGGGCGCGGGCGTGCAGCCGCGCACGAGGCGGTCGGCGCGCATCGCCGGGGCGTGCCAGTCGACGCGGGCGTCCTCGACGGTGATCTTGGGGGCGAGCGAGATGCCGTCGACGGGCTGCCCGACGGCGCGCAGCGCTCCGTCCTCGATGCCGTCCATGGTGGCGGCCAGGAGGCCGGAGCCGGCGAAGGCGAGCCGGGTCAGCAGGTCGCCGCTGGTGTCGGTGGGGCGGATCTCCTCGGTCAGGTGCCCGTAGACAGGTCCGGTGTCCAGGCCCTCCTCGATGAGGAACGTGGAGGCGCCGGTGACCTGGTCGCCCGCCATGATCGAGTGCTGGACGGGGGCGGCCCCGCGCCACGCGGGCAGCAGCGAGAAGTGCAGGTTGACCCAGCCGTGCCGGGGGATCTCCAGGGCGCTCTTGGGGATCAGCGCGCCGTACGCGACGACCGGGCAGCAGTCCGGGTCGATCTCGCGCAGCCGGGCCTGGAACTCCGGGTCGCGGGGGCGGGCGGGCCTCAGGATCTCGATGCCGGCCTCCGCGGCGCGCTCGGCGACCGGGCTGGCGACGAGCCGGCGGCCGCGGCCGGCCGGTGCGTCGGGCCGGGTGACGACGGCGGCGACCTCGTGCCGCCCGGAGGCGATGAGGGCGTCCAGGGCGGGCACGGCGACCTCGGGGGTGCCTGCGAAGACGAGCTTCACTGGGTCCTACCTCGCTATCTCGGCTGTCAGCAGCGCACCAGTCTATGTTCCCGGCGCCGTTGGGGCCGCCCGGCCCGTTACGGGGGCATCCCCAGGGGCCGCGCGGGGCTGCCGCGGGGGCCCGGACGCCCTGTCAGGGGGCGTACGCACACACGCGCGCCTCTCGCATATGCCGACACGCCCCCGGTGCGTGACTTCAGTGCCGTTTGGCGCGTTGGTCAAGAGAGATTGACCGAAACCGGGCCGCGCGATGAGATCGGTGTCTGCGGCCCGATCCGCTCTTCAGCACCGGTTCGAGAGGCTTCTTCATGGCCGACCACGCCACCCACGACGCCCAAGCACGGGCCAGCCTGCATCTCCTGGTGCGGGACATCGAGCGGGTTCGCCGGCAGGTGGATGCTCTGCGTACGCTCACCGCCCAGCTCGGCAACGTGTACCGCCCGCGCCGCTCCGGTCCTTCCACGGGCTTCGTCGTCTATGGCCGGGCCCCCGCCCCCACCGTCCGTCTCGCGCAGGAGCTGCGGGACAGCGTCGAGACGCTGGTGACCGCAGCGGTGGACTTCGACCGCTCGCTCGGCTTCTCGTGGGACGCAGTGGGTTCCGCGCTCGGCGTCACCAAGCAGGCCGTGCACCGGCGGTACGGGGCCCGGCGGGCCCAGGCCGCGGAATCCGCGGAGTCGCTGGCCGATGGCACGACCACCCGGACCCTCGGGCCGCTGCCCACGGTCCCGGCGGCCCGCTCGGTGCCGCCGCAGCCGCTGCGCGAGGAGTCCCAGGCCGCGGTCCCGTCCCGCCCCGCGGCCGCCTTCCCGGGGCCCCGCAACGGCTGACCCGTCACGGGTGATCCGCAACGGCTGATCCGCCGACCGCCGGGACGCCGACCCTCCGACGGCCGGCCGGTCCGACGCCGTGCCCGCACCCGCATTCCCGCCCCCGGTGGGGACGGCCCCCGTGGCCGCCCCCACCGGGGGCGTTCGGCTGCGTGCGTGCCGGACGCCGCGGGACCGCCCTCCGGGCGGCCGGCGCCACTCCGCGGACACCCCCTAGCCGATGTCCGGCGGATCGATACGGACCCGCACCGCCTCCGCCGCCGGGACCCCGCGGGCCAGCCGGGACGCCTGGGCGGACTTCAGGGCGGCCGCCAGCGCGGCCCCGCTGCCGGGCGGGACGCGGACCAGGGCCCGCTCCCCCGGCGAGGGCTCCCCGCGCCGCCCCGGCACCGGGACCGGACCCAGCACCTCCGCGTCCGCCGGCAGTCCGGCTCCGGCCAGGAAGGCCTCCACCGCCTCGCCCCGACCGGCGACGGCCGCCATCCGGGACACCGGCGGGAACCCGAGCTGGGCCCGCTCCGCGAGCTCCCGTACGGCATGGCCCACCGGGTCCCACCGCACGAGGGCCTGGACCGGCCGCAGGGTCGGCTCCGCGACCACGACGACCTGTCCCTCACCCCGCACCAGCGAGGCGGCCGCGATCCACCGGCGCAGCGCGTCCTCCCCGGCCCGCAGATCGGGCCGGGTCAGCATCGCCCAGCCGTCCAGCAGCAGGGCCGCCGCGTACCCGGCGCCCGCCGCGACCGGCTCGGCCCCCGGGGTGCACACCACCAGCGCGGGCCGGTCCGGCACCTCGTCCAGGATGTGGTCGCGCCCCGACGTCCGTACGGGCACGGCCGGGAAGGCCCGCCCCAGCTCCTCGGCCGTCCGCCGGGCGCCCACCACCTGGGCGCGCAGCCGGAACGACCCGCACTCCTCGCAGTGCCAGGCGCTCTCCTGCCGGCCGCACCAGCCGCAGTGCAGATCCCGTGCGTCGGGAGCCTCCAGCGGCCCCGCGCAGACCTTGCAGCGGGCAGGGGCGCGGCACCGCTCGCACGCCAGCCGCGGCGCATAGCCCCGCCGCGGCACCTGGACGAGCACCGGCCCCGACTTCAGCCCCTCCCGTACGGTCTCCCAGGCCAGGCTCGGCAGCCGCGCGGCGCGGGCCGCCTCGTCCCGGGCGAGGAGTTCGTCGCCCACGGTCCGGATCCGGGGCGCGCAGGCCCGTACCGTCTCGCGGTCGGCGACGAGCGGCCGCGCCCAGCCCGTCTCGACCAGCTGCGCGGCCTCCACCGTGCAGCTGGTGCTCCCGGCCAGGAATGCGCAGCCGTCGCCGACGGCGCGCAGCTCCAGCACCTCCCGTACGTGCGGGAACGGCGCGTGGTCGTCGCTGTGGCTGGAGTCGCCGTCGTCCCAGATGGCGACCAGACCCAGGTCCCGTACGGGCGCGAACATCGCGGCCCGGGTGCCGATGACGGCGCGGACCGAGCCCCGGTGCACGGCGAGCCACTGGCGGTAGCGCTTCTCGGGTCCGGATTCGGCGGTCAGCAGTGCGTGCCGGCCCTCGCCGAGCAGGGCGGTCAGTGCCGCGTCGACCCGGGCCGCGGTGCGTCCGTCGGGCAGGACGGCGAGGGCGCCGCGGCCGGAGGCCAGGGTGGCGGCCATGGCCCGCGCCAGCTCGTCGGCCCAGCCGGGGCCGGGCAGGGCGGTCCAGACGGCGCGCGGCGCACCGCCGGTGGCGAGGGCGCGCAGGAAGGCGGGGCCGGCGCCGTAGCGCGCCCAGCCGCCCGGCTCGGGCGCGGGGGGCGGGGGCAGCGGCTCGGGCGAGGGCTTGGCCTCGGCGCGGGCGCTGCGGGCGGGCAGCGCGAGCTGGAGTACGTCGGCCAGGCTGCCGGCGTACCGGTCGGCGACGGCCCGGGCCAGGGCCAGCATGCCGGGGGTGAGCACGACCTCGGGCGAGACGACCTGGGCGAGGGCGGCGAGGGCTCCGTGGTAGTCGGACTCGGCGCGCCGCTCGACGATGAAACCGTCGATGAGGCCGCCGCCCTCGCGGCGTCCGCCGTGCACGCGGTGGCCGCCCGCGCCGAAGCGGACCCGGACGCGGACGCCTGGCCGGGCGGCCTCGGAGAGCTCGGCGGGGACGGCGTAGTCGAAGAGCCGGTCGAGGTGGAGCACGCCCTTGTTGACGAGGACGCGGGCCACGGGGAGTTCCTCGGCGACGGCGGCGCCGCGCCAGGTGCGCGGCTTGGCCTTGGGGGCCTTGGCCTTCGCCTCGGCGACCATCTCCCGCATCAGCGCGAGCTGCTCCGGCGGGGCACCGGCGGCGCCCGTCGGCTCGGATTCGTTCTCGCTGCTCACAGCTGCATTCTTACCAAACGGCACCGACAGCGGGAGCCGGTGCGCGGGCCCGGGGCGCTCCCCGTGCGGCGGCGGTCCCCGTGGGCACCGGCCTTGTTCCGGGGCCCTCCCGGGATCAGGCCGGGCGGCGGCGGTGTTGCGGTCCTTCACAGCCGGGCCCGAGCCCGGCTCCGGATGAAGCCGTCGCCCCTCGCACCGGGAGGGCGCCGCCACGGTGGCGGGCGGGCGCGGTGGCGGGCGGGCGCGGGGGCGCCAACGCGATACGGCCCCGGACCGCGAGGTCCGGGGCCGTACGGCTGCGTACGCGCGGTACGCGGGGGTCCTACAGGCCGGCGGCCGCGCGCAGCGCGTCCACGCGGTCGGTGCGCTCCCAGGTGAAGTCCGGCAGCTCGCGGCCGAAGTGGCCGTACGCGGCGGTCTGGGCGTAGATCGGGCGCAGCAGGTCGAGGTCGCGGATGATCGCGGCCGGGCGGAGGTCGAAGACCTGGCCGATCGCGTCCTCGATCTTCTGGACCTCCACCTTGGCGGTGCCGAAGGTCTCGACGAACAGGCCGACGGGCTCGGCCTTGCCGATGGCGTACGCGACCTGGACCTCGCAGCGCGAGGCGAGCCCGGCGGCGACCACGTTCTTGGCGACCCAGCGCATGGCGTACGCGGCGGAGCGGTCGACCTTGGACGGGTCCTTGCCCGAGAAGGCGCCGCCGCCGTGGCGGGCCATGCCGCCGTAGGTGTCGATGATGATCTTGCGGCCCGTGAGGCCGGCGTCGCCCATCGGGCCGCCGATCTCGAAGCGGCCGGTCGGGTTGACCAGCAGGCGGTAGCCCTCGGTGTCGAGCTTGATGCCGTCCTCGACGAGCTGGGCCAGCACGTGCTCGACGACGAACTCGCGGATGTCCGGGGCGAGCAGCGAGTCCAGGTCGATGTCCGAGGCGTGCTGCGAGGACACGACGACCGTGTCGAGGCGGACGGCCTTGTCGCCGTCGTACTCGATGGTGACCTGGGTCTTGCCGTCGGGGCGCAGGTACGGGATGGTCCCGTTCTTGCGGACCTCGGACAGGCGGCGCGAGAGCCGGTGCGCGATGTGGATCGGGAGCGGCATGAGCTCGGGGGTCTCGTCGCACGCGTAGCCGAACATCAGGCCCTGGTCGCCGGCGCCCTGCTTGTCGAGCTCGTCCTCGTCGCCCTCGACCCGCTTCTCGTACGCGGTGTCGACTCCCTGCGCGATGTCCGGGGACTGCGCGCCGATGGACACCGACACGCCGCAGGAGGCGCCGTCGAAGCCCTTCTTCGAGGAGTCGTAGCCGATCTCGAGGATCTTGTCGCGGACGAGCTGCGCGATCGGCGCGTAAGCCTTCGTCGTCACCTCACCGGCGATGTGGACGAGACCGGTGGTGATGAGGGTCTCCACGGCCACACGCGAGGTCGGGTCCTCGGTGAGAAGTGCGTCGAGGATCGTGTCGCTGATCTGGTCAGCGATCTTGTCGGGGTGACCCTCGGTGACGGACTCCGAGGTGAACAGGCGACGGGACACAACGCTCCCTGGGGTTGCAGCGGCTGCTGGCTGATCATTTGGCGGAACCACACCGGGGGCTGCGCCCGATCACGTTCCAAGTGTGCAGTTTATCGGTCGCCACCGTTTGCCGGACCACCTGTCTCGCCCAATGGGAGCCATGTGACCTGCGGCACTCCATTCTGGCTCATGGAATCCGCTACGAGAAGGGTCGTCGCTCAGGCGCGTCGGGGGGCGAGTCGCCCGGCGACCCGATCCCAAATCACTTCGGCCAGCGCTTCCTTCGGACCGTAGGGAACCGGGGTTTCCGTCCCGTCGGAGGCCAGGATGACGGCTTCGTTCTCCTCGGAACCGAAGGTCTTGGCTTCACCCACCTCGTTCACGACGAGAAGATCACACCCCTTGCGGAGCAATTTGGCCCGCCCGTTCGCGAGCACGTCGTCCGTTTCGGCGGCGAAACCGACCACGATCTGGCCTTCCCGGGCCCGGTCGGCCGAGATCTCGGCGAGGACGTCGGGGTTGCGGACGAGCGCCACCGGGGCCGGATCCTGCCCGTCCTTCTTCTTGATCTTGCCGGTCACGTACTCGGCCGGCCGGAAGTCGGCCACGGCCGCGGCCATCACCACGGCGTCGGCGTCCGCCGCCGCCTTGAGCACGGCCTCGCGCAGCTGTACGGCCGTCCCGACCCGTACGACGTCCACCCCGGCCGGGTCGGCCAGCGCGGTGTTGGCCGCCACGAGGGTGACCCGGGCCCCGCGGGCGACGGCCGTGCGGGCCAGCGCGTAGCCCTGCTTGCCGGAGGAGCGGTTGCCGAGGAAGCGGACCGGGTCGAGCGGCTCCCGCGTGCCGCCCGCGCTGATCACCACGTGCCGGCCGGCCAGGTCGGGCTCGGCCACTCCGCGCGCCAGGACCCTCCGGCACACCTCGAAGATCTCCTCGGGGTCGGGCAGCCGGCCCTTGCCGGTGTCCTTGCCGGTGAGCCGGCCGACGGCGGGCTCGATGACGACGGCCCCGCGGCGGCGCAGCGTGGCCACGTTCTCCCGGGTGGCGGGGTGCTCCCACATCTCGGTGTGCATGGCGGGGGCGAACACCACCGGGCAGCGCGCGGTGAGCAGCGTGTTGGTCAGCAGGTCGTCGGCGAGGCCGTGAGCGGCCTTGGCGAGCATGTCGGCGGTGGCGGGGGCGACGACGACGAGGTCGGCGTTCTGCCCGATGCGCACGTGCGGGACCTCGTGGACGGTCTCCCACACCTGCGTGCCGGCCGGGTTGCCGGAGAGCGCGGCCCAGGTGGCCTCGCCCACGAAGTTCAGGGACGCCGCCGTGGGGACGACCCGCACCTCGTGCCCGGACTCGGTGAGCCGGCGCAGCAGCTCGCACGCCTTGTACGCGGCGATGCCGCCGCTGACTCCGAGCACGATCTTCGGCTTACCCACCACACACGCCCTCTCTCGCTGATCGTCGTACGTGTCTATGACACACCACAGGCCCGGCAGATGTTCTGCCGGGCCTGTGGTGAAAGGAATTCTCGGTGCCTTACTGGGCCGGGGCCTCGATGGCCTCGGAGGTCAGCAGACCCGCGTTGATCTCTCGCAGCGCGATCGAAAGCGGCTTCTCGTGGACGTGGGTGTCCACCAGCGGGCCGACGTACTCGAGCAGGCCCTCACCGAGCTGCGAGTAGTACGCGTTGATCTGACGCGCGCGCTTGGCCGCGTAGATCACGAGGCTGTACTTCGAGTCCGTGGCCTCGAGCAGCTCGTCGATCGGCGGGTTGATGATGCCCTCGGGCGCGGTGATGGAAGAGGACACGCTCTACCTTCCGAAGAATGGGTGAATGATCAAGCATTGACCGAAATGAACATCGATCAACGATCAGACAACTTCCATCAAGGCTAGCAGCTCGCGCGCCACGTCCTCGACGGAGGTGTTGACCAGGGTGGTATCGAACTCGGACTCGGCAGCGAGCTCGACCTTGGCGGACTCCAGCCTGCGCTGGATGACCTCCGGTGATTCGGTGCCACGGCCGGTGAGCCGGCGGACCAACTCGTCCCAGCTCGGCGGTGCGAGGAAGACGAGCTGAGCCTCGGGCATGGACTCGCGGACGAGTCGCGCGCCCTGGAGGTCGATCTCCAGGAGAACGGGTTCGCCGTTCTCCAGTCGCTCCACCACCGCGCCGCGCGGTGTGCCGTAGCGGTTGCCCGCGAATTCGGCCCACTCCAGCAGCTCGCCGTTGGCGATCAGCTTGTCGAACTCGTCGTCGTTGACGAAGAAGTAATGGACTCCGTGTCGCTCACCGGGCCGCGGCTTGCGGGTGGTGGCCGACACCGAGAGCCATACCTCGGGGTGGACCTTGCGCATATGCGCGACGACCGTGCTCTTGCCGACCCCCGAGGGGCCGGAGAGCACGGTCAGCCGCGGACGAACCTCTGCTGCCATAGAGCGATTATCCAGCTTCTCGGGACTGCCTGAGAACGCCGGGAGAACTTCAGGCAACGCGTCAGCCGGCAGGAGTGCCGAACTCACGCTCCAGAGACGCGATCTGGTTGGAACCGAGACCTCGGACACGCCGGGACTCGGAGATGCCGAGGCGCTCCATGATCTGCTTGGCGCGGACCTTGCCCACGCCAGGCAGGGACTCCAGCAGGGCGGAGACCTTCATCTTGCCGATGACGTCGTTCTCCTGGCCCGTCTTGATGACCTCTTGGAGCGAGGCGCCGGAGTGCTTGAGTCGATTCTTCACCTCGGCCCGCTCCCGGCGAGCCGCGGCGGCCTTTTCGAGCGCGGCTGCGCGCTGTTCAGGGGTAAGGGGCGGAAGAGCCACGCCTGCGTCACCTCGGATGTCGAACTGTCGGATACGGACCAGTGGGGAGCCCAAGGGCGCCACACCAGGCGAATGCCCGAACAGCGGTGGAACTCGTTCGCTGCTCGTCACTCTGATCGGAGACTAGCGGCCCAGACCGCTCCAGTCAGCGAGAACGGACGAAAAGTCCTGGTCAGCCTCCACTGAACCGTACATCACGGACAAACCACCCCGGTTTTGTCCGAGGAAGTACGTTCGAATTCCGTCAGGTCGAACGAGACCACGAGCACGCCCGGGCCCGGCGGACCTCCGCTACGCCGGGACCGCCTCCCGGATCTCGGCCGCGAAGCGCGCCGCCGCGTCCTGGAGCCCCGCCGGGTGCGGACCGTGGCGGAGCACCCCTCGGGAGACGTTCGGGACCACGTTGCGCGCGGCTTCGCCGAAGACCGCAGGGAGGTCGGCGGGGGAAGCGCCCTGGGCGCCGACGCCGGGGGCCAGCAGGGGGCCGTTGATGTCCAGGTCGAAGGAGGACAGGTCGCCGAGGGTGGCGCCGACCACCGCGCCGAAGGAACCCATGGGCTCGGCACCGGCGTTCTCGGCCGCCAGGTGGCGCAGCATGGTCGCGCCGACGCTCAGGCCGTCCTCGCGCACCGCCCGCTGCACCTCGGCGCCCTCGGGGTTCGAGGTGAGGGCCAGCACGAACAGGCCGGCGCCGTTCTCCCGCGCCAGCTCCACGGCCGGCTTCAGGGAGCCGTAGCCGAGGTACGGGGAGACCGTGAGGGCGTCCGAGAACAGCGGGGAGTCCTTGTGCAGGAAGGTCTCGGCGTACGCGGCCATGGTGGAGCCGATGTCGCCCCGCTTGGCGTCCATGACGACCAGGCCGCCTGCCGCGCGGACGTCGGCGACGGTGTTCTCCAGCACGGCGACGCCGCGGGAGCCGAAGCGCTCGAAGAAGGCGGCCTGCGGCTTGAAGACGGCCACCTGCCCGGCCAGCGCCTCCACCACGGTGCGGGAGAACCGCTCCAGGCCCGTGACGTTGTCGTCCAGGCCCCAGGCGGCCAGCAGCGAGGCGTGCGGGTCGATGCCCACGCAGAGCGGGCCGCGGGTGTCCATCGCCTCGCGGAGGCGGGTGCCGAAGGGGGTCACAGGGCTGCCTTTCGGGTCTCGGCGCCGACCGCGTCGGCGAGGGTCGCGTGGGGGCTGGCGGCCAGGCGGGCGGCCAGGCCCTTGTGGACGGCCCGGGCGTAGAAGGGGCCCTCGTAGATGAAGGCGCTGTAGCCCTGGATCAAGGTGGCGCCGGCGAGGATCCGCTGCCAGGCGTCCTCGGCGTTCTCGATGCCGCCCACGCCGATCAGGACAATCCGGTCGCCCACACGAGCGTACAGCCGCCGCAGGACTTGCAGGGAGCGCTCCTTGACCGGGGCGCCGGACAGGCCTCCGGTCTCCTTCACGAGGTCCGGGGAGGACTTCAGGCCCAGCCCCTCGCGCGCGATGGTGGTGTTGGTCGCGATGATGCCGTCCAGGCCGAGCTCCAGCGCCAGGTCGGCGACCGCGTCCACGTCCTCGTCCGCGAGGTCCGGGGCGATCTTGACGAGCAGCGGGACCCGGCGGTCGGTCACGGTGCGGTCCGCGGCCTCCCGTACGGCCGTCAGGAGCGGGCGCAGGGACTCGGTGGCCTGGAGGTTGCGCAGGCCGGGGGTGTTCGGCGAGGAGACGTTCACCACGAGGTAGTCGGCGTGCCGGGCCAGACGCTCGGTGGAGGCGACGTAGTCCGCCACGGCCTCTTCCTCGGGGACGACCTTCGTCTTGCCGATGTTGACGCCGACGACGGTCCTGAAGACCGCCGTACGGGCCGCCAGGCGGGCCGCCACGGCCTCGGAGCCCTCGTTGTTGAAGCCCATGCGGTTGATCAGCGCGCGGTCCGGCACGAGCCGGAACAGCCGCTTCTTCGGGTTGCCGGGCTGCGCCTGCGCGGTGACCGTGCCGATCTCGACGTGGTCGAAGCCGAGCATCGACATGCCGTCGATCGCGACGGCGTTCTTGTCGAAGCCGGCCGCGAGGCCGAAGGGGCCGTGCATCCGCAGGCCGAGGGCCTCCGTGCGCAGCTCCTTGTACCGCGGTGCCAGGGCCGCGGCGGCGAAGGTGCGCAGCACCGGGGTGCGGGCCGCGAGCCGGATCCAGCGGAAGGCCAGGTAGTGCGCCTGCTCGGGGTCCATCCGCTTGAAGACCAGGTTGAAGAAGAGCTTGTACATGTCGAGAAGATCCCTTGTGCGCTCATGACGAGGGGGACACCGATGCGCAATCGCGCATCCGTGTCCCCCTCCTCGTACGGGCTGCTAGTCGCGGGCCGCGGTCAGGTGCTCCGCGTGCTCCTGGAGCGAGCGCACGCCCACGTCGCCGTGGTTGAGCGCGTCGATGCCCTGGACGGCCGCGGCGAGTGCCTGGACCGTGGTCAGGCACGGGACGCCGCGGGCCACGGCCGCCGTGCGGATCTCGTAGCCGTCGAGGCGGCCGCCGGTGCCGTACGGGGTGTTGACGATCAGGTCGACCTGGCCGTCGTGGATGAGCTGGACGATCGTCTTCTCGCCGCCCGGGCCCTCGCCCTCGCTGAGCTTGCGCACGACGGTGGCGTTGATGCCGTTGCGGCGCAGCACCTCGGCGGTGCCGGAGGTCGCCATCAGCTCGAAGCCGTGGTTGACGAGCTCGCGCGCCGGGAAGATCATCGAGCGCTTGTCGCGGTTGGCGACGGAGATGAACGCGCGGCCCTTGGTGGGCAGCGGGCCGTAGGCGCCGGCCTGCGATTTGGCGTACGCCGTGCCGAAGACCGAGTCGATGCCCATGACCTCGCCGGTGGAGCGCATCTCCGGGCCGAGGACGGTGTCGACGCCGCGGCCGTGGATGTCGCGGAAGCGCGACCACGGCATGACGGCCTCCTTGACGGAGATCGGCGCGTCGAGCGGCAGGGTGCCGCCGTCGCCGGTCTTCGGGAGCATGCCCTCTTCGCGCAGTTCGGCGATGGTGGCGCCGAGCGAGATGCGGGCGGCGGCCTTGGCGAGCGGGACCGCGGTCGCCTTCGAGGTGAAGGGGACGGTGCGCGAGGCGCGCGGGTTGGCCTCCAGGACGTAGAGGATGTCTCCCGCCATCGCGAACTGGATGTTGATCAGGCCGCGTACGCCGACGCCCTTGGCGATGGCCTCGGTGGAGGCGCGCAGGCGCTTGATGTCGAAGCCGCCGAGGGTGATCGGGGGCAGGGCGCAGGCCGAGTCGCCAGAGTGGATGCCGGCTTCCTCGATGTGCTCCATGACGCCGCCGAGGTAGAGCTCGGTGCCGTCGTAGAGGGCGTCCACGTCGATCTCGATGGCGTCGTCGAGGAAGCGGTCGACGAGGACCGGGCGGGTCGGGGAGATCTCGGTGGATTCCGCGATGTACGAGGACAGCCGGTCCTCGTCGTAGACGATCTCCATGCCGCGGCCGCCGAGCACGTACGAGGGGCGTACGAGGACCGGGTAGCCGATCTCGTCGGCGATGGCCTTCGCGCCCGCGAAGGTGGTGGCGGTGCCGTGCTTGGGCGCCGGCAGGCCGGCCTCGGCGAGCACCTGGCCGAACGCGCCGCGGTCCTCGGCGGCGTGGATGGCCTCCGGCGGGGTGCCGACGACCGGGACGCCGTTGTCCTTGAGGGCCTGGGCGAGACCCAGCGGGGTCTGGCCGCCGAGCTGGACGACGACGCCGGCGATGGGGCCGGCCAGCGACTCGGCGTGGACGATCTCCAGCACGTCCTCGAGCGTCAGCGGCTCGAAGTACAGGCGGTCGGAGGTGTCGTAGTCGGTGGAGACGGTCTCCGGGTTGCAGTTGACCATCACGGTCTCGTAGCCGGCGTCGCTGAGGGCGAAGGAGGCGTGGACGCAGGAGTAGTCGAACTCGATGCCCTGGCCGATGCGGTTCGGGCCGGAGCCCAGGATGATCACGGCGGGCTTCTCGCGGGGCGCGACCTCGCTCTCCTCGTCGTACGAGGAGTAGAAGTACGGGGTCTTCGCGGCGAACTCGGCGGCGCAGGTGTCGACCGTCTTGTAGACCGGGCGGACGCCCAGCGCGTGGCGCACCTCGCGGACGACGTCCTCGCGCAGGCCGCGGATCTCGGCGATCTGGGCGTCGGAGAAGCCGTGGCGCTTGGCCTCGGCGAGCAGCTCGGGGTGGAGCTTCTCGGCGGCGGCCAGCTCGTCGGCGATCTCCTTGATCAGGAAGAGCTGGTCGACGAACCAGGGGTCGATCTTCGTGGACTCGAAGACCTCTTCCTGGGTGGCGCCGGCGCGGATGGCCTGCATGACGGTGTTGATGCGGCCGTCGGTGGGGCGGACTGCGGTGGCGAGGAGCTCTTCCTTGTCGCCGACGGGGCCGACGAAGGTGAACTGCGAGCCCTTCTTCTCCAGGGAGCGCAGGGCCTTCTGGAGGGCCTCGGTGAAGTTGCGGCCGATGGCCATGGCCTCGCCCACCGACTTCATGGTGGTGGTGAGGGTGGCGTCGGCCAGCGGGAACTTCTCGAAGGCGAAGCGCGGGGCCTTGACGACGACGTAGTCGAGGCTCGGCTCGAAGGAGGCCGGCGTCTTCTCGGTGATGTCGTTGGGGACCTCGTCGAGGGTGTAGCCGATGGCCAGCTTGGCGGCGATCTTGGCGATCGGGAAGCCGGTGGCCTTCGACGCGAGCGCCGAGGAGCGCGAGACGCGCGGGTTCATCTCGATGACGATGACGCGGCCGTCGACCGGGTCGATCGCGAACTGGATGTTGCAGCCGCCGGTGTCGACGCCGACCTCGCGGATGATCGCGATGCCGATGTCGCGCAGCCGCTGGTACTCGCGGTCGGTCAGCGTCATCGAGGGGGCGACGGTGATGGAGTCGCCGGTGTGGACGCCCATCGGGTCGAAGTTCTCGATGGAGCAGACGACGACCACGTTGTCCTTGGTGTCGCGCATCAGCTCCAGCTCGTACTCCTTCCAGCCGAGGATGGACTCCTCCAGGAGCACCTCGGTGGTCGGGGAGAGCGTGAGGCCCTGGCCGGCGATGCGGCGCAGCTCGTCCTCGTCGTGGGCGAAGCCGGAGCCGGCGCCTCCCATGGTGAAGGAGGGGCGCACGACGACGGGGTAGCCGCCGAGGGTCTCGACGCCGGTGATGACGTCGTCCATCGAGTGGCAGATGACCGAGCGGGCGGACTCGCCGTAGCCGATCTTGGCCTTGACGGCCTCGACGACGCCCTTGAAGAGGTCGCGGTCCTCGCCCTTGTTGATGGCCTCGACGTTGGCGCCGATGAGCTCGACGCCGTACTTCTCCAGCACACCCTGCTCGTGCATGGAGATGGCGGTGTTGAGCGCGGTCTGGCCGCCGAGGGTCGGGAGCAGCGCGTCGGGGCGCTCCTTCGCGATGATCTTCTCGACGAACTCGGGGGTGATCGGCTCGACGTACGTGGCGTCGGCGATCTCCGGGTCGGTCATGATCGTCGCGGGGTTGGAGTTCACCAGGATGACCCGCAGGCCCTCGGCCTTGAGGATGCGGCAGGCCTGGGTGCCGGAGTAGTCGAACTCGGCGGCCTGGCCGATGACGATCGGGCCGGAGCCGATGACCAGGACGGACTGGATATCGGTGCGCTTAGGCACGCTCGGCCTCCATCAGGGTTACGAAGCGGTCGAAGAGGTAGGCGGCGTCGTGCGGGCCGGCTGCCGCTTCGGGGTGGTACTGGACGGAGAAGGCCGGCTGGTCGAGCAGCTGGAGGCCTTCGACGACCTGGTCGTTCAGGCAGACGTGGGAGACCTCGGCGCGGCCGTAGGGGGTCTCGGAGACCTTGTCGAGGGGCGCGTCCACGGCGAAGCCGTGGTTGTGCGCGGTGACCTCGACCTTGCCGGTGGTGCGGTCCTGCACCGGCTGGTTGATGCCGCGGTGGCCGTACTTCAGCTTGTACGTGCCGAAGCCGAGCGCGCGGCCCAGGATCTGGTTGCCGAAGCAGATGCCGAAGAGCGGGGTCTTGCGCTCCAGGACGCCCTGCATGACGGCGACGGGGCCGTCGGCGGTGGCCGGGTCGCCCGGGCCGTTGGAGAAGAACACGCCGTCCGGCTCGACCGCGTACACGTCCTCGACGGTGGCGGTGGCGGGCAGCACGTGCACCTCGATGCCGCGCTCGGCCATCCGGTGCGGGGTCATGCCCTTGATGCCGAGGTCGACGGCGGCCACGGTGAACTTCTTCTCGCCGATGGCGGGGACGACGTACGCCTCCTTGGTGGCGACCTCGGCGGAGAGGTTCGCGCCCTTCATCTGGGGCTGCTCCTGGACCTTGGCCAGCAGCTCCGCGTCGGCGGCGATGGTCTCGCCGGAGAAGATGCCGACGCGCATGGCGCCGCGCTCGCGCAGGTGGCGGGTCAGGGCGCGGGTGTCGATGCCGCAGATGCCGACGACGCCCTGCTTGACCAGCTCCTCGTCCAGCGAGCGCTGCGAGCGCCAGTTGGACGGGACGCGGGCGGGGTCGCGTACGACGTACCCGGCGACCCAGATGCGGGAGGACTCGGGGTCCTCGTCGTTGACGCCGGTGTTGCCCACGTGCGGAGCGGTCATCACGACGACCTGCCGGTGGTACGACGGGTCGGTGAGGGTCTCCTGGTAGCCGGTCATGCCGGTGGAGAACACGGCCTCGCCGAAGGTCTCCCCCACGGCGCCGTAGGCGCGGCCGCGGAAGATCCGACCGTCCTCCAGGACGAGTACGGCGGGAGCTTTGGCTGCTCCCCTGGTGGAGGTCGTCATCGTTCGGCGCCTTCCGTCGTGATGGATTGGTTCATGAGATTGATGGCCTCGACCCAGGCGGCGTGTTCGGCCGCGCGGTCGGAGCGGAATCCGGAGTCGATCAGCTTGTCGCCGTGCGCCCACGTGACGACGAGGAGACCGCCTTCGGTGAGTACCTTGCCCGCGATCCCCTTGTCGAGGCGGGCGCCGCGCAGCTGCGCGGCCGGTACGAAGAAGTCGTTGGCACCCGGACGGACCACGTCGAGGCCCGCGTCGGTGAGCGTGAGCTCGACCCGGCTGCGCACCCCCAGGCCGTGGGCGACGATCCGGTCGAGCCACTGCCCGGCGGTGGTGGACCCGTGGTACCGGCCGGTCAGGGCCAGCCGGTGCTCGGGGAGGCCGCCGGGGGCGGCGGGCAGCTCCGGCAGATCGCTCTGCAGGGCGCCGCGCCATTTCCAGCCCTGCCGCATCAGCCAGTACACGAACGCGATGAAGACGAGCAGACCGATCACCCACGACACGCGTGCGCCCCAGTCCGTCACCTCCGCCGACCGTCGCTCGGCAGCCTCTGCGGCCAGTTGGATTACTGCAGGTGTCACGCCAGTTTCCCGTCCACGACCGTTGCCCGGCCCCGCAGGAAGGTGTGAGTGACGCGTCCCGGCAGCTCACGGCCCTCGTAAGGCGTGTTGCGGCTGCGGGAGGCGAAGTGTGCGGGGTCCACGACACCACGGTACGAGGTATCGACCAAGGTCAGGTTCGCGGGTTCACCTGCCGAGACGGGGCGGCCGTGGTTGTCCAGGCCGCCGATCCGCGCCGGCGCGAAGGACATGCGCTCGGCGACGCCCGCCCAGTCGAGCAGTCCGGTCTCCACCATCGTCTGCTGGACGACGGAGAGCGCGGTCTCCAGGCCGACCATGCCCATGGCGGCGGCGGCCCACTCGCAGTCCTTGTCCTCGTGCGGGTGCGGGGCGTGGTCGGTGGCGACGATGTCGATCGTGCCGTCGGCGAGCGCCTCGCGCAGGGCCATGACGTCGCGCTCGGTGCGCAGCGGCGGGTTGACCTTGTAGACCGCGTTGTACGAGCGGACCAGCTCGTCGGTGAGGAGCAGGTGGTGCGGGGTGACCTCGGCGGTGACGTCGATGCCGCGGGACTTGGCCCAGCGGACGATCTCGACGGAGCCGGCGGTGGAGAGGTGGCAGATGTGCACGCGGGAACCGACGTGCTCGGCGAGGAGGACGTCGCGGGCGATGATCGACTCCTCGGCGACGGCCGGCCAGCCGCCGAGGCCCAGCTCGGCGGAGACGACGCCCTCGTTCATCTGGGCGCCCTCGGTCAGGCGGGGCTCCTGGGCGTGCTGGGCGACGACGCCGCCGAAGGCCTTCACGTACTCCAGGGCGCGGCGCATGATCACGGCGTCGTCGACGCACTTGCCGTCGTCGGAGAAGACGGTGACGCGGGCGGCGGAGTCGTGCATGGCGCCCAGCTCGGAGAGCTGCTTGCCTTCCAGGCCGACGGTGACGGCGCCGATGGGCTGCACGTCGCAGTAGCCGGACTCCTTGCCGAGGCGCCAGACCTGCTCGACGACGCCGGCGGTGTCGGCGACGGGGAAGGTGTTCGCCATGGCGAAGACGGCGGTGTAGCCGCCGGAGGCGGCGGCGCGGGTGCCGGTCAGGACGGTCTCGGAGTCCTCGCGGCCGGGCTCGCGCAGGTGGGTGTGCAGGTCGACGAGGCCGGGGAGGAGGACCTGGCCCTCGGCCTCGATGACGGTGGCGCCCTCGGCGGAGAGTCCGGTGCCGACCTCCGCGATGGTCTCGCCGTCGATCAGGACGTCCTGCGCCTCGCCACCGAGTACCTTCGCGCCACGGATCAGGATCTTGCTCATCTTTACTTGCTCTCCTCGATGCGGGGCGTGCTGGTGGTGGTGACGGCCGGCTCGGAGCCTCCGAGCAGCAGGTACAGGACGGCCATCCGGGTGGAGACGCCGTTGGCGACCTGCTCGACGGCCGTGCAGCGGTCGGAGTCGGCGACCTCGGCGGTGATCTCCATGCCGCGGTTCATCGGGCCGGGGTGCATGACGATGGCGTGCTCGGGCATCTTGGCCATGCGGTCGCCGTCGAGCCCGTACCGGCGGGAGTACTCGCGCTCGGTCGGGAAGAAGGCGGCGTTCATGCGTTCGCGCTGCACACGCAGCATCATGACCGCGTCGGACTTCGGCAGCACGTCGTCGAGGCTGTACGAGACCTCGCAGGGCCAGCTCTCGACGCCGATCGGGACCAGGGTGGGCGGGGCCACGACCGTGACCTCGGCGCCGAGCGTGTGCAGCAGCTGCACGTTGGAGCGGGCGACGCGGCTGTGCAGGACGTCGCCGACGATCGTGATGCGGCGGCCGTTCAGGTCCTTGCCGAGGCCGGCGTCGCGGCCGACCAGGCGGCGGCGCATGGTGAAGGCGTCCAGCAGGGCCTGGGTGGGGTGCTCGTGGGTGCCGTCGCCCGCGTTGACCACGGCGGAGTCGATCCAGCCGGAGGTCGCGAGCCGGTAGGGGGCGCCGGAGGCGTGGTGGCGGATGACGACCGCGTCGGCGCCCATGGCCTCCAGGGTCAGAGCGGTGTCCTTGAGGGACTCGCCCTTGGAGACCGAGGAGCCCTTGGCGGAGAAGTTGATGACGTCGGCGGACAGCCGCTTGGCGGCCGCCTCGAAGGAGATCCGGGTGCGGGTCGAGTCCTCGAAGAAGAGGTTCACGACGGTGAGGCCGCGCAGGGTGGGCAGCTTCTTGATCGGCCGGTCCGCGACGCGTGCCATCTCCTCGGCGGTGTCGAGGATGAGGACGGCGTCGTCGCGGGTGAGGTCGGCGGCCGAGATGAGGTGGCGCTTCATCAGGGTGCTCCGTTTGTCGATGAGGTCAGAGCGGCGGGCAGGGCGCAGCGGCGGGGAGGCCCGGGACGCGGCGGGATGGAGTGCGGCCCGGCAGGCAGGCTCGCGCACGGGCCCCCGCGTTCGGGGCCCCTCACTCGTACGGGCTACTGCCCGGCGGCCGTGTCGGTCCGCTGGCCGAGCAGCACGGCGTCTCGGCCGTCCTCCTCCTGGAGCTGGACCTTGACGGTCTCCCGCAGCGACGTGGGGAGGTTCTTGCCGACGTAGTCGGCGCGGATCGGCAGCTCGCGGTGGCCGCGGTCGACGAGGACCGCGAGCTGCACGGCACGGGGGCGGCCGAGGTCGCCCAGCGCGTCCAGGGCGGCTCTGATGGTGCGGCCGGAGAAGAGCACGTCGTCGACGAGGACGACGAGGCGTCCGTCGATGTCGTCGCCGGGGATCTCGGTGCGGCCGATCGTGCGGGCGGGCTTCATCCGCAGATCGTCGCGGTACATGGTGATGTCGAGGGATCCGACCGGGATCTTCGTGCCGGTGATCTCTTCGAGCTTGGCGGCCAGCCGGCGGGCGAGGTACACACCGCGGGTGGGAATGCCGAGGAGCACCACGTCGTCGGCGCCCTTGGCGCGTTCGACGATCTCGTGGGCGATGCGGGTCAGCACCCGCGCGATGTCCTGTGCCTCGAGCACGGGGCGCATCGCTTCGGTGCTCTGGGCACCGACGTTCTGAGCAGCCTGAGCGTCCATGAAAAGGACCTCCTTCTCCGCCTCACGGGACGGACCTTAAAGGACGTCTGATGTACGTCCTCCACGGTACCAGGGCCCGGGCGGGGAACCGGCACGGGGCCCGGCCGGCGCCCCTCGTGCGAAGGCGTCCGACATCATTCGGCTTGACGCATCCAAGTAACGCTGCGTAACCTCACAGTGAGTTACCAGCCGCGCGGCGGAGCCGCACGTGGTCCATGTCGTCAGCGTCCATGTCGTCACAGCGTCACAGCGTCCGGGAGCGTTATGTCCAGCGAATACGCCAAACAGCTCGGGGCCAAGCTCCGCGCCATCCGCACCCAGCAGGGCCTCTCCCTCCATGGTGTCGAGGAGAAGTCCCAGGGCCGGTGGAAGGCCGTGGTGGTCGGGTCGTACGAGCGCGGGGACCGCGCCGTGACCGTCCAGCGTCTCGCCGAGCTGGCGGACTTCTACGGGGTTCCGGTGCAGGAGCTGCTGCCGGGCACCACTCCGGGCGGGGCCGCCGAGCCGCCGCCGAAGCTGCGCCTCGACCTGGAGCGCCTCGCGGGCGTGCCCGCGGAGAAGGCCGGCCCGCTCCAGCGGTACGCCGCCACCATCCAGAGCCAGCGCGGGGACTACAACGGCAAGGTGCTGTCGATCCGCCAGGACGACCTGCGCACTCTGGCCGTCATCTACGACCAGTCCCCCTCGGTCCTGACCGAGCAGCTCATCAGCTGGGGCGTGCTCGACGCGGATGCGCGTCGCGCCGTGGCGCACGAGGACATCTAGTCCCCGCGCCCAGGACCAGCAGAAACGTACCGGCGTGGGCCGGGAGCCACTCCTGGCT
>NZ_JBHYXN010000074.1:0-22905 GCF_042752335.1 Streptomyces sp. NPDC059355 | reverse complement strand
GGCTCAAGCCGGGCCCACTGGCCGTTCGTCAGATCTCCACGTCCCACAAGACGTGATCATGAACGAACAAGATCCACTTTCGCAACAGACCCTAGTGGTTCAACGACGAGAACGCCGACGGCCAGGACGGCCCCAACAGCCGCCTGCACACCTGACCGGCCCAACCGGCGTGACGTACGGCGGCCCCGGGCGTTGAGCTCGGCGACACGTGTGCCGCCGGCTCACCACCCCGGGCCGGAATTCGTGTGACGGCCCCGCCACCTCGCCCAGCAGCGGGGCCGTCGTCACCTCCCCGACCGCTCTGCGGGAGCACGCTGTGCCTGGATGCCCGGCGGCCTCAGGTCCACACCTCGGGGCCGCCGCCCTCCCACCGGATCGGCCCGTCCTCGGACAGGTCCACATTCTCCAGACCGGCCCGACGCAGAAACTCCGACACATCCCCGGGCCTGAACGCCCGGCCCAGGTCCACGCCGAGCGCGGCACGGTGACCTTGCGCCCGCCCTGCGGCGACACGGGATGAATCACGATCTCCGTCTGATCCGCGCCATGCATCCACAGTGCGACGCCCCGGCCGACACGGCATCCGGAGCTCGCCCCCCGCCACTGCGTTCACGTGCCGCCAGAGCACAGCAGCCCTTGACGCCCTCTCAGAACTCCGGAGGGAAGAGCGTTTGGAGGCGGCCAGCCCGGTTAGACGCGTGGACACCGAAAGCTTCCGCCTGGGGGGTGGGTGCTTCCGGAGCAAACCCTGCCGCATGACGCCCTTCCCCACGGCGCCATGCGGCAGGCCCGCTGGCACGACGGGCTGCCGCCCGGATCCGTACGGCACCCGGACACCCCGCATCCCGGCCCCCTCCCCGGCCGGGACGGGGTGTCCGGCGAGCCCCCGGCGCTGGCGCACGGGGTCGGGGCGTCGCCGCTCTGCGCAGCCTGCAAAGCCCACGGAAGGCGGCAGTACGGGGGCTGAGCGGTGTCCGAGCTCCCACAGCCGCGCGAGCGGGCCCTGGGCATTGCGGAGGAGCGGGGGCTCTCGCCGCGCGGCGCCGGCCGCCAGCCGAGCCTCCCGAGCGGCTGATTGAGCGCGGCATCGGAGTGTGTCGGCTTCCGGTCCGCGTCCACGCCGGAGGCTGCTGGGATGCCCGCAAGCGCTGCACGGCCCATGAGCGTGGACGAGGCGCGGCGGGCGCTGGCCGAGGGCGTGCAAGCCTGCCCGCACTGCCGCCCCGACGCTGTGCTCGGTATGGACTGACTCCGCTGCCGGATGCAGCGACCGACACGCCGGTCTGTTCCCCGACGGCTATGGGGCGGTGCGCTGGCAGTCGGTGCGGTGGGCGAAGGCGCGGTCGGCACGGCGACGGTGGTAGACGACCTCGGGTCGAATGCCAGCAGCGAGCGCGGCTTGGCGCAGTGCGACACCGGGTCGGAGGTTGTCGAAGAACGCTTCCCAAGCGTCGGCGTCGGGCGTCGGGGCTGGTGTGCGCGGGTGGGCGCGGTGGGCGGTGTCCATGGCGGTGGCGAACGCGGGGTCGCGTTTGCGGCGTTGGTAGATCACGGCGGTGGTGATCCCGACCTGGGCCGCGGCGGCGGTGACGGACAGGCCGGCTTCCAGGTGGTCGAGGAAGGTGCGTCGGCGTTGGGGGGTGAAGCGGGGCGCCCGGGCGGGCGCCGGCCTCCCGGCCCCGAGTTCCTTGACGGCATCGCAGGCCCTCGCGAACGCCGGATCGGCTTGGCGCCAGTGGCTGGCCTTGCCGGCACCGTCGAACAGGATCTGCGCGGCCAGGCTCGGGGTGCAGCCCAGAGCGAGGAGGCGCAGGTACTCGGCGCGTTCGGTGATGCTCGCAGCTCCGATACCGTCAGGGTCGGTTCCCGCAAGGAGCAGGGCGAGGGCCGTATCGGTGCGGGCCGCGGTGAACACCACCCGTACCCCGAGGCCTGCGGCTTGCGCGGCGGTGGCAACGTCCTGTCCGTTCCGCAGCCGGTCAAAGAGCGTCGACCGCTTCCGGGCGGACAGAACATCAGGCATGCCCGCACGCTATGGCCACCCCCGCCCGTGCGCCCGATGACAGGCCGGAAAGGCGGCGCGGCCTCTGGCGGCTGTCTGGCACTCGCAGTCCACCGCCGGGTAACCGACAGAGCAACCGTGAAAGCTCGGGCGGCGGCCGCCAGGCGCGCATGCTCCGGACGCAACGGGACGGTACGGCCCACCGCTCGCAGGCGGCCCGCGTCGGCGTAGCGGCCGAGGACCAGGAACTGCGGGCGGGTCAGGGGGCCGGTGACGGCGCCGATGATCGCTTCGGTGGCATCGCGGCGGCGGATCTTGGTCCAGCCACGGTAGTTCGGTGAATATTTTCCGGTCAGAGGCTTAATGACCAAGCCTTCGACGCCTGATACGTCGATCCAGGTCTCCAACCACTCCCGTGCCGTCGCCAAGTCGGTGGTCATCGGGCACAGCGTCCACGGGGCTGCCAGGGCCAGGGCACGTCGGCGGTGAGATGGACATCGGCCGGGCACCTCGACCTCTGCCCCCAAGGCCACTGGAGTCTGGCCCGCTCCCTGTTGGCGCCGCGCCCCGCTGGCATCTATCTACGGCGGGCAGGCCAGCCGCCCAGGTCTCATGCGGCAAGGTCGCCTCGTGGGCACCGGCGTGTGCCGAGCCGACAAACGGGAAGACGCTGGACGGGCCCGAAACTAGCCTCAAATCGAACAATTATACGATCCAACGGTCTGGCGCAGCCACGTATGGCCGCCCCATATGGGCAACGCGGACCGTCGACTGTCATCCGCCGACGTCTGGGCCGGCACACCCGCTGCCGTCTTGGCCCATCTGGCGTCGGCCGCCGCTCAGCTTGGTCGCCACGACCGATCGGAGAGCGCCATGAAACGCATGACCTCGGATCCCGGCCATCTGCTGGGCATCTACCTCAATGACCATTTGGCCGGGGCAGGGGCTGGAATCTCTCTGCTCAAGCGGGTGACACGCGTCCACCGCGGCTCCGACGCCGGGCCACGGCTCGCCTTGCTCACCGAAGAAATCACCCAGGACCGGGCCAGCCTTCGCGAGATCATGACCGTCCTCAACGTTCCCTTGAACCACGTCCGGGCACTGGTGGGCGTCGCCGCCGCGCAGGCGGGCCGGCTGAAGGGCAACGGCAGGGTCCTCGCGCGCTCGCCCCTGAGCGACGTCCTCGAGCTGGAGGCAATCCGGGTGGGCGTGGAAGGCAAGAAGGAGCTCTGGCGGACCCTGCACACCCTGGCCCGCACCGAACCCCGCTTGAACACCGAGGCCCTGGGCCGACTACTGGCACGTGCGGAACGCCAAGCCGGTGTACTGGAGACCCTGCGGCTCGCAGCCGTGGACCGCGCCTTGCGCGGCCGCTCCCCGCGGCTACCGGCTACCGTGCGCCGCAGCGGCCCCCGTGCGGCGAAGGCAGGGTGGGCGTGATGAAAGTCGTGGTGACCGGCGCGACCGGAAACACGGGCACCAGCGTGGTCCGCGCGCTGGCGCTCGATCCAGCGCTGTCCCAGGTAACGGGCGTCGCCCGCCGCCTGCCGGGCCACCAGGTGGAAGGGGTGCGCTGGGAGGTCGCGGACATCGACCCCGGCGGCAGCGACCTCGACGCCCTCTTCCGGGGCATTGACGCCGTGGTGCACCTGGCGTGGAAGTTCCAGCCGACCCACGACCCGGTGGAAACCTGGCGCACGAACGTCCTCGGTTCGGTGCGCGTCTTCGAGGCCTGCGCGCGCACCGGAGTGCACACGTTGGTGCACGCCTCCTCGGTCGGGGCCTACTCTCCCGGCCCCGGGGGCGGGCGGCCGGTGGACGAGTCCTGGCCGACGCACGGCTGGCCCGGGGCTGCCTATACCCGGGAGAAGGCGTACCTGGAGCGGTGACCTGGACGGCTTCCAACTTGCGAATCCGCAGATGCGGGTGGTGCGGATGCGGCCGGGATTCCTTTTCAAGCGGGCGGCCGCCTCGGAGCAGCGGCGGATTTTCGCCGGACCTCTGCTGCCGTGGTGGCTGGTCCGGCCCGGCATGCTCCCCGCCGTGCCCGGCATCCGGGGCCTGCGGTTCCAGGTGCTGCACACCGATGACGCGGCCGACGCATACCGGGCCGCCGTGGTGCGGCCCGTGCGGGGCCCGTTCAACCTGGTTACCGACCCTGTCCTCGACAGCGGGTCAATCGGCAGCCTGCTGAACGCTCGCACGATTCGGCTGCCAGCCTCAGCAGCACGATCCGCGCTTTCCGCCGCCTGGCGCCTGGCGCCTTCACATCGTCCCGGCCGCACCGGGGTTGCTGGACGCGGTGCTGCGGCTGCCGCTTCTCGACGCCGGCCGGGCCCGCGAAGAGCTGGGCTGGATCCCGCGCCACACCTCCACGGAGGCACTCCAGGACTTCTTGGCCGGGCTGCGTGCCGGCGCCGGGGTCGACACGGGACCATTGGCCAGCGCTACCCGTCACTGACCCCAGTCGGTACTCGCCGCGCCGCACGGCCCTGTCGCCTGTGGCGGGGGAACTGTCCGCGCGCGATGGCGAGTTGCACGGAAGAGACGGCTCCCCACAGAGTCCCGACGCTGTCGCTGGCATCTGCGTTCGCGCATCGTCACCCCGCCTCGCAGCGGTTCCCAGCCAGCTCCTGGCAGGTCGAGGGACTACGGCAGGAGGGGGCTCTGTGTGCGGTGTAAGACGCCCCTCGTCGAAGGGGATTTCGACGACAGGATGAGGGGGTAAACATCCGCTACGGTCGATCGCCGTGCTGCAGTGAATCGCAGGTTCTTTTGGTGACGCACTGTGCTTGATCCGGCCCCCTCGGCAGGGAGGCTGGCGGCGTCTGAGCCAGCCATTGGGGGGTCTGGTGGGCTACTCCACCACTCTGATGGGGCGGGTGGGCCCGGACGAGGCAGAGAGTTCGGCGTCCATCGCAGCGCCGTCCTGCTGGTGCCAGACGCGTACGTATCGGGATCGGCGGGCCCAGGCGCCAAGATCGCCGGTGTCGGCGCTGAACTGTTGCCAGGTCGTTCCGCGATCCGTGGGACGCAGTGGCCAGGTGTCCGGCCTTGACGCCCAGACGGTGACGTGCGTGATCCCTGTACCGAGCTGCCGGAAAGGGTCACGCGGGTCGGGGGGCCCGGCCGGGGCCCGCAGCGAGCACAGGCGACCGAGCCCAGGTGGGCGAGCGAGTACGCGGTCGGGTCTTCGCCGTCGTCCCATCTGTCGGGCGGGACTGTGACGGCGGTGCCCTGGTAGTACTCCGCTTCGTACAGGGTGGCTGTGATCCGGGTGTCGGAGTCCTGGGGCACGTCTGCCTCTCACAGGCTCTTACGGGGCCGGCGGCCCCTGGCGCGCAAACGAGGTGCGGTCTGCCCCTCACGGACTCGTCTGTGGGACACCGGTTTGCTATTACGCGGTCGGGATGGCCTGGGGTCTTCTTTCAGTGTGAACGGCTGGTGGTGCGTGGCGCCAGCCCGTGCCGTCCGCAGCGGTCCGGGTAGGAGATGTGGAGGAAGGAGCTGGCTGATATGAGCGGCAAGGAAAAGCTGAAAGCGATAGCCGAGCAGATCGTGGGCAGGGTGGTCCGCAAAACGGCCCACGCCATGGGGCATAAGGCCACGGCGGCGAAAGGCGCCGCTCTGGAAGCGCGCGGAAAGGCCAGGGGCCTCAAGGAGAAGGGCAAGGACAGCTTCGGCTTCTGAGCCCGTGCGGCGTGGTTCTCAGCCGTGCCTCGCCCTGCGGCGGTACGGTCTCGAAAACGGCGGTTCCTTGCGAGCGATAGGGTGTAACACGCGAGGAGGAGGCTGTCATGAGTGAGTCGACTGCTACGACCACCCCCCGCGAACGCTACCGCCGACAGGTGCGTGCCGAAATCAAGCAGCGGGCTCGGGAGCAAATCGCCGCTGCTGGGATTTCGGCGCTCTCCCTCAACAAGATCGCAAAGCAGATGGGCCTCAGTGGGGCAGGGCTGTACCGGTATTTTACGAGCCGGGACGAGTTGCTTGCTGAGTTGGTTCGCGACGCCTATCAGAGTCTGGTCGACACCTTCCGGGCCGTGGCCGGCCGGGGTGAGGGTGATATCGATGGCCTTGCACACGCTCTGCGCGCATGGGCACTCGAGGATCCCCAGCGCTACTTCCTCGTGTATGGCCCACCGGTACCCGGCTACCGGGCACCGGTGGACCTCTCCCTGATCATGGCGGAGATCATGAGCCTGGTCATTGGCGCCTGCGATGTCGCGCCCGGCTTCTCCCCCGGGGCTCCGCACGCCGTCCCCCCTCGCTCCGAGGAGAATCGGGTGCCGGCTTCCTCGATGCGGTTGGCCCTCGCCTTCTGGACGCGGCTGCACGGCATCCTCTCCCTGGAACTCAGCGGGCATCTCTCCGGTATGGGGTTTGATCCCGCCCAGCTCTACGAGAACGAGCTGGAGCTGCTGTCGGCCGGCTGAGCCCTGTCACTGATCGCCGACCGCATGGGGCCTCCTTCCGTCGCCGTGGGCGCGCCGCATGGGATCAATCGCGGGGTGGGAGCAGAGGGCCGAGGGGGCCGAGGTCGAGGTTGAGGTCCTCAAGGGCGTAGCCGTGTTCCGCGCAGAGGTCTGCCAGGGTGTCGTGGAGGGCGAGGAGGGTGGCGCCGAGTTCTTCTTCTTGGTCGTCGGTGAGATCGCCGGAATCGACGCGGCGCAGGGCTTGGCGCTCGATGAGCTGGCGCAGGAGCTCGACCAGGGTGAGAACGAGCTTGAGGAGGTCTTCGCCGACGGTTTCGGCGTCGGTGTCGATGCGCCGGGCGGGGCGGGGGGTCTGGTCCAGGGGGGCGGGGGGCGCCTGGATGAGGCGGAAGGCGTGGGAGAGGCTGTCGCCGGCGTCCGTGAGGGGGCCCGTGCGGGGCTGTGGGGGCGGGGCCGGTTCACGATCCATAGCTGCCTCCGCCGGCCGTGGGGGTGGCAGTGGTCTCGGAACTGACGGAGACGATGAGGGCGCGCAGCGAGATCCGCACGAGGTCGATGTCGGCTATGGACAGGACGATGTCGCCGGTCAGGACGACTCCGCCGCTCAGGAGCCGGTCGAGGAGGTCAACGAGGGCGACCTGGCGGTCGGGCAGGGGCCCGTCGCCTGCGGTGAGGGTCATGGCGGCGGCGGGCTGGCGGCGGGGGCGCCGGGCAGGCTGGAGGTCGGGGCCGGGTTCGGCGGTTCGGGTGGCGGCGTGGCGAAGGAGTAGGGGGCCCACGGGCCGGTGACCTCGATGCGGAGGTCGGGGAAGCGGCGGGCGGCGTCGGCGATGGCTGCCTGAAACTCCTCGGCTTGGTCGTCGGGGATGAGGTAGGCGTCGTTGAGGACGTTCTCCTGGGTGGCGGTGAGGGCGCCGCGCTGGGGTGCGTGGCGTACACGCTGGGTGGTGTGGTGGGCTGCGATGGCGTCGATGGCCTGGGCGGCGTGCTGGGCCTGCTGGTAGACGGCTTCGCGCGTATGGTGTTGGGCTTTGCGGGCTCGCAGGTAAGCCTTTCCGGGGCTGGTGGGCTGGGTGGGGCTGGCCGTTGCCTGTTCGGGGCCGGGGGTGGTGGACGGCGTCAGGTAGATCTTGACGCCGTACTCGGTGTGGGCGCGGAGCTGGTCGAGACGCTGGCTGAAGGCGTGATGCTGGGCGGTCAAGGCTTGGCGGGCGCGGTGGTCGTCCTGATAGACGGTGGCCATGCGCAGGGGCAGTACGGAGGCGCAGGTGGCTATGGCCTGTACGACGTCGTGGTGGGTGCGTGCGACGTATTCGAGCCAGTCGAGGTCTTCGAAGTGGTTCTTGAGGGCGGTTTCGTTGAAGTCGCCTTCTGGTACGTCGGCCGCCACGAAGGCGAGCGGCGTGCCTTCGCCGTCCGAGTGCAGAAGGCGCAGGGGTGCCTGTCCGATGCCGTGCAGGGTGGGGAGGGCCGCGTCGAGGTCGCTGGTCGGCCGGGTGGCGGCGTACACGTAGGTGAGGGCGGGCGCGTTCACGGCGTGCTCCCCCGATGGCGTCGGGCGGCCGGCCTGGTGTGCGTCTCCTGGTCCTCGTCGGCTCTTTCATCGGGTCCGGTCTGTCCGAGTTCCCCGCGGAGGGTTTCGAGTTCGGCGCGCAGGCGCCGGTTTTCCTGCTCGAGGGGGCTTCCGGTGTGCCGGGAGGAAAGGGAGGGGTCGTGTTCCCACCAGTCGATGCCCATCTCCTTGGCCTTGTCGACGGAGGCGATCAGGATGCGGAGTTTGATGGTCAACAGTTCGATGTCAAGGAGGTTGATGCGGATGTCGCCGGCGATGACGATGCCCTTGTCCAGGACTCGTTCGAGGATGTCGGCGAGGCTGGAGGTGGAGGTGGGCCCGTAGGGCATCGGGGCGCGGGAGGCGAAGGAGCCGGGCCGGCCGGGTACGGGTTCGGTCACGGTCGTGCTCCCTCCTGGCGGTCAGGGGCGCTGGTGGTATTCGGTGATCTCGGCCAGCCGGTCGAGCAGTTCGTCCTCCTCTCGGTCGAAGGCGTCCTCGTCGATTTCGCCGCTGAGCAGTTGCTGCTCCAGTTCGGCGAGACGGCGCCAGACGGGGGCCGGATCGTAGTACTCCTCTTCGGCCTTGTCGACGACGCGCTGGGCGACCCAGGTGACGGCGCGTACCGGCGCTACGGGGAGCGTCAGCAGGTAGGTCAGCAGTCCCATGGGTCTGTCCTCCCTTCCCGCCCTGTGGACGGTGTCGGTCATTGGACGAAGCTGTAGGGGGGCAGGGGCCCGGAGAAGCGCAGGTCGATGCCGCTGCCGATCTCGCGGGCGATGTTGGCTTCCGCGACCTGCAGGCTGTCCTTGTGTTCGTCGGGCACCAGGAGGGAGAGGTTGAGGAAGTCGCTTCCCGAGGGCGGGCGGGCAAGGTATTCGCGGGAGAAGGAGATGAGGGTCTCGCTCAGGCCAGCCGCCAGGGCCTCCTGTCGCGCCTGCACCTCGTGGGCGACCATCTCACCCAGGGCGAGTGGCAGGCCCGGATCGCGGTCGCCGCCGCGGATCCGTTCGTTCAGGTCTGCGGCCTCGGGCATGTCCTCCAGAATCTGCTGCAGCAGGGGCGCATCGTTGCTCTGCGATGCCCGTACGTGGTACTCGGCGCATCCCTCCAGGCGCGCCAGGGTGGACAGGTAGCCGTCCGCGTCGGCCTCCAGGGCCTCGCGGATTGAGAGGTCGTCGGCGGCGATATAGCCGAACTGCAACGGTAGAACGGCGCCATCGGCCATCAGTCGCTCCTGGACCGCCTGGTGCGCGGTGAGGTCGCGGCGTTTGGGCCGGATCTCCTCGTCGACGTCGCTGACCACCGCGCACAGCGGCCCGGCGCTGACGGTGCGCAGCGGGGACGGCTCCGTGCCGACGCCGTGAATGCCGTCCATGCGGCACGGGTGATCCTTGGCGGTGATCGAGTACACGTAGAGCGGCATCGGTTACTCCTTCTCCCGCCGTGCGGTGCGCCTGGCAGCCGGGCGCCGCCGCCGGGGCGCCTCCTCCACCTCTTCCTCGTCCTCGTCCTCGTCCGGCTCGTGGGAGGGCTTTCCGGTCAGGGATTCGGTCACGGCTTCGACAGCCCCGCTGAGGGCTCCCTTGCTCTTTCCATGGGCGCCGCCCTCCATCATCTTGCCCATGACATCGGGAAGCTGAGCGGGGGCTTTGCGGCCCGCCTCAAGGTCGAGGCGGTTGCAGGCTTCGGCGAACCGCAGGTAGGTATCGACGCTGGCCACCACAATCCTGGCGTCGATCTTGATGAGTTCGATGCCCACCAAGGAGATGCGGACGAAGACGTCAATGACCAGTCCGCGGTCGAGGATGAGCTCCAGGACGTCGTAAAGGCTGCTCGAGCCGCCCCCCTGCCCGCGCACAACGGGGCTCCCGCCCTGCGGCACCATGGTCATGGGGGCCTCCTTCCGCCAGCCGGACCGTTCTCAGGTCAGCCGGTCGATCATGCCGCGGCTGTAGCGGCGGATGCGTTCGTAGGAGATCAGCTCTCCCTCCTCGTCCAGAGCGACCCGATAGCTGGCCATCACGCTGGTGGTGTCAGGAATGCGCTCCAGCTCCACCACCTCCACCTGCGCCACCCAGCCGTCCTCGGTCGGTTTGAGCGAGGAGACCGAGTCGGGAAAGCGGCCCAGGAGTTCAGCGAGCTGCTCGGCCGCAGCCCGCATCGCAGCCGCCGCGCCCGGCGTTCCGGAGCGGCGCGGAGGCGCACCCCGACGCCGCGCGTTCGTGTCCTGCTCTGCGCTCTCACCAGCAGGCCTCGAAGAGGACCGCCTACGGCGTGCAGGTTCCGCTGCGGCCATACACCACTCCCTTGGGGAGACGGCCTTACAGAAACTAGAATGTCACCAAATGCAGGCATTAGTCCTGTCCTGGGGGCAGGAGCTTTACGAAGCGGTCCAGCAGGACCCCCTCTCTTGGCGGGCAGCGAGGTCGTCGCGATCAGCTGTCCGCGGGCGACACACATGAAGTCCGCACGCGCCCTGCAAAGGGGATGATCATGGAGGACACCACCAAGATCGCACTGGCCGCCGCGGTGGCCGGAGGTTACATACTCGGCAGAACCAAAAAGGGCCGCCTGGCGTTCAGCGTGGCGACCTATCTCGCTGGCCGACGGTTCGGGCTCGAACCCGGACAGCTCCTCAAGGAAGGTGCGTCCCGGCTCAAGGAGATGCCCCAGTTCGCCGACCTGGCTGAGCAGCTGCGCGGCGAGGCGCTGGACGCCGGCCGCCAGGCACTTGCCACGGCGGCCAACCGCAAGCTCGCCGACCTTGCCGGCTCCCTGCACGAACGCACCCTCGAGCTCTCCCGCGGCAACACAGATCACGGTCGAGAGGACGACGAGGAAGAGGAGCAGGAGGAGGACCAGGAGCCGGACGAGGACGAAGAGCCGGACGAGGGCGAGGAAGCCGAGGACTACGCAGAAGAGGACGAGGACGGCTACGCGCCCGAGGACGAAGAAGACCAAGAGGGGCCTGAGCCGGCAGACAACGAGGAAGAACCCGAAGAAGAAGAGCCTGAAGAGGAAGAACCCGAAGAGGGAGAGCCGGAGGAGGAAGAGGAGGAAGACGAAGAGCCTCCCCCACCGCCGCGCCGGACTCGCACCTCTGCCCGCGCGCGCAGCCGCCGAAGCGCCGCGCCCACGCACAAGACCGAGGCCAAGGAACCGGAGGAGGAAGAGGAGGAGCCTCGCCCACCGCGCCAAACCCGCACTGCAACCCGCGCGCGCAGCCGCCGGAGCGCGGCCCCTGCCCACAAGACCAAGGCGAAGGAGCCTGAAGAGGAAGAGGAGGGGGAAGGGTCTCCCCCGCCGCACCGAACTCCTCGCACATCGCATCGCGCCCGCAACGGTCGGAGCGCGACCCCCGCCCGCAAGCCTTCCTCTCGTCCCACTGCGGCGAAGAAGGCCACTCCGTCGAAGGAAACGGCACCCGCGAAGAAGACGGCAGCGAAGAAGTCCGCGCCCGCCAAGAAGACAGCGGCGAAGAAGACAGCGGCGAAGAAGACTGCTGGCAGTAGGTCGGCAGCGCCCGCCAAGAAGACCGCAGCGAAGAAGTCCGCGCCCGCCAAGAAGACAGCGGCGAAGAAGACTGCTGGCAGTAGGTCGGCAGCGCCCGCCAAGAAGAGTGCCGCTGCCCGGACAGCAGCACCGTCCAAGGCAGCTGCAAAGAAGTCCGGCAGCAGCCCACCGCGCAAGACGGCCAGCGGTCAGAGCCCGGCACGCAAGAGCGCTGCCAAGGCCCCCGCCAAGAAGACCGCCAGCCGCAGCCCGGCCCGCAAGACAGCCGCCAAGAAGACGACGGCCCGCAAGCCGTCCACGCGGAGGTAGGTCATGGCAACCTCAGACCACAGCAAGTCATCTGAGTCCTCCTCCGGGATGGACCAGCTGATGAAGGAACTGACCGGGTTCCTCGGTGCCCAGGCCAGCCAGCTTGCCGATAAGGCCACCGACAAGCTCTCCGACCTGACCGACCAGCTCTACGATGTCGCCGACAACGGCGGCTCGCTCTCCGACGTCGCCGGCGTCGGGGGCCGTATTCTGAAGGGCGACTCGCCTCTCAAGGCCTTCGCCGGGCAGAAGTTCGGCAATCTGAAGGACAAGGTCACCGAAGCCTTCGGCGGCGGCAAGGGCAAGGGCCGCAAGAGCGGCGGTGGCAAGCTGATGAACATTGTCGAGGTGCTCGACGTCGGCCTGCCACTGCGTACGGTCTACGACCACTGGACGCAATACGAGGACTTCAGCGGATTCGCTAAAGGCGTCCGCAGCGTCTCCCGCGGGGACGACACCACCAGCGACTGGAAAGTCAAGGTCGGCCCCTCTACCCGCAGCTGGAAGGCCACCGTCCAGGAACAGGTCCCTGACGACCGGATTGCGTGGACGTCCGAGGGCGCCAAGGGCACCACCCGCGGCTGCGTCACCTTCCATGAGCTCGCCCCCTCCCTGACCCGCATCGTCATCGTCGTCGAGTACTACCCCTCGGGACTGTTCGAAAAGACCGGCAACCTGTGGCGGGCCCAGGGCCGCCGCCTGCGCCTGGACCTCAAGAATTTCCTGCGCCACGTCATGCTTACCAACGACGAGCCCGAAGGTTGGCGCGGCGAGATACGCGATGGCGAAGTCGTCCAGACTCACGAAGAAGCCCTCGAGCAGGAACAAGCCCAAGAGGAAGATGAAGTGGGAGAGGGCGAGGGAGACGAGTACGAGGACGAAGAGTCTGGCGAGGAGTACGCAGACGAGGACGAGGAGTCGGAGGACGACCCGGAGGAGGAAGGCATCGAAGACGAGAACGGCCAGTACGACGACGCGGATCTCGAGGATGAGAACGAGGACGGGGACGAGGAAGAAGAGGAGGAGGAACCAGCGCCGCCCAAGCGACGTCGCCGCCGGCAGGCCGCCTAGCGCAGGATGCGGACGTCACGTCATGCGTGAGGGCCGGTGGAGCATCTCCTGTCGGCCCTCATCCCTGCATTGCCTCACGAATCAGCGTCACCCCGAAGCGTCAGTACCTGACTGGTTGTCTTGTCTCGGCCTCGCCGGCCCAGCGCGCGCGTGACGCCTCAGAACGCAGCGGGGACGGGGTCGCTGACGACGCGGACATGCAGTGGAGGCATCATCGGATCGTCCCGATCTGCGTCCCGCCCGCAGACCGGGCGGCTCTCCCCATCGCATCCGTCGGATTCGGGAGAGCGCGAACTGCACATCAGGGACTCAACCAACCACGTGGGAGGATCTCATTGGCATCATCGCCTGGATTCTCATCGGACTGCTGGCGGGCCTCATCGCCAAGCTGCTCCTGCCCGGCAACGATCCGGGCGGCATCATCATCACCATGCTGACCGGCATCGCCGGCGGCCTCCTCGGCGGCTGGCTGGGCAAAGTCATCTTTGGCGTCGACTCGATCGACGCCTTCTTCGACCTCTCCACCTGGATCGCCGCCATCGTCGGATCCCTCATCCTCCTGATCCTCTACCGCCTCCTCACCCGCGGCAAGCACAGCTGATCCTGGCCTACCCCTCCCGCCGGCGCCAGCGCCGAAGCGTCGAGGCTAATGCGGCTCCCCCTCACAGCCGCCGTGGGGCGACAGGATGCCCGCCGAAACGTGGAAGGTATCCCTAGTCCACACGGCGGGCCTTGTGCGAGGACGCGTGCAGGTAGGCACGGGCGGTGAGGTCGCGGCCCGTGGACTGCCGTGCACGTTCCAGCGGTCCGTCGTACAGCTCCTGCAGAACAGGGCCGGTATCGGTGTCCGGGGCGAGCGTGATGTCGAGGTTGGCCTCGGGATGGCGGGACCGGCCAGTCATGCCCGCGCGGGCTTGCTGGACTCCGCGCAGCCGGAGGGTGTCGGCGGCTAGGGCGTCGCTGAGGGCGCCCTCGCGCAGTTCCACTCCGTCCACGGCTGTGGCTGTCCTGTCTCCCACCGTCAGGGGGCCGGGGTGCGGACCGCGGCGTTGCGCAAGCAGCCACCACAGGGCGAGCAGGACGACGATGACCAGGGCTGCGATGACCGCGGGCCACCACCATCCTTCACCGCTCCATCGGGTGCGGTTGGCGTCGCTGAGGACGACGTCGGCCGGGGTGGTAAGGGGCCAGCCATTGGGTGGAGTCATGCGCCAGCTCCGGTAGATGTCGAAGCCACCGGCCAGGATCAGCAGGCCGGTGCCGAGCAGGATGATGCCTGCTGCGGCCAGCAGGGTTCGGTTGACTGCGGACTGCCTGTTCATCGAAATCCCCTTTCCTGCCTCTCCTGGCGCCGCTCACCTGGGGCTACTTGTCGCGGGGGCGTACCCTCACGTCGAGCTGCGGGGGGCGGGCGAGGGCGAGCCGGTCCAGTTGCTCCAGCAGAGCGGCCTGCAGATCCGTCTTGACGTCGGCGGGGGCGCGGAAGCGGACATCCGCGCGTGCCTTGACGCGGTGTTGGAAGAATTTGACCTTGGCGGCGCTGACGCCGGGGACGCGCATCGCGGCGTCCCGCAGCTGGAGTTCCGCGGCTGAGCGGTCCAGTACGGCGTGCATCAGCGGGCCGGGAGTCTGCAGGGGCAGTTGGCGGCGCAGGCCGGGGCTCAGAGCCAGGATGATCAGCCACAGACCGAGGGCGGCGATGACTCCGGCGCCGATTTGAATGACAGTGTCGTCCAGCGGGCGGGTGGCCAGTTCGTCAGCCAGGTGCCTGCGCCACGCTGCGGCTGAGCTGCCTGCGCGGACCCTGACGACGTCGAAGAGAAGGATGCCGGCCGCTGCCCCGACGATCAGCGCTGTGAGCGCCGCGGGTATCCGGCGCGCGGACCACGGGCGCCGCCCCGAACGTGGCCTGGGCGGAGACTTCTCGGTTGGCAGCGCCGCGGTGCGGGAGGTGTCCTCGTCGGTCGCGGTGGGTCGCCCTGTCTGCGCCGGTGCGTCTTGGTTGCGTTCCATGCCGCCGCTCCTTCCCGGTCGCAATGCGCTCCGGTTACTGCACGCGCCGGTGATCCAGGCCGTCGGCGGGAACGAGGCGCTCGATGGCGAGAGTGACCTCGGTGACGCGCATTCCGGTCAGGTCCGCTACTCGCTCGCTCACGTACTGCTGCACCTGGCGGGAGGTTTCGGCGAGGTCGGTCGGGTAGGGCAAGTCCATGCTGAGGCCCAGCCGTGCGGATCCACCGCCGACGGTCGCTGAGGCACGAGGAGCGGTCAGTTCCGCGTGGGCGTCGGTGTGACCGGCCAGCGCCTCCTTCGCAGCACGGGCTGCGATGCGGGCCACCACCTTTTCCGGAATCACAGTGGCGCCGCGTTCGGCCGGGGCGAGGCCTGCTGCCCGGGTGGGGGCAGCTGCCCCAGGCCTGGCAGCAGCGCGCTGCGCTGTCACTGCCGGTCCCGGGATCGGGTGAAGTCGGACAGCGCGAGGTCGCCCTGGAGCATGCGGCCGATGATCAGCCCCACCAGGCCCAGAAATGCCACAAGGAGGAACGCCCAGAAGCCGCCGAAGAAGGCCGCGAAGCCCAGGGCCATGCCGGCGATCAGACCCACCGTTGCTGCGCTCATTGCATTCACCTGATTTCAGATTATTTTCTTCATTTCAGACGGTCGCCTGCAGGATCCGAGGGGTCACTGCACGCGGCCTCCGTCGTCCTCGTCGTCCTCCTCGTCGGGAAGGTGGATGTCGTCGACGGTAATGTTCACTTCGACGACCTCCAGGCCGGTCATGCGCTCCACAGCAGTGATGACGCTATTGCGGACCTCGGCGGCAAGGTCCACGATGGCGAAGCCGTACTCCACGACCACGTCGAGATCGACGGCGGCCTGCCGCTCGCCCACCTCGACCTTCACACCACGTGACACGCTGGGCCGGCCGCCGGACACCTTGTCCGTCACCGCACCCAGCGTGCGGGACATGCCGGATCCGAGACTGTGGATACCTGCCACCTCGCGGGTGGCCATTCCCGCGATCTTCTCAACCACACTGTCGGCGATCGTCGTGCGACCGCGTGTCTCAGGCGCCGTCCCAGCACCGGTCTGACCCGAAAGCGCCCTGCCAGCGGGGCGCGACCCGCTCCCGCCCGCGGCGGGGTTAATGGTGTCCGACATAGGGACCTCCCCAGCAAGTCCGTCCGGGCGCCGCAGCGACGCCCTCATCCTCTTAGACACACCGCCCTGGAATTCCTCACACCGCTCCCAAGCGGCACAGCCGTACCATCGAGGAGTGCGTACGCAGGCCGCGAGGAGAATCTCCGGCAGAAAGCGAGCGGCGGATGCACAACCGGACCACTCACCCTCCCTCGCCCCGCCAGGACCTCCCGGTGCGGCCGGCGCCGCGGTCGATCGCCGTCGCCCCAGCCGACCTGGACGGTGCCGACGACGAACTGGACGACGCCCTGCTCGCGGTACGGGCGTCCGAAGGCGATGAGGAGGCGTTTGCGGTCCTGGTCCGCCGACACAGCGCGCGTCTGCTCGCTCTGGCAGGGCAGCTGCTCGGTAACCGGGCGGACGCCGAGGACGCCGTGCAGGAGGCCTTCATCAGCGCCTGGCGGCAGCTGCCCGAATTCCGGCGCGGCGCGGCCTTCAGCACATGGATGTACCGCATCGTGACCAACCGCTGCTTCAACGTCCTGCGCCGTCGACCCCACCCGGTACCGCTGGACGCCATTGCCGAACCTCCTGCCGCAGACGCCGCCAGCTCACCGCCGCGAACCGCCGAAACGGATGCGGCGACCGCCGCCCTCGTACAAGCACTCGTACACCTTCGCCCGGACCTTCGCGCCTGCTGGGTTCTGCGGGAACTTCACGGCCTTCACTACGACGAGATCGCCCACGTCCTGGGATCCACCGAACAAACAGTGCGCGGAAGACTGGCCCGCGCACGACGCGCTCTGATGGAGGCGATGCGCCCATGGCGCTGAACGACGCGCACCATACCTCGGGCGACGAGCCCGCCATCGTGCACAGCAATAGCGGCGGGGTGCCTCACGACGCCGAGCTCGCTGCCGCGGAGCTGCTGCCCTGTGGACGCTCCCTGGGCCGCGTGTGGGAACAGGCACGAGGCCGGGCCAGGGCCGCAGACCCCCATTACAGCCGATGTCCACAATGCCGCGAAGCCATCGAAGGCCTCATCGCCCTGGAGCGTGCCTCTCGCGCGTTGCGAGCAGAGCAGCAACCCGACAGTCACAGGCTCGCCAACCGGGTTATCAACGCTGTCAGAGCCGAAGTGCGGCTAGGCAGGATACTGCTGCTGGACGATCCCCAAGGCGACCTGCGCATCGCGGAGAGCGCCGCGGCCATAGTGCTGCGCAGGGCCGCGGACACGGTGGCGGGCGCCCGCGTTGCCAGCTGCCGTCTGAGCCCCAACCCTGCCGCTCCTACCGTCCACGCTGTCACCATCACGGTTTCGGCCACGCTCGACCGGCCTCTGCGCGAGGTAGCCGCAGCAGTGCGCAGAGCCGTCCTGTTCACAGCCGAGCACGTCCTCGGTCTCGCCGTCGCTACGGTCGATGTGATGGTCAACGCGGTGCTGGAGCTCCCCCGGGCACTGGACGCCGACGAGCGGGTTGGATAGAGCTAACGATGAGTGCCTCCCACCGCGAAGAAATCCAGCAGATCGCAGCTACTGCAGCCCTCGCCGTCCCCGGCGTCACCGCCCTCCAGTCCACGCTCGCCGATCGACTGGCCCACGCAGCCTCACTCGCGTATCACAGCGTGACGGCGGGAAGCGAAGTGCACCGCGAGGCGAGCCGCATCCGCTGTGAGCACATGCCAGGAGGGGGATGGCGGGTGGAGGTACGCTGCATCCTTCAAGCTGACCACCGCATCGTCGACATCGCGCGCCAAGTCCGTGATGAGGTGGGCACCGCAGTCATCTCGTCCCCATCGCAGCACGGCATCGTCGGGCCCATCTGCATCCTGGTCACCGTGATCCGCACTATCCGGGGAACGACGTAGATCACCGCCGGGTCTGCGGCAGTGCCCGACGCAGCGGCTGGTCAACGTGCACGTCGCCATCCTCGCCCACTACAAGGGCAACCACCCCGTGGGTTCCGGAGGCCTCCGCGACCGAACGCTACGGGGTACGGAGTCGAAACACGGCTTGGCGGCGGGCCATCCGGGAGCCTTTGATCCCTTGGGCGTGCTCCTCGGCCTAAGCGACGGCCTCCCGGAGCTGCCCTTGACCTGGGCCGTCTTGCCCTACGGCCGGCAACCACTCGCTACCGCCCGTGCGGATCTCGGTCATCGCACAAAGAGCTGACGCGAGCGCGTCGACGGCCACTGGGACAGGCAGGGAGGTTTGGCACACAGCGATCCGAGCACGTGGACCAAGAGCCGGAGGAAGACGAAGACGAGGACGGCCAGTACCACGAAGAAGAACCCGAGAACGAAGCAGAAGAGGACAGGAGGAGGAGCCGCCGGCCAGCGCCGACACCAGCAGCCCGGCATAGCGCACAAGGCCGGCCACGTCATGCGTGAGGGCCGGAGGAACCACTCCTGCCAGCCCTCATCCCCGCATTACCTCACGAGCAAATCTCACCTCTAAAGCGTCAGTGCTTGAGTGTGTCTTTGGCCTTCTGAAGGGTCTGCTTGGCATCGCCGAGCGCTTGCTCGCCGCGCCCCTTGGCTTCCAAGCTTTCATTCCCCACAGCCTTGCCAGTCGCTTCCTTCACCTTGCCTTTGGTCGACTTGGTGACATTCTTGACCTTCTTACCCGCACCCATCCCACTCACCTCCGCGCCACGATCGCGTGCCGCGTAAATCTGTTTAGCCCCTACCCGAACAACCGCTAACTACGCATAACGGACTGGACGAGGCGGGCACACCGCCACCAGACCCACCCAGCCAGACCCCACAAAAGACGTTCAGACCGTGTGGCACGGCCTTGGCTTCTCCCGTGAAGGGAGCGTTGTCGATGGGGGGTGTCGGGCGGGCGGTGCCGGCCGGATCGGGGAAGTGGCCAGCATCGCGGTCCGGTCAGCCCGGCCAGGTACCCGTCAGACGGCGTATGGCTGCGGCCCCCGACCGGTCGACCGAGGCCTTGACCACGGCGAAGATCGCACCCTGGATGGCCGCGGCGAGCAGGATCTGCTTCCAGGTCCGATCCTCGTCGGTGGCGTGGGGAGCATCGCCCTCGCCTTCAAGGATCTTCCACGCCTGTTTGAAGGCGGCGCCTGCGATCACACCGCTGAGGGCACCCAGGGCCAGCCCGACAGGCTTGTAGGCGATCTTGGATGCCTTCATCGGCGACGTCCCCGGCTGCGGCGGACCAGCAGGAGGACAGCTACGGCGGCTCCGACCACCAGGAGCGCGGTGCGGTTGGCGCGTGCAGCCGTCGCTGCCTGACCTGCCTTCTCAAGAAGCGGGTCGGGCGTCTTGTCCGTCGTGTACTGGCCCGCCCTGGCCGCACCCTCCCGTACCTGTGCCGCGGCCTGCGCGGTCTTCTCCAGGAGCGGGTCGGGGGTCTTGTCCTTCACCAGCTGGGCGGCGTGCCCCGCCTTCTCGCGGATCTGGTCGGCGACCAGCGCTGCCTTCTCGGCGGCCTGGCCCTTGACGACGGCTGTCTTCTCCTTGGCCTGGGCCCTGATGTCGGCCTTCGCAGCGAGGGCCTCGACGGTCCGGCCGAGCTCGTCGCGCGTGTGCTCGACCTGATCGCGCAGTTCGGCGGAGCCGGGGCTGGCAGGGGTGGGGGCGGGGGTGCCGATGTTGGTTCGGGCGTCGTCGTTCATCGGTGTGCCTTCTCCTTGATCTCGGCCAGGTCGGCCTTGACGCTGTCGATGGTCTGCTCGGGAGCCGGATTACCGGCCAGGGCCATCTGCTTCCTTCCGGCCAGGGCGGTACCGCTTGCCACGATCCCCAGAACCGCGGTGATGATGAGGGCGGACCCCCACACGGGCAGAACCACCGCGAGAGCGGCGATACACGTTGCCGTCAGGGCCTGGAGTGCCAGGAAGCCGATGATTCCTGTGGCGCCGAAGAGGCCGCCGCCCTTCCCGTAGCGCTTGCCCTTCTGAGTCATCTCCGCCCGGGCCAGCTGCATCTCCTCACGCACCAGCTCGGAAATCTGCTGCGAAGCGCGTGAAACAAGGACGCCCACCGAGTCGTCGGTCCCGTGGGGCTGCCGCTCTACCGTGCTCATGATGGGGACACCTTTCCTTTCTTCAATCTGCTGGAACGGGCGACACGTCGGTCAGGTGCTCTGCTCAGCACTGGTGGTGTCCTGGATGGGGGCGGTGGCGCTGCGCTTGACCGAGTCGATCCCGTTCAGGGTTTGGACGGTCACATCCCTCACGGCGCAACTACCCCGCAACCGCCCCGTCACCCGTGTCGCAACCAGCGTTGTGCGGAAGGTGGCTCGACAGCAGACCGGGGGCCGACCTCAAACGGCCACGGCCTGCTGGGCCGCGCCCTTGGTCGGCGATCGCAAGCAGCGCCGGAGCGGCCGTGCCCTGCTGGTCTCGCGGCGAGGCGCCGTTCATCGGTGGTTCAGTGCTCCATGCGGCGGCGGTCGCCGTCGCTCCAGGCCCGGGTGTCGCGCGGCTCGACGTAAGGTTCCGCGCCCTCGGGCAGTCCGCCGGCGATCGCGCGCTGCCGGACCATTTCCGCATCGAACTCCAGCCCGAGGAGGATTGCGAGGTTGGTGATCCACAGCCACACGAGAAAGACGATCACGCCTGCGAGGGTGCCGTACGTCTTGTTGTAGGAGGCGAAGTTCGCGACGTAGAACGCGAAGCCTGCCGAGGCGGCCATCCAGATCGCCAGCGCCACGAGGCTGCCCGGCGTCACCCACTTGAAGCCGCGGCCCTTCGCGTTCGGGGCAGCCCAGTAGAGAATCGCGATCATGGTGGTGACGAGGAGGACCAGCACCGGCCACTTCGCGATCGACCACACGGTCAGGGCGGCGTCCCCGATCCCCAGGGCCGCGCCCGCCTGCCGGGCGAGAGAGCCGGAGAAGACGACGATGAGCGCGCTGGCGCAAGCCAAGACCATCAGCGTGACGGTGAGAGCCAGGCGAAGCGGCAGGACCCTCCACACCGGTCGTCCTTCGGGCATGTCGTAGACAGCGTTCGAGGTGCGGATGAACGCGGCAATGTAGCCGGACGCCGACCACACGGCGACAACGAGACCGACGACCGCCAGGAGCGATCCGACGCCGGAGCGGCCCTGGAGCTGCTGCACGGCGTCAGTGATCACGTTCCTTGCCGAGCCGGGTGCCAGTTTCTGCAGGTTGTCCAAGACCTGCTTCGTCGCGGACTCCCCCGCGATGCCCAGCAGGGACACCAGCACGAGCAGGGCGGGGAAGAGTGCGAGAACCCCGTAGTAGGTCAGCGCCGCCGCCCGGTCGGCGAGCTCGTCGTCCTTGAACTCCTTCACAGTGCCGCGCAGCACGGCCTTCCACGACCGCTTGGGCAGCTCAGTGGGCCGGTCGGGTGCCCGCTCCTCCACCTGCGGGTCCGGGCCAGGTGTGCTCTCGTGGCCGGCATCCCCGCGATCGTTGTCTGCGTCTGGTCCTGGCTTCGGTGTGCGTGTCATACCCTGCGCCTTTCCATCGCGGCGCCACTCATGTCCGGCAGGGCACGCGAGAACCAGGGCCTTGCCCACGGGGGCGCATGGATTGCCCCACGTCTCGGCGGTGGCCGCCCGCCGCCCCTGCCCTCGGCGCGACACCAGGAAACGGGAGCCGTCACGGCCCGGGCCCCAGTGCCGGCTTCTACAGCCAGCCGTTGCGGCGGAATGCACGGTAGAGGGCGCCCGCGGCGAGCGCCATGAGACCCACGGCGAGCGGGTAGCCGTAGGTCCAGCCGAGTTCCGGCATGTGCTCGAAGTTCATGCCGTAGACGCCCGCGACCATCGTGGGGATCGCGAAGATCGCCGCCCACGCGGAGATGCGTCGCATGTCGTCGTTCTGCCAGGTGCCCACGCGGGCCTGCTGCGCGCCGAGGACGGAGTCCAGCAGTTCGTCCAGGGTCCGCACCTCGATGTCCGTGCGGTGCAGGTGATCGGCGACGTCGCGGATGTACGGTGCGATCTTCCGCTGGTGGCCCTCCTCGCCCGGGCCGCCGGACAGGAGGCCTTGGAGCACCGGAACGAGCGGCTGCACGGCATCACGGAACTCGCGCACTTCCCGCTTGAGGGAGTAGATGTTCTCGGTGTGGTCGACGCGGGAAGTCGAGAACACCTCGTCTTCGAGTCGGTTGAGCGTGGCGCGCACACTTCGGGCGGCGTCGCTGTAGGCGTCGACGGCCACGTCCAGCACGGCGTGCAGCACCCCCCAGGGGCCGTGGCTCAGCATGTCAGGATCGGCGTCCAGCCGGCGGGAAGCCTCGGCGCAGGGGTCGATCATTCCGTGGCTCACGGTGAGTACGCTGCGGTGTCCTACGAAGATCATGATGTCGCCGGTCTCCACCGCCGTTTCCTCTTCCACATACCGGAGGGTCTTGAGCGCGACGGCCAGGACGTCGCCGAACCGCTCTCGCTTCGGACGCTGCCGCCCGTGGAGCGCGTCCTCGACGGCCAGCGGGTGCAGGCCCAATTCCTCGGCCAGCTGAACCAGTTCGCCTTCCGAGGGGTCTGCCAGTCGGACCCAGGCGAACTCCCCTTCACCCAAGCCCCGCAGCCGCTTGAGGACAGACCGACAGGCGTCGTCCGGCAGCTCGCACTCCACACGCTCCGACCGGCCCGAACCCTGGTCGTACATGACACATTCCATCTCTCGCGCATGCTTCACCAGACCCATATCATGCGCCTGTAGCCGGCTCACGTCCCGCGCTCGCCATGTGGCGGGAGACACCGGAGCAAGGTCGTGTGGGCGCGCAGACGCGGGTAATGGGCAACCCCATGAACACGTCAATTGACTCCTCCCCCTCCTGAAGGACCCCGTTGCTGATCTCCCAAATCTCCCCTCACACCCAGCACGGAAGCGGGATGGTGGGGTGGAGGATCGAGTGCATTGGTGGTGATGTTCC
>NZ_JBHYXN010000073.1:0-23389 GCF_042752335.1 Streptomyces sp. NPDC059355 | reverse complement strand
GAGCTACAGACCCTCCTCGCAACATGGACCGGCGCCTGCCCCACCTGCCACCGCGACATACCCACACCAACCCCAACCTGACCAAGCCCTACTAGGGGGTGTCCGCGGAGCGGCTCAGGGCGCGGACGGCGGTCTCCTGGGAGTAGGCCAGCACGCCGATCGTCATCGCGCTCATGACGAGGGCGAAGAGCACGTGGCCGAGCGTCGAGGTCACGGCCAGGCCGACGGCGTTCAGGGCGAAGTGGCTGCCGACCCGCAGCGCGATGAGCGCGAAGGCGAGCTTGCGGGTCTCCTTGCCGCGCCACAGCGCCTTGGCGAGCTTGATCCGCCTGCGCATCACCGTCAGCGAGACGGCGATGTTCACGGCCAGCAGGACCAGCAGCACGGGCCAGACCGAGGGGAAGGCCTTCAGGATGTCGAAGGCGGCCGCGAGCACACCCTCGAAGCCGAAGAACCAGAGCGGAAGCCGGTAGTCGGCCGGAGTCGTGGCGCTGGTGTCGATCGCCTCGGCCGGTGTGGCGTCCTCGGTCTTCTTCTTCAGGATGTTCATGCCGCCGCCCCCGTGATCGGTGTGATGATCACAGTCTGGCCGGGGTGAGGGACCTCGGGGCAGGGCCCCGGGTCACCGGTGCCGTGTGACAGCTGTCATGTGCCGCCCGTACGCCGCCGCCTGACGGTGTGATGGGATGCCCCGTATGGCTCTCATCGGACCAGGAAACCAGTCGCCGACAGGGCTGCCCGCACCCCCCTTCGACCCCGAACTGGCCGTAGTCCTGGCGGCCTTGGACGAGGAGTCGCGGGCGCCGGTCACCCCGGAGAACCTCGCCGCCCGGCAGGAGCGGGACGCCACGGCCCGGCCCCGCCCGACGGCCGAGGACCTGCGCGCGGACGGCCGCTTCGAGGTGACCGAGTTCCAGGTCCCGGGACCGCCGGGCGCCCCCGCCGTCACCCTCGTCGGCGCCCGCCCGTCCGGGCTCGCGGGGCGTCCGCTGCCCCTCCTCTACTACCTGCACGGCGGCGGCATGGTCATGGGCAACGCCTGGTCCGTGCTGCCGCGGATCCTGCGCGAATGGGCCCTCCCGCTGGAACTGGCCGTCGTCTCCGTCGAGTACCGGCTCGCGCCGCGGGCGCGGTACCCCGAACCCCTGGAGGACTGCTACGCCGGTCTCGTCTGGGCGGCCGCCCACGCCGGCGAACTCGGCATCGACCCCGACCGCATCGTCATCGGCGGCAAGAGCGCCGGCGGCGGCCTCGCCGCGGCCCTCGCCCTCCTCACCCGCGACCGGGGCGGGCCCGTCCCCTTGGGCCAACTGCTGCTCTGCCCCATGCTCGACGACCGCGGCGCCACCTTCTCCAGCCGCCAGATGACCGGCTTCGGCGTGTGGGACCTCACCTCCAGCACCACGGGCTGGCAGGCCCTGCTGGGCGACCGCCGCGGCGCCGCGGACCTGCCGCCCTACGCCGCCCCCGCCCGCGCCACGGACCTCTCCGGACTCCCGCCCGCCTTCATCGAGGTCGGATCGGCCGAGATCTACCGCGACGAGGACGTGGCGTACGCGAACGCCATCTGGCAGGCCGGCGGCCAGGCCGAACTCCACGTCTGGCCCGGCGCCTTCCACGGCTTCGACGGCCTGGCCCCCGCAGCCGCCCTCACCCGCGCCGCCCGCGAAACCCGCACCCGCTGGCTCCAGCGCCTCCTCACCCGGTCGGCGCCGGCCTCCTCAGCCCGTCCAGGGTGAGGTCCAGGAGGCGTTCGGCCTGCTCGCGCTGTTCGGGTTTCGCCGAGGTGAGGGCGATGCCGGCGAGGGCCGCGAACATGTCGGTCGGGCCGATGTCGGTCCGGATCGCGCCCGCCTCGGCACACGCGTCCATCAGCGCGGTGATGGCGGTCCGGATCATGTCGTGGCTGTGGGCGTACGGGTTGCTCCCCGAAGCGGCGATGGCGCGCAGCGCGTCGGCCATGCCGAGTTTGGCCGTGGCGTAGTCCATGAAGAGGCGGGTCCACGCGCGCAGCGCCTCGTACGGCGGCTGCGCCGCCAGCAGCTCGGGGACGACGTCGCGCAGCCGGGCCACTTCGTTGCGGTAGGCCTCCTCGACGAGCGCCTCGCGGGTGGGGAAGTTGCGGTACAGGGTCGCGGTGCCCACGCCCGCTTCCCTGGCGATGCGTTCGAGGTGCGCGTCCAGTCCCTCCTCCGTGAACACCCGTACCGCGGCGGCCAGGATCTTGTCCCTGTTGCGTTGCGCGTCGGCTCTCAGAGGGCGTGCTGCGTCCGGGGTCATCGGCGACCGCCTTCCTCTCTCTCGTTCTCGCCGTTTGCTAAGTGGAGGCGCGCCCAGTTAGCCTGCGGTAAGTGGTGGCGCCTCCACTTGACTCTAGGGCATGCCCTGGCCTGCCCGTATTCCTCCTGGAAGGACTGCCGAACATGTCGGGAATCGCGGGAATCGCGGGAATTGAAGGCAAGGTCGTGGCGATCACGGGCGCCGGCAGCGGTATCGGCGAGGCGACCGCCCTGCTGCTCGCCGAACGCGGCGCCAAGGTCGTCCTCGGGGCGCGGCGCACGGAGCGGCTCGAGGCCCTGGCCGCCCGCATCGAAGCGGCCGGCGGCGAAGCCGCGTGGACGCGCACCGACGTCACGGTGCGCGAGGACCTGACCGGGCTCGTCGAACTGGCGCGCAGCCGGTTCGGCAGGCTCGACGTCCTCGTCAGCAATGCCGGGATCGGCCTGATCTCCCCCTTGGACGAGGTCCGCGTCGAGGACTGGGAGCGGATGATCGACGTCAACCTCAAGGGCGTCCTGTACGGGATCGCCGCCGCGCTGCCGGTCTTCCGGGAGCAGGGCACCGGGCACTTCGTCAATACGGTCTCCACGGCCGGACTGCGCATCGTCCCGCTCCAGGCGGTGTACGCCGCCACCAAGAACGCCGTGCGCACCGTCTCCGAGGGCCTGCGCCAGGAGGCCGGCGACAGCCTGCGCGTCACGGTCGTCTCGCCGGGTGTCACGCGTACGGACTTCCCGGACTCCATGTCCGCGCAGATGCGGGCGCAGGTCCGCGACCGCATGGACGCGATCGCGATCCCGCCGGACGCCATCGCGCGCGCCATTGCCTACGCCGTCGAGCAGCCGGACAACATCGACGTGGGCGACATCGTCGTCCGCCCCACCGCGCAGGCGTAGACGCGGGTGACGCGGACGGGTGACCCGGACGGGTGACGTGCGGGGCGGATCGGGGCGTGCCACCCTGTTCGCAGGCCTCGGGAGATGCAGCCGCGACGAACGGAGCGCGCTGTGGGACATCCGATACGTGTCACGGCGCCCCGGCGCCGGGCGGCCGCCGTCTGCGCCGCCCTGCTGCTGGTGGGGCTCGCCTCGGGTACGGGCGCCGGCGCGGCCCCCGCGCCCTCTCCGGTCCCCTCCCCGACCCCGTCCGCCTCGCCGTACCGGGCCGCGCTCGATCCGCGCATCGCCGAGATCATGCGCAAGCCCGAGTACCGGCACGCCCAATGGGGTCTCCTGCAGACCGAGCCCGCCGGCGGACGCGTGCTGCACAGCCTCTTCCCCGACCAGTTCTTCATCCCCGGCTCCACCGCGAAACTCTTCTCGGTCTCCGGCACCTGGCGCACCCTCGGCACCGACCACCGCTTCGTCACCCCGGTCTACGCCGTAGGGCAGCGCACCGGCGCCACGCTCACCGGCGACCTCGACCTCGTCGCCCAAGGCGACCTCACCCTCGGCGGCCGTACCCGCCCCGACGGCACCGTCGCGTACACCGACCTCGACCACACCTATGCCAACGACTTCCCCGGCGCGACCCTCACCCCCGAGAACCCCCTCGCCGGCATCGACCACCTCGCGCAGCAGGTCCGCGACTCCGGGATCACCCGCGTCGACGGTGACGTCATCGTCGACAGCCGCCTCTTCGCCCCCGACCCGGTCCTCGACCCCACCCCGACCCCGCTGATCGTCAACGACAACCTCATCGACCTCCTCACCACGCCCGGAGACCGGGCCGGCGCCGACGCCCGGCTCGACTGGCGGCCCAAGGCCGCCCCGTACGCCGTCACCTCCACGGTCAAGACCGTCGCCGCCGGGGGGCCCACGAACGTCACCGTGACCGCCGCCGACGGCGGCACCCGGATCCTGCTCTCCGGCACCATCGCCGCCGACGCCGAGCCCCTGCTGCGCACCACCCCGATCACGGATCCGGCCGCGTTCGGCCGGACCGCGCTCATCGAGGCCCTCGCCCGGGCCGGCGTACGGGTCACCGCGGATCCGGCCGGACCCAACCCGGCCGCCCGGCTCCCGCGCGACTACGACGGCCGCCCGCGCGTGGCCGAGTACACCTCACCCCCGTACGAGCAGTACGCCAAGCTGATCCTCAAGGTCAGCCACAACCTGGGCGCCAACCTCGGCATCTGCCTGATGGCCGTCTCCGCCGGCAGCAAGCAGTGCGAAGACGGATTCCCGGTGCTCGCCGCCTTCCTGGACCGGGCCGGAGTCGACCGCAGGCAGGCGGAGCTCATGGACGGCCGGGGCGGCAACCCCGCCGACCGGGCCACGCCGCAGGCGCTGGTGCAGATGCTGGCGTACTGGCAGCGCACCCCGGACGCACGGCTCTTCCGGGAGGCCCTGCCCGTCCTCGGCGTGGACGGGCTGCTCGCCGAGAACTGCCGCAGCTGCCCGGCGCGCGGGAAGGTGTTCGCGAAGACCGGCGCGGCCGTCGGCGGGGACGCCCTCAACGACCGGCTCGCCGTGGGCGCCATCACCATCGCCGGCTACCTCGACAAGGGCGGCGGCCGCTTCGACCCCTTCTACGCGGGAGTCAACGGGGCCGCCACCCCGACCGCGAACCCCGCCGACATCCTCTCCATCGCCAACGACCTCGCGCTGATCGCCGCCTACCTCCAGGAATCGCCCTGACGCGGTGAGGGGGGTGAAGCGGGTGCCGGGCCCTCGTCGAGGAAACCGCCCGACTGGTGCTGCCACAGCTTCGCGTACGTGCCCTCGCGGGCGAGCAGCTCGTGGTGCGTGCCCTGTTCGACGATGCGGCCGCGGTCGAGGACGACGAGCCGGTCCATGTGCGCCACCGTGCTCAACCGGTGCGCGACCACCAGGGCGGTCCGCCCCTCCATGAGCCGCCACAGCGCCTCCTGTACGAGGACCTCGCTCTCGGAGTCCAGCGCGCTGGTCGCCTCGTCCAGCAGCAGGATCGGCGCGTCGCGCAGGATCGCCCGGGCCAGCGCGACCCGCTGGCGCTGCCCGCCGGAGAGTTTGACCCCGCGCTCGCCGACCATCGTGTCGAGGCCCTCGGGCAGCGCGTCGGCGAACTCCGTGACGTGCGCCGCCTCGGCCGCGCGCCGGATCTCGGCCTCGGTGGCCCCGGGCCGGGCGAACGCGATGTTCTCCCGCAGGGTGCGGTGGAACATCGCCGGGTCCTGCGGCACGTACGCCATCAGGCCGCGCAGGTCGCGCTGGCGCAGCCTGCTGATGTCCCGGCCGCCGATCAGGATCCGGCCCGCGTCGATGTCCGTCATCCGCAGCAGCAGCCGGGTGAGGGTGGTCTTGCCGCCGCCGGAGCGGCCCACGAGCCCGATCTTCGCCCCGCTGGGCACGTCCAGGTCCAGCCCCTCGAAGAGCGGCTCCGCGCCCGCGTGGGCGAAGTCCACCTTCTCGAAGCACACCTCGCCGGCCCGGTCCGGCAGCGGCACCGGCTCCGGGGACTGCGGCTCGAGTACGGTCGCCGGCGTCAGCAGCAGCTGCGTGAACTGCGCGGCCTCCGTCATCGAGCTCTCCAGACGGCGGTAGATCTGGTTGAACTCGAACATGATCCGGGTGGCGTTGGAGAAGTACGTGAACGCCACCACGACCGCCTCCACACCGTGCCCGCCGCCCGCGCCCGGGCTGCCGCTCCCGGCGATCGTGACGGCGATCAGCAGGCCCAGCGCGTTGGTCACCACCGACATCGGCGCGACGACCGTGTCGATGCGCAGGTTGCCGTAGTCCCACGAGCGCAGCGTGAGCGCGCGCGAGTGCGCGACCCGGGACCGGTGCTCGGCGGCCTCGCGCTCCTCCGCGGCGAACGCACGGACCGTGTCCATGTTCATCAGGCTGTCGGAGACGTGCCCCGACACCCGGGCGATCGCCTCCTCGCGCCGGTCCACGAGCGCCTGGCGGCGACGGACGAGGGGCAGCACGCACGCCCCCGTCACCGCGATCATGACCAGGAGCGCCACCACGAGCAGCGGTTCGTAGTGCCAGAGCACCACCGACCCGAACAGCAGCGGTACGAACCGGCCCACGACCGAGAAGGTCAGCGCGTCGACGAACTCCTCGAAGCGGGAGGCGAAGCTCAGCACCCGCTTGGTCAGCGACCCGGCGAAGTTGTCGTGGAAGAACGCGGCGTCCTTCGCGAACAGCTCCTCCATGCCGACGATGTACAGCCGCTCGATGCCGAGGGCGTCGACCCGGTTCAGACAGTGCAGGCCGAGACGCCAGGCCGCCTCGGAGAGCAGCAGCACGCCGGCGAAGCCCAGGACGTACGGGAGCGCGGCGCCGAGCCCGGTGCCGGCGGCGTCGTCGGCGATGCGGCCGACGAGCTTGGCGACGACCAGCGGGGCGATGTAGTTGATGCCGATGTTGCCGATGGCGGGCATCAGCATGGCGGGAGCCGTCAGCCACCGCAGCCGCGCCAGCTCCCGTCCGTAGTAGCGGAGTGCGAGGACCACCGGCCCTCTGCCTGGCGGACCCCCTCGTGATGCGGAAGCTTTCATGGCCACCCTACGTAGTCGCTCGGTTACGGAACTCGCAGTCTCCCGCGACGCCCTCCGTGCCGTCCAAGCGTTTTCCGTGTGGGTGACAACCGTCGGTGGCAACCGTCGGCCTAGCCTCCCGGCGTGAAGGTCACCGGCAGGGTCAGCGGGCCGCGCAGGCCGCCGGGGCGCCAGGGGATCTCCGCCGGGGGGACCGCGAGGGCGAGTCCGGGGAGGCGGCGCAGGGCGGTGCCGATGGCGATCCGGCCCTCCAAGCGGGCCAGCGGAGCGCCCAGGCAGTAGTGGATGCCGTGCCCGAACGCCAGGTGCGCGTTGTCCGGCCGGGTGATGTCCAGGCGGTCGGGATCCGGGAACCTCTCCGGGTCGCGGTCGGCGACGGCCGAGCCGATCAGCACGGTCGCGCCGCGCGGGACGCGTACGCCCGCGATCTCCACGTCCTCCCGCGCGAAGCGGGCGATGCCGGGGCTGACCGGGCCGTCGTAGCGCAGGAACTCCTCGATCGCGCCCGGCAGCAGCTCGGGGTCGGAGCGCAGCCGGTCCAGCTGGTCGGGGTGGGCGAGCAGCATGGCGATGCCGCCGCCGATCAGGTTGACCGTGGTGATGTAGCCGGCGGCCAGCAGCAGGAACACCATGGCGACCAGCTCGTCCTCGGACAGCCGCTGCTCTTCATCCCGGGCGGTGATCAGGGCGCTGAGCAGGTCCTCGCCGGGCTCCGCCCGCTTGGCGCCGATGAGTTCGCTCGCGTACCCGCGCATGTGCCGCCACGCCTCGTTCACCACGGCCGGATCCGGCGGCTCCGCACCCCGCATGATCATGCGGTCGGTCCAGTGCTGGAACTCGTGCCGCTCGTCCACCGGTACACCGAGCAGTTCGCTGATCACCGTGACCGGCAGCGGCAGCGCGAAGTCCGCGATGAGATCGGCACGGCCGTCCGCGACGACCGCGTCCAGCAGCCGGTCCGTGACCGCCTGGATCCGCGGCCGCATCTGCGCCACCCGGTGGGCGGTGAACGCCTTGGAGACCAGGCGGCGCAGCCGCGTGTGGTCGGGCGGATCGCTGCGCAGCATGTTGCCGAGCATCGACTCGCGCTCCGTGTCGGGCAGCTGCTGCAGCAGCCGGGTGTCCGCAGCGTCGCGCACGTCGCTGCTGAGGCGGGAGTCGGACAGGGCCGCGAGCCCGTCCTCGTACCGGGTGACGAGCCAGGCCTCCAGAGCCCCCGCGATGACGACCCGGCGCACCGGGCCGTCCTCGCGCAGCCGCCGGTACAGCGGGAACGGGTCCGCGAGGAAGGCCGGGTCGCCGTAGGGGAGCGGAACCGGTTCCTCGCTCACGACACCTCCCGCACCGCGGCGCCGCTGCGCAGCGACTGCGCCGGCGGCCGCTCGCGCAGCGCCCCGTAGGCGATGAAGTAGGCCGGCACCCGGTTCAGCCACCGGGAGTCGGTGACGAGCTCGGTGAGCCGCTTCGCCCGCCGGGGATGGCCGAACGGGGTGCGGCCGGCCAGCAGCGGCTCGATCACCTGGGCGTGGGCCAGGCGCTGCATGCCCTGGGTGGCCACCGTCGTGGGCATGCGGCGCAGCTGTACGCGGCGTACGTCGTGCAGCCCCACGGTCCCCTCGTGGAGCGGGCCCACCAGGTGGCGGGCCGCGGCCACCGCGTCCTGCACAGCGAGGTTGATGCCGATGCCGAAGACCGGCGACATGGCGTGGGCGGCGTCGCCGATGCACAGCAGTCCCGGCCGGTGCCAGCGGCGCAGCCGGTCCAGCCGTACGTCGAGCAGCTTGACCTCGTCCCAGGAGGTGACGGAGTGCGCCCGGTCGGCGAGCCACGGCACGGCTTCCGTGAACTGGGTCATGAACCGGTCCAGGCCCTCGGCGCGGCGCTCGGCGTCGGTCCCCTTGGGGATGAGTCCGGCGATCTGCCAGTAGTCGCCGCGGTCGATGAGCGCGCTGAAGAACCGCTCGCCCAGGCCTCCCACGAGCCCGCTGGGATCGCTCTCGTGGCGCGGCAGCCGGAACCAACAGGCGTCCATCGGGCAGGGGAAGCCCTCCAGGCCGAGCTCGGGCAGCACCCGGGCGAAGGACCCGCGGCCGTCGCAGGCCACGGTCAGCGTGGCCCGGAGCTCGCCGGTGGCGCCGTCCGCGGTGCGGTACCGCACGCCCGCGACCCGGCCGCGCTCCATCAGGAAGGACGTGGCCTCCGTGTTCATGCGCAGCCGGAAGGTCGGCTCCTTGCGCGCCTCGTCGGCGAGCAGGTCGAGCAGGTCCCACTGCGGGACCATCGCGATGTAGTTGTACTTGCCGTGCAGCGCGGCGATGTTGCCGACCGTGACGAGCGAGCGGTCGGACCCGATCGGCAGCTGCACCGAGGTCACCCGCCGCTGCGGCAGCTGGGCGAACCGGTCGGCGAGGCCGATGTCGTCCAGCAGCGACAGGGTCGACGGGTGCACGGTGTCGCCGCGGAAATCGCGCAGGAAGTCACCGTGTTTCTCCAGCACGGTGACCTCCACCCCGGCCCGGGCCAGCAGCAGGCCCAGCACCATCCCGGCGGGCCCGCCTCCCACCACACAGCAGGCCGTACGCTCCACGGCAACCACGTCCCTTCGCCCGCATCGGATACGCCCTCAGGACGTATACCGCACCCGCGGCGCCGGACGCGTCAACGGCGAAGACACGCCGCGAAGGAGGCGGGACGGCCTAGCGGCCGGGTGTGCGGCGCAGGACCAGGGAGACGAAGCCCCAGGTCTCCCGGTAGGTGTGCAGCCATTCGGAGCGGCGGATGTCCGCCGTCTCGAGCACCTGCGAACTGTCCGGATCGGCAGGGTGGTCCAGCGCCCACGACGCCAGCGAACCCCAGTTGGACCACTCGTACGCGTCCAGCTCGGCGCGCGTGCTGACGTGCCCCTCGACGGGGGTCCACCCGTCGGCGGCGATCCGGTCCACGGTGGTCGCCAGGTCGGCGAAGTCGCCGAGCATGTCGACGGCTTCCGGGGACGGCGTGTGCTCCCAGAACCCGTCGCCGATGATGACGCGGCCGCCGGGGGCCAGGTGCTCGCGCGCCGCCGCGAGGGTGGGGAGCAGCCCCCCGAACGCGTGCGTGGATCCGACGCTGAGCACCAGGTCGAAGGGGTGCGGGGAGGCGAAGTCCTCGGCCGGCGTCCTGTGGAGGGTCAGGCGCTCTTCGACGCCGAGGCCGCGCGCCGCCTTCCCGGCCAGCGCCAGGGCCTCCTCGGAGATGTCCACGCCCTCGGCGCGTACGAGCGGCTTCGCGGCCAGCGCCCTCAGCAGCCACTCTCCGCTGCCGCACCCGAGGTCGAGGACGCGCTCGTCACCTCGCGGGAGCCCGCGCTCCAGCAGCCGGCGTACGGACGCGTCGTCGAGCGGGGCCTTGATCGGGTGATCGGCGTGGGCGATTGCGGAAATCTGTTCACGGTTCATTGGGGGGCAGCCTCTCAGCGAAACGCAGGGCGCGCACCTCGATTTCACGGCGAGGACGGCGCACGCCACGAGGCCGTCTGCTCCCGGAAGTTCGGGCAGCCGACGATGTCCGTCCTGCTGCACTGGAGGGCGTGGGTCAGCAGCTGGTGGGCGTGGTCGAGATCGACCAGGCGCTGCTCGATCTCGGCGACCTTCGTACGGATCATCGCCTGCCGGCGCGGCTGGTCCTGCTGCAGCTCGCGGATCTCGGCCAGGGTCAGGCCCGCCTGCTGGCACTTGCGCAGCAGCACGATCCGCTCCGCGGCCCCCGCCGGATAGCGCCGCTGCCCGCTCTGGCGTTCGGGCTGGGGCAGCAGCCCGTGGCGCTCCCAGTACCGGATGGCCGAAGCGGGGACCCCGGTGGCCTCGGCGAGCTGCCCGATCGTCATGCGCACGTCCGGCCGCCTCCCTCTCTCCTCGCAGACGTTTGACTTGAACCTTAGTTCAAGTTGAAGAGTGGGCCGCGTACGGGCCGGCAGCCCATCAGGGGCCGCCGGCCGCGACGTTCGCAGACGGGACAGCCATGACCACAGCAGACGCACGACGTGAGACACGGGACGAGGCCCACCAGCTCGTGGAGGCCTCCCGGCGCCTCTTCGAGGCGGGAGTGATGTCGCATTCCGGCCACGCCAACCTGAGCGTCCGGCTCGACGCCGAGCGCTTCATGCTGACCCCGGGCTTCGTCCGCGGTCTGCGGGCGGAGGACCTGGCGACCGTGAGCCTCGACGGACAGGTCCTCGAAGGGGAACTGCAGTCCGTCAGCACGGAGATCATCGCCATGCACAGCGCCGTCTACCGCGCCCGCCCGCAGGTCGGCTCGGTCATCCACACCCACTCGCCCTCCGCGACGGCCTTCGCCGTGGCCCACCGGCCGCTGCCCTGCCGCACCGAGCCGATGCTGCGCTTCGGCCAGGCCGAGGACGTGCCGGTGGTGCCGTGGGGACCGCGCGGTTCGGACGTGTCGGTGAGGGGAGTCGTCGACGCCCTCACGCACAGCCCCACGACCGCCGCGGTACTGCTGGCCAACCACGGCCTCCTGGTGTTCGGTCCGGACCCGGCGGACACCGCCCACCTCGTGGTGGCCATCGAGGAGAGCGCCGAGGCGGAGCTCGCCGCGGCGGCGATCGGCGGCGCCGTGGACTTCCCCGAGGGCGCGCTGGAGACCGTACGGGCGTCGATCGCGCGGGTGGCGTCGTGAGCACCCCGGACGAGTCCCTCGCCTCGCGGGCCGAGGCCGTACGCGAGCGCTACCGCGCCACGCTCGGCGCCGTCCCGGCCGGCGTCGAGGCCCGCCTGGACCTGGCGCTGGCCCACGGCCGCCTGCACACCGAGGAGGCGGTCTCCGAGCTCCGGCACATCGTCCTGACGGACAACGCGCTCGGCGGGCGCGTGCAGCAGCTCGTCCACTTCGGGCAGCTTCTCGCCCTCGGCCGGGCCGACCCGGCGCGGATCCACGCCCGGGGAGCCCTGCACGCCGGAGCCGACGTCGCCGACCTCATCGGCGTGGCCGAGACCTCCCTGCTCACCGCGGGGGTCCCGGCGTACGCCCTCGGCATCGAGACCGTCCTCGAACTCGTCCACGCCCAAGAGGCCGGCCCGCTCCGGGGCCCGACTCCCCCGGCCGGTCCGTTGTGAGAGGCGGCGGACCACGCCGGTCGCCCCGTCAGGCGCCGGGCGGCGGGGGCTCGATGACGACCGCCGAAGGGGCCAGGAGGGACCGGTCCACGGGGAGTGCGGGGCTCGTCAGGACGACCAGGTCCGCACCCAGGAGGGCCCGGTCGCGGGAGGCGGCCGTGGTCAGGGCCGTGCCCTGCGCCGCGGCCAGGGCGGCGGCCTCGGGGTGCGGCCAGTGGGCCGGGCCCGGATGGACCGTGATGTTGCACAGGCCGGGCACCTCGCGCACCAGCGCCGCGAGGTGGGCCGCCACGGCCGCGCCCGTGCCCAGCACGGTCGCCGAGCTGACGCGCGGCACGAGCAGGGTCCGGGCCGCCGCCGCGCAGAGCCGTGCGGCGGCCTCGTGGGGGAGAACGGCCTCGTAAGGGAGAACGGCCTCGTAGGGGAGGGCCGGCGGGGCGGTACGGGGCATGCGGGTGCCTTCCTGCGAGCGGGGCCGCCTGCCCCGGTGCCCGCAGAGTGCCGCCGTCCGCTACCCGCCCGCTATCCGCCGGCCGTGTGCACGCCGCTGACGGTCATCTTGCCGAGCGCCCCGCCGGCCTCCATGGCCCGGTGGGCTTCGGCGATCTCGTCGAACCGGAAGACCCGTACGGGCCTTGCGGGGATCGCCCCCGACTCGACCTTGGCGTAGATCGCGTCCAGCGGAACGTCGGCGAGCGGGAATTCGGGGCTGCCCAGGACGAAGGCGCTGCCGAAGAAGCTGAGCTGCACCCCGGTGGGGAGGTCGGCGATCGGGTCGAAGTCCTTCACCGGCTCGAAGCCGCCGAGGAACCCGAGTTGGCAGACCCGCCCGCGGGGACGGACGGTGGCCAGGGAGTCGCGCAGGACGGTGTTGCCGACGACGTCGAACACCGCGTCGACGGTGATCTCCCGCGTGCGCACCTGCGTGGCCAGACGGCCGTCGTCGATGAGGACGTACTCGGCTCCGAGTTCCTTCAGCAACGGCGCGTGCGCGGGATCGCGGGTGGTCGCGACCACCATCGCGCCGTGGTCGACGGCGAGGTTGACGGCGGCCTGGCCGAGGGAGGAGGTCGCTCCCCGCACCAGGACCCGCTGTCCGGTCCGCAGGTCCAAGTTGCCGAACAGGCCGCTCCACGCCGTCGCGTACACCTCGGGGACCGCCGCGAGCTCGGCCCAGCCCAGGGATGAGCGCACCGGGGCCACATTGGTCGCCGGTACGGTCACCAGCTCGGCGTAGCTGCCGTTGCGGGTCCGCCCCATGCCGCCGAGGATCGCCACGACCCTGGTCCCGGCCGGGAGCCGGCCTGAGGGGTCCTCCTCGACCACTCCCGCGCACTCGATCCCCGGGACGGCCGCGACCTCGCCCCAGGCGCCGGCGCGCATGTACGCCTCGGCGTGGTTGAGGCCGAACGCCTTGACGCGGATGAGTACCTCTCCCGCCGCCGGTACGGGGTCGGGCAGGTCGGTGATGCGGAGAACCTCGGGACCGCCGTAGGCGGTGATGACGATGGCCTTCATGGAGCAACTCCGTTCTTGAATGATCGTTCAAGTATCGGCCCTGAAAAAGAGCCACCGCATGGGGTGGCTCCCGGTCCGGTCCGGTTGTGTCGTGTCGCGTCGTCAGGCGAGGGTGGCGAAGGTGTTGTCCGTGATCGCGCGCAGGACCGTCTCGTCGGGATTCGCCTTCCCCACGACCATCAGTCCCTGGCACGTCGCGACGAGCAGCTTGGCGCTGCCGGCCGGATCCACCGAGGCGCGCACCTCGCCGGCGCCGCGGGCGTTGCGCAGGGCAGTGGTCATGCACTGCTCCAGGCGGGCCAGATGGCCGCGCACGACGGCGGCGGCCTCGTCGTCCTCGGCCGCGTTCTCGATCGCCGTGTTCACCAGGAGGCAGCCCTGCCGGCCCTCCGGGCTGAGGAGATCGCGCACGAGCCCGTCGAAGTACCCGCGGAGCTCGGCCAGCGAGGCGCCCGGCGCTTCCAGTTCGCCCAGCTTGCGGGGGACGACCAGCCGGGAGTAGCGCTCCAGCGACTTCAGGAACAGTGCGCGCTTGCCGCCGGGGAACGCGCTGTACAGACTGCCGGACTTCACGCCGGTCGCCTTGATCAGATCCTCGATGGACGTGGCCCGGTAGCCGCGCAGCCAGAACCGCAGCATGGCCTGGTCCAGTACGGCGTCTGGGTCGAACTCTCGGGGTCTGGGCATGGGATGAAAATACATGAACGACCATTCAAGAACAACGCCCCCCACCTCTAACCCGCCGGCCCCCGTACCAGCAGCTGCTTGCCCGCCAGTTCCGAGCGCAGGCGGGCCGCCGCCGGGGCCGGGTCGGCCGCCAGCAGCGCCTCGGCCGCCGAGGCCTCGGCCAGGGCCGCCGCCGGGTCGCCGGCGGCCGCGTACGCGTCGAAGAGCGCGCTGGCCGCACGGCCCTGCCAGACCCGGCCGCCCTCCAGGCCGCCGAACACCTCCCGCGCCGCCGCCAGATGGGCCACGGCCGCGTCGGGCGCACCGCCCTCCAGCGCGGCCCGGCCCAGGGCGAGCGCGATCCGTCCCTCCGCCGCCCGGTCGCCGGTGCGCCGGGCCAGGGCCTGCGCCTGCAGCAGCGCCCCCTCGGCGGCCCCGCCGCGACCCGCGCGCCCGTGCACCAGGCCCAGGCCCAGCAGCGTGTGCGCCTCGCCGGTGCGGTCGCGGGCCGCCCGGTCCATGCGCAGCGCCCAGTTGAAGGCCTGCGCGGCGAGCTCACCCTCCCCGGTGTGCAGGTACAGGGCGCCCAGCCCGCGCACCGTCTGCGCCTCGGCACGCAGCGAGCCCGTCTCCCGGCTCAGGCCCAGCGCCCGGGTCAGCAGCTCCCGCGCCTCCCCGGGCCGGTCCTGCTCCAGTCGTGCGGCCGCCTCCCCGGCCAGGGCGAGCGCCTCGCCCGCCCGGTCCCCGGCCTCCCGCAGCAGTACCGCGGCCGCGGCGTGCCCCTCGGCCGCCGCCGCATGGTCGCCCCGTACGGCGTCGGCGCGCGCGCACAGCCACCGTACGAGGGCCGACCCGTGCCGGTCGCCCCCTACGCGGAAGGCCTCCGCGGCCGAAGCCAGCAGCGGCCCCGCCTGCGCGGCCCGGTGCCGGAACAGGTGCAGCGCGGCCAGACTCGTACGCGCCGCGGCCGCGCCCCGCGCGTCCCCGGCCTCCTCGCAGGCGGCCAGGGCCAGTTCGGCGCACTCGCGCCAGTCCTCGGTGTGCGCGCGGGTCTCGAAGTGGCCGGCGCAGGTCACCGCCAGGTCCCAGGCGCTCTCGTGCAGGCCGCAGCCGGCCGCCCGGCGCACCGCCGCCACCAGCGCGTCGTGCTCCCGCTCCCACCACGGTCCCGGCGCGGCCAGGATCTCGTCCGCCGCGGCGGCCTGGAGCTCGTACAGCGGCGGCCGGGCGTCGCCGTGCAGGACGAGGAAGTCCCCGCCGTGCTCGCGCCGGTGGGCCTGCGCGGCCAGCGACAGCCAGGTCTCCAGCACCCGGCGCACCGCGTCCCCGGACTCCCGCGCGCTCTCCGTCGCCAGCAGCCGCTCGCGGGCGAAGACGCGGATCAGGCCGTGGAAGCGGTAGCGGGCCGTGGTGCAGGAGCCCGTGCCGGTGCCGATCCCGTCGCCGTCCCCGTCCCCGCCGCCGGGTACGAGGTCCAGCAGCTGGGAATGGACCAGTTCCTCCACCACGTCCTCCGCCCCCGCCGGATCCGTGCCGAGCAGCGCGGCCGCCGTCCAGCCCGGGAACTCGGCCGTGTCCAGCAGCGTCAGCAGCCGCAGCAGCCGGGCCGGCTCGGGATCCAGCGCCCGGTAGGCCAGCGTGATGTGCGAGCGCAGCTCCATCCCGCAGTACGAGAACTCGTCGAGCCGGCCCGCCTCGTCGCGGAAGCGCCGTACGAGCCGGTCCAGCGTCCAGTGCGGCCGGCACGCCAGCCGGGCCCCCACCACCCGCAGCGCCAGCGGCAGCCCGCCGCAGAACTCGGCCAGCTCCAGGGCCGCCGGCAGCTGGCCCGCGATCCGCTCGGCGCCCGCGATCCGGGTGAGCAGCTCCACCGAGTGCGCCTCGTCGAGGACGTCGAGGCGGACCTGCCGGATGCCGGGCAGACCGGTCAGCGGGTAGCGGCCGGTGACGACCACCGCCGAACAGGCGTCCCCCGGCAGGAGTTCGCGGACCGCGCCCTCGTCGGCCACGTCGTCCAGCACGATCAGCACCCGCCGCCCCGCCAGCAGGCTCCGGTACAGCGCCTGGCGCTCGCCGCGGCCCTCGGGCACCGCGTGCGCGGGCACGCCGAGCGCGCGCAGGAAGCCGGCCAGCACCCCGGCCGGCGCGTCGCCGCCGTTGCCGAGACCCTCCATGGCGGCGTACAGGCGGCCGTCGGGGAACCGCTCGCGCAGCCGGTGCGCCGCGTGCACGGCCAGGCTCGACTTGCCCACCCCGTCCTTGCCGCAGATCCCGGCGATGCGCACGGGCTCCCCCGTATGTCCGGAAGCCCCGTCCGGGCCGGCGAGGAACTCCGTGAGCTCGGCCAGGTACTCCCCGCGGCCCGTGAAGTCGGGCAGGTCGGACGGCAGTTGTTCGGGTCGTACGGGGCCTGCGGCCGAAGCCGGTGCGGGCTGCGCGACGGCCGGGCCCCCCGACGGGCCGACCGGCGGCGCACCGGCCGCGTCGAGGGAGGGATCGCGGTTCAGTACGGCCGCCTCCAGGTCCTGGAGGGCGCGGCCCGGCTCGATGCCCAGCTCCGCGTCGAAGACGGAACGCAGCCTGCGGTACACCTCCAGGGCCTCCGCCTGCCGGCCCGAGCGGTACAGCGCCAGCATCAGGCTCGCGTGCAGCCCCTCGCGCAGCGGCTCGGCGGCCGCCAGCGCGAACAGCTCGCCCGTCATCTCGGCGTGCCGGCCCAGCGCCAGGTCGAGGCGGGCCAGTTCCTCCAGTGCGGTCAGCCGCTGCTCGTCGAGCAGGGTCGCCCCCCGGCGCACCGGATCGCTGTCCAGGCCCAGCAGGGCCGGGCCCCGCCACAGGGCGAGCGCCTCGCGCAGGTGCCGGGCCGCGCCGGCCCGGTCGCCGGCCGCGGCGTACGAGCGGGACCGCGCGAGCAGCAGGGCGAAGCGGTGCGCGTCCAGCTCCTCCTGCGCGATGTGCAGCCGGTAGCCGGCCGCGGTCGTCTCGATCGCGTCGGGACGCCCGGTCCGGGCGCACACCTTGCGCAGCGCGGAGACCGCCGACTGGACCTGGGTCCGCGCCGTCTCCGGCGGGGACTCGCCCCAGATGGCGTCGACGAGCAGCTCCTGCGGGGCGACCTGGTTCGCGTGCAGGGCCAGCACCGCGAGGACGATCTGCTGGCGGGGTCCGCCGAGGGGGCGCGGTACGCCGTCCTGTGTGAGCTCCAGCGGACCCAGAAGGCCGATGTTCATCTGCGAATCCCCCATTCCCGGCGGCCCGTTGGTCCATGGGCGGCCGCGGGCAGGCTATGGGCCGCCGGGCGGCCCCTGCCAGGGACCGCCGTGCGGGGTTCGCGATGCGTGGGATCGGCCGTGCCGATGGGACGCGGCGACCGGCCGCGGCGCCGGGGTGCGGCGGGATGCGCCGGGGTGCGGCGGGATGCGCCGGGGTGCGGCGCCGGACGCGGCGACCGGTGCGGACGGGGGTCCTGACCGGGTCCGATCGGGTTTCCTGATGGGCCGGTTCGACACCCTCCATCGGCCGTCCGTTGTGGCGGCGAGGCCCGCTGAACCAGTCTGACCGGGCATTTGTCAACGCAATCAGCCGCAATCCCCGGAGGTTGGACCGTGTTCCAGGACGACGACGAGGGCCGGTACGACGTCGTGATCAACGACGAGGAGCAGTACTCCGTCTGGCCGCAGGTCCGCGAGATCCCTGCGGGCTGGCGCGCCACCGGGTTCAGCGGGACGAAGGACGCCTGCGTCGCCCACGTGGACGAGGTGTGGACGGACATGCGGCCGCTCAGCCTGCGTCAGGCCATGGCGCAGGACGCCGGGGCCGCCGCCGGAGCGGGGCCTCGGTGACCACAGGCTCGATACGCCCGCTGATCGGCCGTGGGGAGGAGCTCGCGGCCGTCCGCCGGCGGTTCGCCGCCCTCGGGGACGGCCCGGCCCTCGTCGGTATCGCGGGGGACCCGGGCCTGGGCACGACGCGGCTCCTCACCGAGATCGCCGCGTGGGCCGCCCGTGCCGGCGCCCACGTCCGCACCACGAACCCGGAGGCCCTCCCACAGGCCCTCTCGGCCCTCCCCGCCCTGAGCTCCGCGCCCGTCGTCGTCATCGTCGACGACGTCCACCGGTGCGGCGAGGCGGCGCGGGAGGCGCTGACCGGGCTGCTGGAGACCCCGCGCGACGGGGTCCTGCTCGTCCTCGGCCACCGGCCCCGGCAGTGCCCGCCCGCTCTGCTCGCCGCGCTGACCGCGGCGCACCCCGGCCTGCACGCCGAGCACCTCGACCTCGCCCCGCTGGACCGGGCCGGCGCCGAGGAGTTCGCCGGGGCCGCCCTGTGCGCCCGCCACCGGGCCACCCTGCACCAGGACAGCGGCGGCAACCCCCGCCTGCTCGCCCTGCTCGCCGCCTCCTGCGAAGGCCCCGGCGCCTGCCCCGGGGACGCCCCCGGAACGCGCCCCTTCGCCGCCCGCGCCGCGGCCCCGCTGCTCGCCGAGGTGGCCGCGCTCGGACCGCACGCCCGACTGGTCGCGCACGCCGCCGCCGTGCTCGGCGAACCCGCCGAGCCCGACGCCCTCGCCGAGGTCGCCGAACTCGACCGTGCCGGCGTCCTCGCCGCCGTCGACGAACTCCTCGCCGCGGACGTGCTGCGCACCTCGGCCGTCCCCGGCCACGTCGAGTTCCGCCACGCCCTGCTGGCCCGGCTCGTGCACACCGCCGTGCCCGGCGGCTGGCGGCTCGGCGCGCACCGCCGCGCCCGTACGCACCACCAGGCCCACGGCCGCCCCGCGGTCCGCCGCGCCCGCCACGCCGAGCAGTCCTGCCGGCCCGGCGACGAGTCCGGTGCGACCGAACTCGTCGCCGCCGCCGACGAGATGCTCGCCTCGGCGCCCGCCACGGCCGGCGCCTGGTACACCGCCGCCGCCCGGCTGCTGCCCGACGCCCCCGCGCACCGGGCCCGCCGCCGGGAGCTGCTCGCCGCCGCGGCGGCCGCCGCCGTCCGCAGCGGCCGCAGCGACCTGGCCCGCGCAGCCCTCGCCGACCGCGAACAACTCCTCGACGGGCACGACCGCGCCGCCGGGGCCGCGGACGCCGCCGAACCGCGCGCCCGCCTCGCCGAACTGGCCGGGGACCTCCCGCAGGCCCGCGAGATCCGCCAGGCCGCGCTCGCCGAGCCGGCCGCCGCCCCCGGCGGCGCCGACCCGCACGGCGCCGCCGCCCTGTGGACCGCCCTCGCGGCCACGGCCGGCGCAGACCACCCCGCGCAGGCCGCCGCCTGGGCCGGGGAGGCCGTACGGGCCGCCGCCGCGCACGGCTCCGACGAGGCCCTGCACGCCCACGCCCTCGCCGCCCGCGGCACCGCGCACCTGGCCGCCGGGGAGGCCTCCGCCGCTCTGCGCGACGCCCGCGCCGCGGCCCGGATCGCCGACACCCTCACCGACCGCGCCCTCGCGCTGCGCCTCGGCGCCCTGGACTGCCTGGCCCGGCTGGAGACCGAACTGGAGCAGTACGGGCCCGCCGTACGGCACTTCACCCGCGGCATCGACACCGCCCGCTCCACCGGCCAGTGGCCGGCCGCCACCGCGCTCGCCGCGGGCCTGGCCGCCCTGCTGCTGCGCCAGGGCCGCTTCCCGCAGGCCGCCGCCCGCGCCGAAGAGGCCGTACGGTGCTCCGAACTGGCGGGCGGTCAGGAGCCGCGCGCGCTGGCCCTGTGCGTACGCGCCCAGGTCGCCCTGGAGGTCCACACCCCCGAGACGGCCGTCGCGGTGGCCCGGGCCGCCTGCGCGCTGGCCGCCGCCGACGGCGCCTGGTGGCACCGCTCCCGGCTGGTGCTGGCCGCCGCCGAACTCGCCGCCGGGGACGCCCTCGGCAGCCTGGAGACCCTCGCCGGAGCCGCACTGGCCGACCCCCTGACCGCACCGCTGCCCGCCGCCGAGCGGCTCGCGCTCGCCGAGACCCTGTGCGGGGCCCGGCTCGCGGTGGGCCGCAGCGACGCGGCCCGGATCGCCGCCGGTCAGGCCCGCGAACTCGCCGCGCGGACCGGCCTCGCGGGGCTCCGTGTCCAGGCGCTGCTGCTGGCCGCCGCCGTCGCCGAGAGCCCGGCCGAGGCGCTCGCCCCGGCCGAGGAGGCCCTCTCCGCTGCCGCCGCCTGCGGACACGCGGCCGACGAGGGCTGGGCCCGCGTGGCCCTCGCCCGGGCCCGGACGCGGCTCGGCGAGCCGGAGCAGGCCGACCGCCACCTGACCGCCGCCGCGTACACGGCCACCGCCTGCTCGGCGGCCCGGCTCGGCCGGGAGGTCGCCGCGGCCACCGCCGAGGCAGCGGTGGCCGCGGCCCCCGCCGAGGTGGCGTACATGCTCAGCCAGCGCGAGTACGAGATCTCCCAACTGGTCAGCCAGGGCTGCACCAACCGGCAGATCGCCCGCACCCTCGGGGTCAGCCACAAGACGGTGGAGACCCACCTCGGGCGCATCTTCGCCAAGCTGGAGGTCTCCTCCCGGGCGGAGATCGCCAACATGATCGGCCGCAACACCGTGGTCGCCCGCCCAAGGGCCCGCGCCAAGTCCCTCGCCGGGGCATCCTGAGACCATCCGGGTGATCGGCCGGCCGGCCGGTCCCACCCCCAACTGCCCACGGAGAACCACGATGTACCCCAGTATCCGCACGATCACCTTCGACTGCACCGGCGACCCCTACGACCTCGGCCTGTTCTGGAGCGGCCTGCTGGGCCGCCCGCTGGCCGACGACGACAAGCCCGGCGACCCCGAGGCGGTCATCGAGGACCCGGAGGGCGGCCCCACCCTGCTGTTCGTACGGGTTCCCGAGGGCAAGGCCGCCAAGAACCGCATCCACCTCGACCTCAAGCCGCACGGCCGCACCCGCGCGGACGAGGTGGCCCGCGTACAGGGCCTCGGCGCCCGCCTGGTCGCCGACCGGACCCGCCCCGACGGCAGCGGCTGGGTCACCCTCGCCGACCCCGAGGGCAACGAGTTCTGCGTGGAGCGCGGGGAACTCGGGTGACGGCGCACACCACTTCAGCCGCCGGCCCGGGCACCTCGCGCTGGCTCAAGCGCCTCACCGTCCCCGGGGCCCCGGCCCCGCAGCCCGCCCGCGCCCGCATCGTCTGCCTGCCGCACGCCGGCGGCGGCGCGAGCGCCTACCAGGGCTGGGCCCGCCACCTCCCGGCCGCGGTCGAACTGCTCGCCGTGCAGTACCCCGGCCGACAGGACCGGCTGGCCGAGCCCTGCAGCGAGACGATGGAGGAGAGCGCCGGCGCGGCCGCCGCGGCCCTCGCCGCACTGCCCGTACTGCCCACGGTCGTCTTCGGCCACAGCATGGGCGCCCTCGTCGCGTACGAGACCACGCTCCGGCTCGGCCGGCACGCCCCGCACGCCGCCCCCGTGCACCTGTTCGTCTCGGGCACCGCCGCCCCGCACCGCGACCGCGAGGAGCTGCCCGCGCTGGACGACGCGTCGCTCGTCGCCTACACCCGCCGGCAGGGCGGCGCCGAGCCCGAGGTGTACGAGATACCCGAGCTGCGGGAGCTGCTCCTGCCCTCGCTGCGCGCCGACTTCCGGCTGCTGACCGACTACGTGCCGGTCGGCGAGCCCGCACGCACGAGTGTCCCGGTCACCGCCTTCGGCGGCGACCGGGACACGGGCTGCCCGCCCGAGGCGCTGGCGAGCTGGGGAGAACTGACCACGGCGGAGTTCACCAGCAGGGTGTTCCCCGGGGGCCACTTCTACCTGCAGGGGCAGGAGGAGCAGCTGACGGCCCTGGTGGCGGGCGCCCTCGGCGTCGGTGCCGGCGGGGTCGGCGGGGTCAGCAGGCCGGCTCCGTAGCCATGCACGCCGTGAGCGTGGTCCCGTCGTCCGGGTCGATCAGCAGGAACGACCCGGTACGGCGGGAGCGCGCGTATGCGTCGAGCGCGAGCGGCTCGGCCGTGCGGACCACGACCTGACCGATGTCGTTGGCCCGCAGCTCCTCGACGGCCGTACGGCGCGCCGGGTCGTCCAGTGCCAGCCGGGACGGGATCGCCTTCACGACGGCCTTGACCGTACGGGTGGTGTGCTTGACCAGCACCCGGTCGCCGACCCGCAGCGGCCGGTCCGCGACGTGGCAGACGGTGGCCGCGAGATCGCGGGTCACCGGCGGAGCGGCGTCGGCCGGAGCGATCATGTCTCCGCGCGAGACGTCGATGTCGTCCGCCAGCCGCACCGTCACCGACTGCGGGGCCCACGCCGCCTCGGCGGGGCCGCCGAGCGTGTCGATGGCCTCGATGGTGGTGGTCAGCCGGGACGGCAGCACGGTCACCGGGGCTCCGACGCGCAGTACGCCGGAGGCGATCTGGCCCGCGTAACCGCGGTAGTCGGGGTGCTCGGCGGACTGCGGACGGATCACGTACTGCACCGGGAGCCGGGCCGGGGCGCCCTGCGGGTCGTGGTCCACGGGAACCGTCTCCAGGTGCTCCAGGATGGTGGGGCCGCCGTACCAGTCCATGTGCGGGGAGGGCTCGACCACGTTGTCCCCGGCCAGCGCGGAGACCGGGATGGCGGTCACCTCCCGGACGCCGAGCCCGCGGGCGTAGTCGGCGAACTCCGCGGCGATGGAGGCGAAGACGGACTCGTCGTAGCCGACCAGGTCCATCTTGTTCACCGCGAGCACCAGGTGCGGGACCCGCAGCAGGGCCGCGACCGCCGTGTGCCGCCGGGTCTGCTCGACCACCCCGTTACGGGCGTCGACGAGCACGACGGCGAGCTCCGCCGTCGACGCCCCGGTGACCATGTTGCGGGTGTACTGCACGTGGCCGGGGGTGTCGGCGAGGATGAACCGGCGCCGGGCGGTGGCGAAGTAGCGGTAGGCGACGTCGATGGTGATGCCCTGCTCGCGCTCGGCCCGCAGGCCGTCGGTGAGCAGTGCGAGGTCGGGGGCGTCCTGGCCGCGGCCGCGCGAGGCCTGCTCCACCGCCTCCAGCTGGTCGGCGAGGATCGACTTGGAGTCGTAGAGCAGCCGTCCTACCAGGGTGGACTTGCCGTCGTCGACGGAGCCCGCGGTCGCGAAGCGCAGCAGCGAGGTGGCGGCGACGGTGCCGCCGGGGGCCGTGTTCGTGGTGGGGGCCATGTCTAGAAGTACCCTTCGCGCTTGCGGTCTTCCATCGCGGCCTCGGACATCTTGTCGTCGGCGCGGGTCGCGCCCCGCTCGGTGAGCCGGGAGGCGGCGATCTCGGTGATGACCTGGTCGATGGTGGTGGCGTCGGAGTCGACGGCACCGGTGCAGGACATGTCGCCCACGGTGCGGTAGCGGACGAGGCGGGTTTCGGGCGTCTCGCCGTTCTTGGG